>JAHFSD010000008.1:26460-39980 GCA_023265925.1 archaeon
CTATGGAACTAATGAACTGGTTATTTATATATAGCCCCCCCTCATCTCTTTCTCTTTCAATTTTCACTGTAAGCCATTCTTGATAATTGATTTTGATAAAATCTGAAGTATCACCTGTCGAACTACAATCCATAAATATTCCGCGTAGATCAGCACTAAAGTAAACTGCGTCGACTCCTTCAGATATAACTTCTAGTTGTCCTTCATTTGTTATTCCTGTTATCCTAAATCTAAATTCCGTTGTCATAGAAGAGCACACTGGTTCTGCGGCATGATAAGGAGCACCAGCGATTGAACTTTCAGATAAAATTAAATGTCCATTTTCTACATAGGGATTTCCATAACGTGCTAGCACCGGCCACCTACACCCATCCAATTCCGTCCCGTTAAAATCATCATAAAACACACAATTCTCTTCCGGACAGCCTGCCGTGAAACAAGAATCGTCGTCTCCCATCGTCTTATCCACACACACCTCATTCAGCTGATCATACGTCCCTTCATCAAACCCTTGCTGTGCCAGTCCCCGCATGATTGTCAATGGATACCCTACCGGATTTGCCGGAGAAAGAACAAACCATTTCTTGTCTGGCTCTAAATCCTGTAAAATCTTCTGGTCAATCAAATACTGAATCGTGTCGGTGATCGTCTTTACTTTTCCCGCGACAGTAGGCTCAAAGTAAGCAATGATTCCCACCAACTCTAATGCCTGTGCCCGGCCTTCCAGCAGCTGTTTTGTGGTATAAATCCCGTCACACCTAAACCAGTTCCCGTCAACCCAATGCTCAAATAAGTCATAAACAACTTCTTCCGAATCCTGGTCGAAGATGGTAACGCCTTCATTAGGCTGGATGATCAATGTCCTGCTGCCTTCCAAAGAATATTGTTTTTTTCCCTTCAATGCCGGCGTGGTTTTCAGTGCATAGGCTGCAATACCACCTTCATTTTGCAGTGTTTTGGCCAGATAGACATCTCCCTGGGAAGGTAAAGAATACAGGGAGACTGAAACGTCCGGCAGGGAATTCCCACTATTACTTACCACGGTAATTTCCTGGGCCGTTCCGGCAAAGGCCTGCCCTTGAGCATTAGTCGTATCCTGCTGCACTTTGACGTCAATAGTTTCTTGCTGCGGGGAAGAGCTGCAGCCAGCGTAATAGGAAGGAGATAAGGCTAAGGCTGTTCCCAATACGGTCTTTCTGAGTAATTCTGTCAAGCCCATAGTTCTACTAAAAAGGGATGATTTTATATAAAGGTTGTGGTGGGGATTAGGCAAAGTCCTTTGTTTTCACCAACCGAATTTCAGGTATTCCTTCGAAATCAGTATCGTTGCTCCAGAGAGGGCATTTCTTGGCCAGGGCCAAGGCAAGAATGTCAACATCGCCAGGATCAGCGATTAATTGTTGTGCTGTGGGAATATAATCCCGATACTCCTCTTTTTTATAGACTTTAAGTGGCAAAAGCCCCAACAGAAATGTTATGAATTCTTCAGGAAGATTAGTTTTTTTCGCAATATAAGGAATATAGTTCATCACCTCCCCCACCGTAAATTCCGTTGTAATAAATTCAAAGTTATGGTCGAACAGAATCTCACGGGAGAACCCGCCAATCAGCGCTGAAATTATCGGCGTGGCATCCACCGCCAGCAGCGGCCTCATGGGTGTTTCTTCTTGTGAAAGTCGTCAAGGATATCTTTCTCGGCAATCCCTTCCTGGTGTAACTGCTCAGCAACTTTATCACTTCCACTAAAAAAAAGCTTTTTCTTAAGCATAATAACTTTATCTCTAATTGCCTCCTGGACAAACTCTTCTTTGGTGTTAAAGCCAAATTCGCTGATTACTTGGTCTATGGCTGGCGAAATTTCTTCAGGGATAGTTACTGTCGTTGTTGCCATCTTAAATGTAAAAAGAGCTGATACTTTATAAAATTATCTTCATTTTTTAAGCTATTCGTCCTGCAGAACATTTCCCATCAGGCGATTCTGCAGCAGCAGGAGATCAAGCTCGACCTGAAGATTCTGGATGACGGCATCAGTGTTGATGCCGAATATCCGTTACAGTTCAAGGTGGGCGGGCCGGATTTCTTTCACCTGACGACCTTTGACTGTTTTTATTCCTTAAAATGTAAGCCGCTGCTGGATTTGGCACCTTACTTTAGCAGCAGGCTGCCCGCCAGTTTCTCCATTCCGGCATTCCCTATGGACAAATAGGTCAGTAAGAGAACAACAACGGCAATAATCGCAAAGGGAATCAAGGCAACAACCAAGGATTTAAACGTCGTTAGCCGATACTGCCGGGAGATGCCAATCGTTTCCAGGAGAATAAGCGCCAGTGCCTGTATTGCTGGAGAAAAAGGAAAAGAAGGAAGAAGAAAGGTTATCAAAGCGTAAGCGACGACTCTCTGAGCAGCTTTCAGGTCATCGGCAGGGGACAGCTGCTTCACAACAAAGTTCATGATTCCCGCTTTCACGGCCAGCACAATGGAAGCAATGCTGGAAGCGAATAGAACAAGAAGGGCTAATTTTACTCCGGCAAACAGTAGCGGTTTCTGATGAAACAGCAGGGTGACGATGAAATCAATGATTGCGGACAGCCGGATAATCACCGCCAGGAACAGCAATAGTGTTTCCTTCTTTTCTTTGTTTTTAGCATAGAATCCCGCTGGATTTTTCACGAAGGGAAAGAGTTTTCCGATGGCCTTTTTTTCGGCACTGAACCCCGGAACCAGTTTCATCGCTCATTGAGAAATCAGCAATGTATTTAAACTTTCGCCGGGAAAGGCGTTCTACTAAAAAGGGATGATTTTATCTAAAGGTGGTGGTGGGAAATTAACCAGCCGGAATCGTAATTCCTTCTTTGACCGCTTGCCGGATGGTGCCAATTTGTTTTTTTTTCTTGGTAAATTCCTGCGGAGTTAAGCACAAAAAATCGACGGGATAGTCTAAATCCCAATAATCATAGAGCTTTATTGCTCTTTTAAACGATTTCACCCTTTGGAAGCTGGAAGATACTATCAACAGGTCAATGTCGCTGTCTTGGTGCGCTTCGCCTCGTGCTCTGGAGCCAAAAAACAGCAGCTTATCTACCTTTAATTCCTGAGAAATCTCTTTCCCGAAACGCTCTAGTTTCTTTAGGATAACTTCTTTTTCACCCATTCGAGCACCTCCTGAGCGGTATCTATATCATCTATGGCTAAGTCCCACCAAATCTTTACGTCTTCACGCATAGGGTATAAAAAGCAAGAATTCTTATAAATCTTTCTTTTAAAACGCGTCGATGCCGAATATCCGTTACAATTCAAAGTTGGCGGTTCGGATTTCTTTCACCTCAGCAAGTTTGACTTCTTGTACCAGCGGGAGCACTTTCGCTGGAGAAAGCGGTCGCTCGGCGATGAGCATCGGCAGGCGCCCGAGGCCTACCTTTTTATTCAGAGACCCCACTCACCTGCCCTTCCTTCCTGATTCTTACCACATTCTCCACAAACGATTCAATCTTGGATTCATGCGACACGATAATAGTCTGGTTCAAATTCAGCCGCTCCAGCACTTCTCTGACCTTATCCAACTGCTCAGAGCTGAAGCCATCGGTAGGCTCATCCAGAATCAACAGGTCTTTGGTCTTGATGTCCTGAATAACGTCATTGATCACTTTATTCAGCGCCAGGCGGTAGGCCAGTGCGGCGGAAGTCCGCTCACCCCCGCTTAAATTAGTGAAAGCAATCTCATAGCCATTCTGCTCAATGACCGGCGTAAAAGAATCGTCCAGCCTGGACGTCACGGTTTCATCGTCAATCAGCAGCGAAAACCATTCCTGGAACAGCTGGCTGAAAAGGTAATGGATGCTGAGCATGATCTGCCTTTCCATCGTATAGGTGAGTTTCAGGAAATGCTCTTCCAGCCAATGGTGCAGCTCCTTCTGCCGCACTACCTTGTTTTTTATCTCCGTCAATTGCTGGATTTGCTGCTGGAAGTGCTGTTCCTGCTGCTGCCGCGCCTCAATTCGTGCCTGCAGCTGGGCTTGCCGGACGGAAAACGCTTTTTCCTGCTCCTGCAGCTGGCTGACGATGTTCTTCTTGTCGCTGATCGGGGCAGAAAGGTCTTTAACTTCTGACAGTTTTTCTTCCACTTCCTGCACGTTCTGCTGCAGTTCCTGCACCTGCAGTTGATGTTGTGCCAGCTGCTTTCCTAAATCCTGCAGCTGCTGTTCCCAAGCCTGTTTCCGGGTGAACTGCTGCAGCAGTTCTGTCAACCGCTTAAGTTTCACCGTATGCTGCTCTTTCCCTTCCAACGTTTCTAAGGAGTTTACCTCTCTCTGCAGGGATTCCTGCTCTTCCGCCCAGGATTGCAATTGATCCTCTTTTCCCTGCAGGCGCTGTTTCTTCTCCCGTAACTGCTCTAATTCCAGCGTTGTCCTCGTCAACAGGTTTTCCTGCTGGATGGCGCGGATGATCTCGTGATGCACGTTGTCGTGCTGCTGCCGGATTTCTTCCCGCTTTTTCTTGAATTCAAAAAGCAATTCTTCCGCCTGCCGGATCTTTCTCTGTTCTTCTTCCTGGACACGGTGCTTATGCTCGGGGGAGACCGGCTGTAAACAGGTCGGACATTGGTCAAACGTCACAATGTTCTGCTCCACGTCCTGCGCCTGCTGCAACAGCGTTTCGTTCCTGGTGATGCTTTCATTGGTTTTATGAAGAAGTTCATCCATCTGCTGTTTCTTGCGCTCCAGCAGCGGCCGCTGGCCAGACTGCTGTTGTAATTGCCGGAAGAGCAGTTCCTTCTCGGGGATAAGGGCGATTTCTTGCTGCAATGATCCTGCTTCCGGGAGCGTCTCTTTGCTTAATTTCTGCAGTTGTGCCCGCCGCTCCTGCAGTTTTGATTTCTTCTGCAGGAGAACCATTCGTTTCTCTTCCCAGAAAGCAGCCTCTTCCTTGATTTTTTCCAGGGAGGTATCCGGAAGGAGCAGCTGGGCAATTTCAATCCGGAGCTGTTCCTGTTTTTCCAGGATTGAGCGGCGTTGGGTTATTTTCTCAGCCAATACCGCTGAATACATCTGCTGCTGCTGTTGCCATTGCCGAACGTGCTGCTGCTCCCGCTCCCACACTTCCAGCTGCTGCTTTTGCTGCTGCAGGTGCTCCTGTAATTCTTTTAACAACGTTGTCGCCTGCTGCAGGGAACGTGTTTCTTTTTCCTGTTCCTCCTGCAAAGCCTGGGCCTGCCGCTTCAGGCTTTCCAGCGGTTCAGTCTGCAGTTCAAACTGCCGGATCTGCGCCCGTAATTGTTTCAGGTAGAATTCCACATTCTCACGGATGATCTTGTACTTGTCCACGTTGAAAATCTTACGCAGGCTGTCCAGGCGGAATTCCAAGTCATCCTGCAGGATCAGCTTCATCTCTTCCTGCGGCGTGTAGACGGTGTAACGGAAGATATAATTCTTGTTTTTGGTCAGGTAGTCTTCCGGGTAGCCCAGCAACTGCAGGATTTCTGCTTTCAATTCGATGGGCATTAAGTCTTTCTTGACGTTGTTAATGATGATGTAGCCGGGCAGCTGCTTGATGGCATCTTTTTCCTTCTTCAGGGCGCGATAGATAGTGATACATTGATCGTGAAGTTGAAATGATAATTCCACGCTTCCCTGGGTAGTTCCCTTCCGCAGCAGAGCTTCCCCCGGCAAATCGGGACGGGCGGTGCCAAATAAGGCAAATTCGATGGCCAGAAGGATGGTTGATTTTCCCGAACCGATGTCGCCGCTCAGCAGGGTGGAGCCGGAAGGGAAGGTAATGGTTTGGTCAAAGTAGGAGCGGATGTTTTTGAGCTTTAACTGCTGGAGAAGCATGGCTCTTTTTTGGGCTGTCAAATTTATATGGATTATGGTGGTAGAACAATTAGGTTTCTTCTTATAGATAATTGCGCTGATTATGTTACGATAAATTTAGCGTTTCACTATACTTGAAAATGACAGACATTTTCAGTACCGAAAATCCGAGACGATTTTCGTGTATTAAAAAGGCGTTATTGATATCACCTAATCAACGCAATTATCTATTGGGTTGGCAGCACGCCCGGCCCCCCTGGGCCCCCCGGTAACGCTATACACTGTCCATACACACAATCATTATTCGCGGGACAATCGGCAGCAGTGGTACATCCCTGTTCCTCCAGTTCGATGCCAATGCCAAATTGGTGCAACATCCATTTATCCCCATGACAATTCCAGGGGTCCTCTTTCGTGTTCTTGCTACAGGCATAGGCTACAACGTAATTTTCCTGACCAAGACAAAAGTCATTTAAATCCACATTTATGGTGGCAAAAGCATCGCCGCGCAACCAATTGCTCTCACCCACCCGCTCCCCCTCAAAAGCGAATTCTCGCCAGGAACCACTACAGCCAACAGTGTAACCGGTTATGTAGACATAATCCAGGAAACCTTCTTCCTGAAGTTCCACATATAAAGCTTCAGAATTTTCTGTATTCTTGAATTGAAAAGAGTCCTGGTCGATGCTAAAAGAGAGAGGTGGTTCCGCATAAGCATCAGCACCCGCATACCCACCGTCAACTGCCTTCCCGGCAAACGATCTTCCTCCTACCGTTCCCGGCTTTCCCGGTTCGGGTGGAAAATCTTCCGTGGCACAGCCAATTAAAATAATAAGTAAACCCAACAAGCCCAACAATAAAGATTTTTTTACCATTTTTTTCACCATTGTTTCCTATTTACCCCTTCTTCATCTTTTCCGTCACCGACGACAACTCCTTGACATTCTCGACAAACTGCGGAATCACGTCCTTAAACACTTTGCCTACCGCTTTTAATTCCGTCCCTACCTCCCTCATTCGGTCATCGTAATCTTCCAGCCGGCCTAAAACGCCCTGATGCAGCATGGTAAAATTCTCCTTGAGCTGGTCCAGATCACCCTGGATTTTAGCCTGCTTCTGCTCCATGGACTCTTTCCATTCGACGATTTTTTTCACTTCGGCAATCAAGTCGTCCCATTTCTCATCAATGATGCTTTCGGTGATCTCTTCAATGCGCTCATAGATATTGCCCCGATCGGTATCGGGAGCGGCCGATTCGGCATACGTGGGCAGGGACATTGCTGCTGATTCTGCCTGTTGCAGAGCTTGATCAATCTGCCCCGGCGCATAGCCGCGGCTCTGCAGTTCCTGATGGATGATGCTGTCGGGCAGCCCCTGCTGACGCAGCTGGATCGCTTCCGCAGCGATATTGTTCCGTTGAGGATAGAGTGCCATGAGTATCACCTTTTTTTGTATCTTGTGTCTATTTATTTGTATCTGTGCTTGTATCTGTTTAGCTGGGAAATAGGTTGGTCTATTTATTTTTAGCTAGGAAAGGGGTCGTCTATTTAATCTTTATGCTGCTGGATGCGGAAATCCCGCTCTGCCAATTTTGCTTCTATCACCCGCTCGACGTCCCGCTGGGTGACAAAATTCAGCGGGTTCCATAAGTCCATGTACTTCTTTAACGTCTGCACTTCTTCGCTTCCCGCCGTTTTCTTTAACTCTTTGACGAGCAGATCCATTTTCTGCACTAAGGCTTCCTGCTGGTGGCGAAACTCGACCAGATCCTCGTTCATCACCTGATACTCTTTTTTTAACTGCCCCTGCCGGCGCAGGACATCATTCTTGAGCAGATCAACTTCCCGGATGAGATTATTGGTTTTGCTTTCCAGGCTTTTCACCCAGACGTAGAGCTTGGCCGGTTCAAAGGGAGCCGCTGTCGTGGCTGGTTGTGCCGCCATATCCGGGCAGAAGGAAACAAGCTATAATAAACTTATGTGAGCATTTTGGAGTGGGAAAGGCATAAATAGGAGGAAGGCTTCCACTGCCCATGGAATTAGCGCCGCGGCTGAGGAAAAACGAAACTCTGCGGGAAACGCTGTTGCACCAGGATCCTCTGCGCGTGAACTACCGCTGGGAACAGAAAGAGGGGAAGGAGCGTGCGTATAGTGAAGTTCTTGTGGAGAGCGATACCATCCGACTCAAGTATCAGAAAGTGGTGAAAGAGGCAGAAGCAGCTCGTGGTTTGCTTGTGGAACAAGTCAAAGAATTAGTGGGTGAACTCCGGAAATATTCCTCTACGTACCATCCCCAGTGAAGCGTATTATTGTCAGGGAGAAAGGGCTACTCCGTACACACCGGGAGAAATATATCTTGGACAGCTGCTCATTTAAAGAGCTCCAGACCAAAGAATTTCCGGGAGATGTAGTTATTGACCGCCAATCACTTCTTCTCATCCAGCGGCTTCACCGTTGGAAACAAAATGACCTCGCGCAGGGCATCCTGTCCCGTCAGCAGCAGAGCCATCCGGTCAATCCCAATTCCTAAACCGCCAGCAGGAGGCATCCCATACTCCAAAGCATTCAAAAAATCCTCATCCAGCGGATGCGCTTCTTCCGCTCCGGCCCGCAGCTGTTCCGCCTGTTCTTCCAGCAATTGCCGCTGCAGGACTGGATCATTCAATTCCGAATAAGCATTAGACAATTCCATCCCTAAACAAAAGGATTCAAACCGCTCAATCAAGCGCGGATCCTTCCGGTGAATCTTACAGAGAGGCGTGGTTTCTTTAGGATGATCGGTGATGTGAATCGGCTGGATTAATTTTTCTTCCACCAGCTCTTCAAACAAGCGGGAAACGCCTAAGCCCCAGGTTAATTCGCCTTCCCACTCAATCCTTTTATCCCGCAGCAGCTGCCGCAGGTGGTCAAGACTTATTTTGGAAACGTCAAGGTCCGCATAGTGTTTGATGGCGTCCAGCACCGTCATCCTTTTCCAAGGTGCTTTAAAATCCAGGAGCACCTCTTCCCCTTTATACTTCTGCTTCACTTTCGGTGAGCCATTGACCGCACTGCAAGCTTGCTCATATACATTTTCCATGTGCTCCATCATCCGGTTGTAATCCACATAGGCTTCATAGGCTTCCAGCATGGTAAACTCCGGGTTATGGGAAGGGTCAACATCTTCATTGCGGAAATTCTTGCAAATCGTAAAGACTTTTTCCAGCCCGCCCACCAGCAGGCGTTTCAGGAACAGTTCGGGAGAGATGGATAAGTACATCTTCATGTCCCAGGCATTGATGTGAGTGACGAACGGCTTGGCGCTAGCCCCGCCATAGATGGTCTGCAGTGTCGGCGTTTCCACTTCCAGAAAATCGTGTCCGGCGAAATAGTCCCGTACCGCCCGGATCATGACGCTGCGTTTCTGGAAGACTTCTTTCACCTCGTGGTTGACGAACAAATCCACGTAGCGCTGCCGGTACTTTAATTCGATGTCTTTCAGGCCATGATACTTTTCCGGTAGGGGCAGCAGCGATTTGCAGAGGACTTTAAAATCCCGCACGGCAATGGTCACTTCGCCCATTTTTGTCTTGAAGATGACGCCTTCGATGCCCAGAATATCGCCCGTATCAACTTTTTTGGTGAGCAGTTCATACTGCTCTTTTCCCAACCGGTCTTCCTGCAGGTAGATCTGCACCCGTCCGGTCTGATCCTGCAGGTGGTAGAAGCTGGCTTTGCCCATGACTCGACGGAGCAGCACCCGTCCGGCGACACTGACTTGATGTGTCGTCTGTTCCGCCGGCTTCAGGGAGGAAAATTTAGCGTTGATTTCGGTGGCCCAGTGAGTGACGTCGTAGGTGTAGGGGTAAGGATCGATTCCGGCCTGGCGCAACTCTTCCAGTTTCCTTAATTTTTCCGGGTCAAGGATAAGCTTTTTGATCATTCTGCTGGACAAGTAGGGGAGATTATATAAAGATTTCTTCGGCAATTTTATAAAGAAACAACCATTCCTTCATCCTACCAAAAGAGGTTCCCCCATGTTCCTTACCACCTGCGGCAATTCCCAGAAACTGGCCCAAGAATTAGCCCGTAAACTCCACGCCCCTTATTCACCTTTAACCATTTCTTCCTTCCCCGACGGCGATCTGTATTTGAAATATAACCGTGCGGTGAAAGGAAAAAAAGTCGTTATCGTGCATTCTTTCCAACCTAATCCCAACGATTCCTTCCTGAAGGTGCTCTTTGCTGCAGAAACCGCCCAGGATCTCGGGGCAAAGAAAGTCATTCTGGTTGCTCCCTACTTGGCGTACATCCGCCAGGACAAACGCTTTCATCCGGGGGAAGCGGTCAGCAGCAGGATTCTGGGAAAGCATTTAAGCAGATGCGTTGATAAAGTCATCAGTATCGATCCGCACCTGCACCGCTATCGCTTGCTGCAGGAGATTTTTTCCGTCCCGGGAGCAGCGCTTACCTCCAACGATCTCATCACGGAATACATTCAGAAACACTTCCCCCAGGCCGTGTTAGTTGGTCCGGACCGGGAATCCTCACAATGGGCGGGGAAAATTGCCCGGGCAATTGGCACGGAATCCACTATTTTTGAAAAGACCAGGTATCATTCCCGCAAAGTGCGGGTCAAGATGGTGAAGCCCATTCCTCTGGAAGGAAAACAAGTAGTGATCGTGGATGACATCATTTCTACCGGTTATACCTTAATTGAAGCGGCGAAAGAAGCGTATCACCATGGGGCAAAAGAAGTTATTGCTATCGCTGTTCATGGCATTTTTGCCGAGAAGGCCTGGCCGAAATTGCGGAAAGCCGGTATCAGACGAATCATTACTGCCAATACTATTAATCATCCTACCAACAGGATTGATGTTACGCCGTTGCTGGTCCGGGAGTTGAGGAAAGAACGATGACGGAAGAACTTTTGAAGCAGAAAAAGAAGAAAAAGAAACGTCTGGATGAGTGGGAAATCGAAGAAGAAGGCACCCATCCGGTTCATGAACGCTATACGAAGGAAGGAATTGTGAAGGAAGGGTGAACTTTCTCAACCTTGAAAGTTTTATAAACAGGCCGGTGTTTTTCAAGTTTCCATGGTCATCTCCAAGCACCTTACTGTCCTGTTCATTGACTTAGTGGAATACACCCACCGCACCACCCAGCTTAACCGGGAAGAATTCAGCCGCCTGCATGATACGTTTGACAACCTGGCCAAGCCGGTGTTAAAGCAGTTCTCTGGAACCATCATCAAGAAGATCGGTGATGCCTTTCTGGTCACCTTTGAATCGCCCACCAATGCGGTGCTTTGCGGCAAGAAGCTACAGGAAAAGTTTGAAGAATACAACGAGCAGCACGGGCAGGAACAGCCGCTGCAAATCCGCGTAGGGATCGACAGCGGTGAAGTTCTGGTCAGGGATAATGATGTTTATGGCGATCCAGTCAACATTGCGGCCAGGGTGGAAGGGATTACCGATCCAGGACAGGTTTATTTCACGGAATCCGTCTTCAACAGCATGAACAAGAATGAAATTTCTTCCGTCGCTCTAGGCCCGCATCAATTGAAAGGAATACCTGAGCCGGTTAATCTTTACCGTGTCCGCTGGCAGCACGATGCCTGGGAGCATTACAAGACGCTGGCACTGGAGATTACCATGGGGATCATTTTGGTGATTTTGGCTATTTATTTCTTTAAGCTTCTTTTTTCGAATACGGCAGTGATGAAAGGGATCAGTATCTGGGTAAAGAAGGTGTTTTAAGTTAGCCGTCACCTGAACCTACACACGTCGCCGGTGCCCATCCATAACACGAAGTTTTATAAATAACCCGCTTCCCCAAGCCAATCAACCCACAGTAAATACGAGGTTTATTGTGGTTCACGCTGATGGTCCAACGCGCCCGCATAAAATTAGCCAGTATTGAAATTGACAAGATCAATCAAGTCTGTGCCAGCATCAAGGAGATTGCCGACAAGGCCGGAACGGAACTGCGCGGGCCGATTCCCCTGCCGACCAAGCGGTTAAAGCTGACGACACGGCGTTCTCCTTCCGGTGAAGGCAAAGCGACCTGGGAGCGTTATGAGATGCGCATCCATAAGCGGCTGATTGACCTGGCGGCTGATGAACGGACGCTGCGGCTGGTGATGCGGGTGCCTATACCCGAAAATCTTAATATAGAGATTGAGATGGTGGATGTCTAGGTAGTTGCGGTTACAGCAAACATGATGCGAATTTCCTATATCGCCGAGAGCACACTGCAAGACTTGGACAAGTTGAAGAGAGAGATTGATAACTCCAAAAATGAGCGAATTCTCAAGCAGCACAATCAACGGTATTCGGCCCTCGAGCATGAAGCACTAAACACTTCTCTGTATATCGAATGCCCAGAATATACCCATAGCAGCCGACGACGCCTGGATCGTGATGCCAAACGCTTACTTCGCCGGTTAAATACCGCCTGGTGGTATTGCACTGACAATATCGATAAAGATACTCTTACCCCGCGGGATGTTGAAGTTATCCAAAGTATTATCGTTCCTGAAGGAAAAGTAGGGCTGCGACAGCATGATGTCACCATTGCCGTCCCTCATGAGGTGGCCACGCCACGCTATGAAGATGTTCAAAAATTGATGGCAGAATTGTTTAAAGAGACCAACGAGCTGGCTTCAACCACTCATCCCGTGGAGTTAGCCGCTTATCTCCACCTGCACCTGTTATGGATCCATCCTTTTTCTGATGGCAACGGACGCAGCAGCCGGTTGGTGCAAAACTTTCTTCTGCATCGGGCCGGATATTGCCCAGCAATTGTCCGCCCCCACGAACGATGGCTCTATTTCTGGCTGCTGGATGAAGCGAAGAAAGGCATTATCCGCAATGAAACATCCTACCAGCGGCCATTTTACGAGTTTATCGCTACCAAGGTCCATGAAGGGTTGGAGAAAGTTCTTTCGCGGTGAAAGATCACGTATAAAATAGAATTGCCAGCACTTACCTTGTTATGAGTCCTTTTTGCCGGGCATACTCTTTCATGGGCTTTTCCACAGCTTTTGCACTCTGCCGCGTTGTAAAAGCCAAGCGTACGAGCCAACTCTTCGGCGCCTGCCGCAGGAATAAAGATACGCGTAACGGAACATCATCCTGGAGTAATTCACTCTTTACGATAAGCCCGACAAAAGCAGTGTGATCACCCAAATCTACCTGCTCAATCACTTTACAATCTGCATACCCAACGCTGTCGCTGATGATCGGACTTCCTGTGGCGGAAAGTTTAAATTTTACATTTGTGAACTTATTGGTTTCCCGGCCAGAAAACATCCCAAAATTTCTTACCAATTCCAGTTGTTTCGTGGAGAGAAGACTAATAGAAAACACCTTGCTCTTCCCGATGAGTTCAGCGGTATACTTATCCTTCCCCAAAAAGACCACTACCCTTGGCCACCTATCCAAAAAAGTAAGACCCAGTACATCGGTCGCAATTTGTCCATTGATTGTAGAGTTGTAGGCAGTCGCTACTAAAAAAACCTGTGGATCAGTACTGTTGTACCCCAAGAGTTTCTTGACCGCTTTTTTCATCTGCGACTGGGAGATTGCCCCAGTCTTTAAAAATATAACGCCAGCGCCCGGATTTGAACCGAGAATCCCCGAAGGGAGCAGTTATCTTTTTCCGGATTCGAGAGTCGGCGTTTCCTCTGCCGCACTACCGGATTATGCGACGCTGGCGTGAAAGAGATAAATAA
>JAHFSD010000009.1 GCA_023265925.1 archaeon
ATCTCCAGCACGGGAGAAGGCCTCAAAGGGGAATACGAGAAGGCAATGCTGTTTGCCTCGTTATTCTCAGAAGCTTGTACCGCAAACCCGGGTGACTTAGCCAAAGATTTAGCTGGTGGGGGAGGTGCAGGACAGTTTGGGTTAAATAAACCGAATGCCTGTATTTTATCGGAAACCCAACAAATTGCAGCGGGAAGTGCTGGTGAAGCAAGACAATGTGTCTCTAATTTTGCTCATCAGCAGGCAGGCGCAAGGATGAATGAAATTGTAAATTACAATGGTTTGCCGGATAATCAGTGCAGGCCATCTGCAGCCACAGGGCCTTGTACCAGTACTTATTGTCTTACTGGCATTGGAAAAAAATGCGGGGATGATGGTAAAGATTGTGGAAGAGAACCCTCCAGCCGGGAAGCCAAGTGGCTAGGTACAAAGAAAAATGAGGAAGGGGATTATGAGAGGAAATCAGGCCTGAACGTGCGAATTGCCGATGATAAAGAAATAAATGATATTTGTGGTAAAGGATATGCACATGAGTGTTATGATAAAAAATCAGATACAGTATACATAACTGAAAGCGATGTTAAGCCGCCGGGAAAGCCAACGACTATGCCTTCTCCGAATAAGGATGGCAAATATTATACCGCGGAAGGTATTATGAAACATGCAGAAGGACATCGGCAAAATGACGATCCTTCCAAGAGTGAGAAGGAAAACGAAAGGGCTCAAGAAGAGAGAGACAAAAAAGATTCAAAAAATTTTGTGAAACTAAATGATAAGAAAAGTATGCCAACACCTGATGATGGTGGTGAACCAGGAGATTGTTCCGGTCAGGCTGAAAAGATGCTTAAGCAGTGGGAAGGCCTGACAAATTGCTTTGAAAAAACAGGAAAAGTGCCCAGAGGAGCAACAGATTCGCCCGTAAATAAGCCGCTACCGGATCCCCCTCCTCCTGGTGATGAAGTTGGTGGCACAACGGTTCCTAAGTGTGATGAAACCGCCGGGAAAGGCGGAGCAGGCGGATACTTTGGAACAAAAGAGAATTCGGCAGATGATTGCATTATTGGTGATTTCTGTGATTTTGGCGGTTCTGTATTGGGCGGTCGAATGGGAACGCCAAAAATCTGCCAGCAGGTCGAAAGTGCAGGAGAAGAAAAGAAGCCGCCCTGTCCAGGCTTAGGCTAGGACTAAAGAAATACTTAGAACATTGTCAGCCGATAGTTCTTCGCCGGGACATGGCGTTGTACTTCCCGGAGGCATTTCTTATTCCTTCCACATAACTCTTTCATAATTTCTTTATAGAATGGTATTAAATCTCCCCAGAGGTTCTGTATTGCATCATAATATTCATCTCTTTCAACAGATATTTTAGATTCTTTTACCAATTGTTGGTATTCTGGTGACTGCATAATGAGACTTTTCCCTCTTTCCTTATTTCCCAAATACCATTCAATCTTACCGGCGCTCCAATAATTCCCGTGTTGTAGATCTTCATCCCGTAGGACAGCAAGTTCTTCCAGTGGTGTTATTTTAATCACTTCTTCAACAACATTCCACCTCTTACGAAAATATTCCCTGGTTTTTTTCATATATTCTTTAGACTTTTCAGTGTCTTTATGGAAGTAATATTCTGATAAATGGTGATAAATCCTGGCTGCTCCGGCGAACCTTCCCAACTGGTTATAATGCTCAGCACTATCTTCCATCAGTCCCCGGTATTTCTCCGAATTGTTCCAATATTTACAATTAGCCAGATTGATGTCAAGACAAATGAGGTCGTCGGTAGACTCCCAGATGGCGTGAATCGGCCCATCATTCTGAGCAGTAGGCAGCAGTGTCTCTCTTTGCTTTATATATTCCAAAAGTTCAGCGTGTTTCTTCTTTACTTTCTCTTCATCACATAATTTTTGTATTCCTTCTACTTCGATATCTTTCCTGTTGATAAATGGCAGGGCGACTTCAAGCGTATTAATGTAGTGCCAGTAAGGGTCTCTCTTAAGGAGTTGTCTTCGCTTGCTTTCTTCCGTTTGATGTTCTCGTGCTGGTTGCAGTTCGACTGTCTCTGAACGCTGAATTTCATAGCTACAGTGCTGAGCGGTAAAAGAGCTGAGGCCAATCAGCCCGGCCAACGTTAAGGAAAGGGATAATTCTTTCATTATAGTGATAACTAGAAGAGTACAGTTTATATAAATATTTTGGTTCATTATTCGCAATGGCAGAATAGGGGAGTCGGATGAATGCTCTGCTCAGTCTCAGAAAATCGAGACATTGGCCGATTGTCTGGATAGGGCTCAAATGCAAAAATTTGCCAAGAAACCAATTGGTTTAGCGCCGGGAACGAAAGGACCATCACCTGATCCTGCTCCTCCCGGTGATGAAGTTGGTGGTACACAAGTTCCAGCTTGTGATGAAACGAGGGAGAGTGGAGGAGCAGGGGGATATTTTGGAACTAAGAAGAACTCGGCAGATGATTGTATTATTGGCGACTTCTGTGATTTTGCCCAGTGGGCAGGAGCATCTTCATTGGCAACAATAAACAAAAAATGCCAGATGGTTCAAGTCGAAAATGGAAAGCTGCCTTGCCCACCGTTGCAATAAGAAGATTTAAGTGTAAAAAATTCTTTGTTTTTACGGGGCCCATACCTTTCCAGGTCACGTAAACACTCTTTATTGTTTTTACAAAGGCCTCTCATTATCTCCTCAGTGAAAGGTATTCTATAACCATTCCATAGACTGCCGATAGCATATCCGTAATCTTTTTCCCGTACTGCTTTTCTGCTATCCTCTATCGCTTCCCGAAACTCCTTGGATTTTTCAATAAGTTCCCGGCCTCTTTCTCGGTTCCCTAAATACCATTCGATTTTACCGGCACGCAAGTGATCTCCCTGTTGCAAATGTTCGTCACGTACTCGAGGAAGATCTTCCCGCGGCGTGAGTTTAAGGTAGGCTTCAAATCCGTGACGGTCTCTTCGTAAGTTTTCTCTTGCTTTCTTAAGATACTCGGCGTTTTTATAAAGATCAAAGAGGTAATAATCTACTCTTCCGGCATTTCCATAATGGCCAAGCGACTCGTAGTGCTTAACAATGTCTTCCATTCGTTCACGATGTACTGGCGTTTTTGGTTTAGAAAAACAGAGAGCTAAGTTAACATCGATTGCGACAATCGTGCTGATAGAAGGATCAGCTCCATGCCCCCTCTCTAGTTTTTCATAGAGCTTCTGTTCTAGTATGGTCTGGTATCTCCAGTGTTCATATTCTAATTCCTTCCTGTTGCATCCTAGTTCCTTAGTAATCTTATCAATTTCATACGGTATTATTTTTTTGGGAGTGATACTTTTGACATAGTTATTATATTCATCATCTCGTACCTTCTGTGTCATGTTTTTTCTGGAAACGGACTGGCCGGGAACGTCACCAAAACTTCTTCCAGTGAATGACCCGCTGAAGCCGAGGATTCCAAGCATTGCTGTTATTCCTGCTGCCAAAGATGTTTTTTTCATTGTTTTTACCTTTAAGAACATCTCACCATCTATTCCCATACTTTGATTCTTTAAATACTTTTTGTAACAATTTTGGCCAGTCTCAGAAAACTGGTGCCTTAGCTGATTGCCCGGATTGAACTCAATTCAGCAGATGATTGTATTATTGGCGACTTCTGTGATTTTGGCGGTAGGAAGAGCCGCCTCCGCCGCGGCAAGTCTTTTTAGAAGTTCTGTGTGTTTCTTCCGTATTTCTTCTTCATCACAGATCTTTTGTATTCCTTCCACTTCTAAATCTTTTCTGTGGATAAATGGCAGGACGACTTCAAGCGTATTGATGTATTGTTTATAGGGATCGCTCTCAACAGCTGTTCGTTTCTTTCCCTTTTCCAGCCTATTCTTTCCCGCCGATTGTATTTCAACCGCTTCGGCTTCTCTCTTTCCATAGTTGCCCTGCTGAGCGGTAAAAGAGCTAAGGCCAATCAGCCCGGCTAACGTTAAGGAAATGGATAATTCTTTCATCATAGTGATAACTGGAAGAGTACAGTTTATATAAATATTTTGGTTGTATTTTGATCATTGCTGGTAAGAGAGCTGGACGAATGCTTCGCCCAAGCCCAGAAGATAAATGCTTTCGCCGATTGCCTGGACAAATCCAAGTTAAAAAATATTGAACAGCCCAGCGGTCTTGCACCGGCCAGGCAATCGGTATAAGCTCATTCACCTCTGCTCTGTGGAGCGGAGTCCTCTGAGCCGAGTTAATAGATTTATAAACTTCTGACTTTTCCATACCCTATGAATCCTGAGAACAGCTGGCTGCGGAAAATTCTGCAGGTCGTGCCGGAAATCAAGGCGGGAATTGGAAAAGGAATTGTTATCGCCGCCCTCTATGAAGGGATCAAAATTATCCCCATCATTATTATTAAGCACATCATTGACTATTTTGTCACTAATCAAAGCAATACCGTTCAATTAATCTATTTTATCGGCGGAGTATTGCTCGCCTACGTCGTCTTGGAAATCATCGACTATTTCTCAGAAAAAGCCAGTTTCAAATGGACCATCCGCTATGAAACCACCCTGCTCCGGAAAGCCAAGAAAAAACTGTTGGAACTGCATTTGGGGTACCATGAATCTTTCAACACGGGAGCACAGGTCTCCAAGATTACCAAAGGAACACATAAGCTGACCGAATTAGTTTATTTTACCTTTGAAGAATTTATCCCGACTACGATCCAGTTAGTGATTACGCTGAGTTTACTGTTTTATGAGCAGTGGGTCCTGGCGCTGCTGTTCGCTTTATTTACTCCGCTGATCCTTCTGGTTACACTGCACGCCTCAAAAAAAGTACAGCCCTACCGCAAGAAGTATCATCAGAAGTATGATGAAGCCGTCGGCGAATTAGGAGAAAGCCTCCTGAACATTACCACCGTCAAAGATTATGTTCAGGAACAGCGGCAATTCCGGAAATTCAATGTTTTATTAGGCGAATATATTGCCAATGCGCAGAAGCGCTGGGAAATAGGGTCATCAATCTTTCTGTGGAGGAATTTACTGATCAGCATTGGCCGTGTTCTGACGCTGGCAGTAGCCGCCTATCTGGTCCTGAAAGGGACGTTAAGTGCCGGCAGCCTGGTGTTGGTCTATACGCTCACGGAACGGGCCTTTTTAGCAACGCAGCGCATTGGCAGGTTGTACAATTACCTGGGAGATGCTATGGAATCCATTAACCGCTTAACGTCCTTGCTGCAGGAGCAAGCGGAAGTCAAAAATTATCCCGGTGCCCTATCGGTATCAAAACTCCAAGGCCAAGTTGAATTTAAAGATCTTACTTTTTCCTACAGCTCAGGAAACCCGGTGCTCTCCGCGGTAAATCTTGGTATCAAACCTCGCCAGATCGTGGCCTTGGTGGGGCGTTCCGGCTCAGGAAAAACCACAATGGCTAAATTGGTATTGCGAAATTATGATGTTGCTCAGGGAGCAGTGCTGGTCGATGGGAAGAACATTAAACAGTACAAGATCGAAGATTACAAGAAACGAATTGCCGTGGTTTCGCAGAATGTCGAAATCTTTAACCGCACCGCGCTGGAAAATATTTTATTTGCCAACCCGCTGGCAACAAAAAGGCAGGCGATTGCCGCGGCTAAGAAAGCGCATGCCCACGAGTTTATTCTGGGGTTCTCTCAAGGATATGACACGCTGGTAGGAGAAAAAGGTGTGCGCTTATCCGGCGGACAGAAACAGCGGATTAGTATCGCCCGTGCCTTGCTCAAGAATCCGGACATCTATATTTTTGATGAAGCGACATCTTCCCTTGACACGGAATCAGAGCAATATATCCAGAAATCGATCTTTTCCATTGCCGGCAAGAAAACGACGATTATTATTGCCCATCGCTTGTCCACGATCCGGAAGGCTGATCTCATTGTTGTCATGGATAAAGGGAAAATTGTGGAGCAGGGGACTTATGATGAACTGTGGCAGAAACAAGGCGCGTTCTGGAAAATGATTCAACTGCAGAAAGTGGTGGAGTTGAGGGAATGATGAGAGGCTTCCCCACCAAAAAAGTGTACGGGCAATCCAAACTAAGTACGTGCCCTTTCTGCAGCCGCAGCGCCACCCAGAAAACTGAGACCGGATTAGAAGTCTGCCACCGGCATACCAACGAGCAGTTACAGGAGATTAAATGCACCTGTGGCCGCTGGTTGGAGCAGCGGGCGGGAAAATATGGCCCTTATTTCAACTGCCTCAACTGCGGCAACCTGAATTTTGGGAAGGCAATGGAGATTAAGGCGTTAACCAGCGGTATGGCAGAAAGGAAGAGGCCGATTCCTTAAACAATTCCTGAGAGATTCTATTCTCCAGCAGCGAAATGTTAATAAAGCTACTGGTGCTCCTAAAAAATATGGAAATCGATACTATACTATTTGGTCATCGGGAAGGTAAATTTAGTGAAATAAGCTATATCTTTCATCTTCCCTCTGAAATGGATCTAACCGCCGTAAAAGAGCAGTTCTCCCGTTTAGAAGAGGTTCTTAATCAGGTGTATTCCTCCTTGGATTATGAAAAGAGAAGTTATCGCCAGGTAACACATGATTTAATAAAAGTTGGTGTGGAGTACGGTAAGTCCGGTGGACCGTCGTTGACGGGCGCAATTGCGGGATATACTTTCAATGGACTGACGGCACGCTCGTTCAAAATTGATATTTCCATCAGTACCCGCGGTCCCGAAGAACAGCTACTCCAGATCTATGATGGAATCATGGCGGTTCGGGACGTAACTACATCTCCTGGTCTCACTCCCGTCATCGAAAGAATTAAGCTGCTACGGAAGGGAAAGCAGGGAGAAGAATTGCTGGCGGCTTTACGTTCTGGTTGAGATTAGCCGGCCTGAAGAGACTTTTTACGAATATAAAGAAATGCGTTGATTAGTGTAAAAATATACGCATTTCTAATATGGAGAATTGCTTAAAAATTTAACATATCAACGCAATTCTCCATACACCGCCACCCTTTCTTTCTCACACAGCACCATCATCAGCACGTCGGGATTGGCCTGCTGTGCTGTTCTCAGCGTATTCAGGTCAGTGGATGAAGCACTGCATCGTTTGTAGGGATGCGTATGCAGAAGAATCAGCGTTTCCGGTGAGCAGGATTCAAACACCACCTGGTTGAACAATTGGCGATACATTTTCGGGAAGTAAAAGGAGGTAATATGATATTCTTTTCTCCCTACTTCTACCTCTACACCGCCTACATCACTTACACCTGAACCACCTACACTTACATTGTCTACACCATTTCCACCCGCACTGCCCCCACCAGCACCCCCAGCCTTTTTTACTTTCCCCGTCAGACAGGCGCTAAACTCTGTTTTCTGCTGCTTCAGGAAAGCCTGCTGCAGTTCCTCCCGCACGGAATCGTCCAGGATGATGAGAATGTTATTGATGGTCAGTTTATTATCCAGGATCGTGGTTGACTGCATCCGGCCCTGAATGATGTCCGCAATGGGAAAGGTGACGAAGACGTAAGAGAGCATCAGACCGAGGGCAATTATTCCCGCTACCACCAGAAAGATCCTTCGCAGCCGGGGAAACTGCTTGCTCTCCTCTTCCGGCTGGAAATCTTCCAGATCCTGCAGAATTTTATCGTTCATTTCACTTCGGAAATCAACGACGCTTATTAACTGTTACCTTATTAACTCTTACCTCACCACCACCTTACAGGCGCAGGGCAATTTCTTTGCTGCTCTCTCCAACGCTTCCCGGCCCACGGCCAGATGCTCTTTCATGACCCGCAACTCAAACAAGGGCTGGCCGACATCAACCCTCGCCGCCACGCCCACGGGCTTGCCAAAGGACTGGCTCATCCCCTGGCTCATCCGGTCAGCGCCTGCTCCCGTAGCCATCGGATTTTCGCGTAGGACATGGAAGGGATAGACTCTCAATTTCATGAAAAAATTGTTGCCTAAGCCTTTTTCCAATACCCGGTTGGAGGTCATCCTGGCCGATTCCAGGCAATTGTGGCGGAAATTCATGGCACGGGTGGAAGTTAAGAATAAGGTAATGTCAAACTTCTTCCGCGGATCGCCCATCTCAAACCGGCTGATTTTCAGGTGGGGAAACCCGCCGCGGACATAGTTCTGGGCGGAGAATTTGCTGATGCGGGTGTAGGGGCGTTCCAGGGACTGGTACGCTGAGTTCTTGCGGAGTTTGACCATGGGATACGTGAGAAAAGTGGTGGTTTATAAAGATTACTGGCGGGATTTTTAAAATTTTGTCACACTCACCTGCCCTTTCCTTTTCCCTTCCGGCACGGCCTCGACTTCCTCCCCCACCTGCTTCTGGACATCTTCAGCAATCGCTTTCCCCAGGATCTGGCTTAACGTGGCCAGGCCTGCTTTTTTTACATCCCCTAAATCCCGGATGCTATTGCTGTACAACTTCCGGCCCCGGACCCGGCCGATTCCTTTTAATTTTAGTAACGGCAGCAATTCTTCTTTCACGCCATCCTGCACCCGCAGCCGTACCTTGCGGATTTCCCGCAGCGCTTCCCGATAATGAAGCAGCGTGCTCAACTCTTCCAGGGCGTACAACAGCCAGTCGGCAATCTCCAGCTTGGCGCGGATTTCTCCCGGACGAATGTCGTACTTTTCCATCAGGAAATCTTCATCTTTCTCGCTGATCCAGTCTTCCAGGAACAAGGCGGTCTTGACCGAATTGATGAAATCGTCGTAGTCAGGATCAAAGGGGGACGGCTCGTTCATCAGCAGTTGGCCGTAATGTTTAGTTAATTCTTCCTGAACCAGCTCTTCGTCTTTTTTCCTGAGCCGCAGCAAGGGACGCATCTCTAACGTACAGCAGATCAGTTGCAGGAGGGAGAAAGGTGTCATCGTCATTTCAGCAGCATTCCGCAGGCCGTCCAGCAGGTGGCGGGCAGTCAAGGGATCGAGGTATAATTCTGAAACGCGCTGGCCAATCAAGGTGGCTCGGAAAGCAGCGGCTTTCCCTACTGAGGAAGCCGCCACAGAGGAAGCCGCCACAAAATCGCCTTGCTCCCCGCTGCTGCTCTTCACAAATTCCCACTGTTCCAGGAGGGAGAACATCCGTACCAGAAGAATCTGCAGTTTTTCCAGGTCACCATATTGATGCGCCCAAAAGGTCTGGCGGAAGAACTCGTTCATGCTCGGTTGATCATGGATGATACTGGTGGAAATTAAAGAAAGCAGGTAGGTTCGCAGTACCGGTTCGGCTGCTAACTTGGAATAAATCTCTTCCGGCTCGCCGCAAATGTAGCGAGCATGGATTTCTTCTTTCTCGGCTTCACTGTTGGCCATGGCGATTGCTTCACCAAATTTCTCAAATTCCGGCCTTCCCGCCCGTCCGGCCATCTGCAGATACTCTAACACAGGAATCCAGTCCATCCCCCACTGCTCCGAGTAACGTTTCAAGGATTTGATGATCACGCGGAAAGCCGGCAGGGACAGCCCCATCGCTAAAGTGGGCGTAGCGCAAATAATTCTGAGAGTGCCATTTCGGAATTCCGTTTCAATCAATTCCCGCTGGGCGGCAACCAGGCCAGCGTGGTGGAAGGCGATCCCTTTTCGGACGCAGTGGGACAGCCGGCGGCATTGCTTGGTGGGCGTGGAAACGGCATGAAGAATCTTCTGCTCCAGTTCGGGATGCTGGAACGAGGTTAATTTGGCAATTTCTTCTGCCGTTTTTTCAGCACTCGCCCGGCTGGGACAGAAAATGAACGCCTGCTTGTTGAGCTGCAGGGTCTCTAAGGCTAGGTGCTGGGTGGGATCGAGCATTTTGAACAAAGTAGGGTAAAATTTTATAAATCTTCATGTCCTAAAAGGGTAAATGCGAAAACTTCCTCTGGAGAAGATCCAGAAAATTAAAAAACTTTACGCACAAAAATTATGGGCAGGGAATTATTCAGCCGATGAGGAAGACCAGCTTTCCCTACATGAAATTGCCCGGCGAGTAGGTGTCTCATTTGCCGCCGTATGGGATTACATCGTTGGGGAACAGACAGGAATGTCCAAGAAACAATATTTGGATTATTTAGCTGCGCGACACGGCTTCTCTTCTTGGAAAGAATTCTTTTCCCAGCGGTTGCAAGAACGAGGCTTCTCTACTAAAAACAAATATCAGCAACAGTTGGCGCAGGACCGTGGTTTTTCTTCCCGGCATAAATATGAAGAAGATCTTGTGCGACAACAAGGCTATGCCTCTCGGTACGCTTACGAACAGCAAAAAGCTAAAGAGAATGGCCATTCGTCTCTCCACGAGTATCATGAAAAACTGGCTACGCGGAAAGGATACAAATCTTTATACGATCAGGAAAAAGCAAGGCTAAAACGAAGAGGCTTTGAAGATCCTACTGAATATCAGGCAGATTGTGCTCAACAACGGCAACAACAGGTTCAATACCAGGAATTAAGCAATCTTATCCGTCAAAAATTACGGGAGTTGGGAGAGAGCCAACAATGGTTAGCTGAACAGCTGGGTATAGCAAAGTCCTGTGTTTCAAACTATGCGCAGGGCAAGTTAATTCCCCGCCAGGAAAGACTTAAGAAGTTGTATGCTGTGTTGGGAATATCCAGGGGGACCTTAGAGGATAGGTTAAGATAATTTTCATTTCAAATCAGCTCCCGCGTGTCCTGCTCTTTCCGGAGAAATTATCGTTCGTTTTATCGTTCTCGTATCGTTTACGATTTCATTCGCAGTCAAAGAAAACTTCTCACCCTTTCACCACATACACCTTGAACTTCGGCACCGGCTCGGGAACAACCGGCGGCACATAAGCTTCTTTCACCACCTGCACGACCCATTCTTTCTTCACTGCCGCCCGGCCATCGTCAGCAATGAAACTTATTTTCTTGGTTCCGGGCGAGGTAAAAGTTCGGCGGATAGTATCAGTGCCGGTAACCGCTTCTTCGCCTAAGCCCAAGCGCCAGATGTATTTTAAAGCATCACCATCGTCATCCCTGACCGCAGCATGAAACAGGAGCGGCTCATTAACCTTGACGGTAATCTCCTCGGCCGGCAGGTAATCCAAAATACGCGGCTGCTGATTGACATTTTTTACGGTAATTTTCACGGGATGCACCACGTCCACTAATCCATCGGAAACGACAAACTGCATCCACCGCGTCTCTTTCTCATCGCTGAATTGCCTGTTCAGTGTGGGAAAGCGGTTCAGCCAGCCATTCCACCAGCCTGCTGTTCCCTCGCTCTGCTGACGGACCGTATCAAATCCCGGCTGCCAGGTGAAGGTGCCGTCAATGTAGGATGAGCCCGGCGTGGCTTTTTCCAGAAGCAGAGTCAGTTTATCATTAGCATCAGGATCGGACGCTCTGGCTGTGATCGAAAATTCTTCCCCTTCATTGACAACGATATCGTCCCGGACAGTAATGGTAGGGGGGCGGTTTTTTCGCAGGACACGGATCTGCACCGGCACGGTAGCGCTGGCCATGCCGTCAGAGGCCAGCACGGAGACCGTCTTTACTCCTTCATCCTCATAGCCCGTCGTCCATTTCCCGCTTCTTTTTCCCAAAGGAGCAGAATAGAAATAACGGATACTATCGCCATCGGGATCGGTAGCCTTGACCGTAACGATGGCAGTTTCGGTTTCCGTTACCGTCACGTCCGGCACGGCGGTAAATTCCGGCGGGCGGTTGGTGTTACGAACCACGACATTGAGAGTCGCCGTACTGCATAATTGCTTCCCGCAACTTTTCACCGTCACCGGAATCGTTTTCTCCCGCGGCAGGAAGCGCTCCAGACGCAGAGCGTTCAGTACGGTACTCAGGGGATTCTTTTCCCGCACGATAGTATCATAGCTTGGCTGGAGCAGCAGGACTTTATCCTTTTGATTATACGCGGAATCCCCGGGAGGAAGATTTTCCATTGTTACCATTACCTTATCACCATCAGGATCAAGAGAGTTGATGATAACGGGCAGGGTGCTGCCTTCCGCCACCTCCACCCGTGCCGGCAACTGCAATGATGGTGCCCGATCCACATCTACGACGGTAATTTTTACTTTTCCTTTCTCAATGAATTCCCCATCGGTAACAGAAAATTCAACATCGTACGTCCCGGCATCCTCAAACCCAGTTAGCCATTCCCCGCTAGGCTGAAACGGCGCAGCGAAGGTATAGGTTAACGTATCACCATCCTGGTCCGTGGAAGGCAGGTTTAACCTTACGGTTTCACCTTCCTGGACTGAACGAAGTGGGGTAAATTTTATTTCCGGCCGGCGATTCACATTCTCGACGATTACTTGCCATTCCCGGGAAAGTTTCTCCCGGCCGTTGTTGACGAAGACGGCCAAGGTATGCTCGCCGGCAGCGTCAAAATTGAAATGGTATTCCCCTTCATGGTCGGTGTTGATGAGCTCATTGTCCAGTGCCCATTCATAGACGATCGTGTCACCTTCTTCGGCACTCGCATCCACAAAGTAGCGTACTGTTTCATCTTCCTTCACGGTAATACTTTCTTTCTCGCTGAAAACAGCTGCTATTTTCAAAGGCTTGGCGGTGTTTAACACTTTTATTCCCAGCCGCAATTCTTCAGTAAATTCCCCATCACTGACGGTAAATTCGGTTACGTGGTCACCGGCATCGTCCAGGCCGGTTTTCCAAATTCCGTTCTTATCAAATGGTGCGGTGAAAGAGAACGTCAGCGGATCATTGTCCGGATCTTCCACCGGTGCTTTCAGGTCAACAGTATCGTTCTCTTTGACCACGATATTCTTCTCTTTCAGCCGCGGCGGCTGGTTTTTGTTGTCCACAATCAACTTAATTTCTTCCTTCGTCTCCTGCACGCCGTCCGTGGCCGTAATCGTGATGGCATATTCCCCGGCATCGTCGAGATCCGTCTGCCATTCCCCGCGTTCATTGAGCGGAGGAGAATAGCTAAACACCACGCGGTCTTTATCCAAATCTACGGCATCAATCTTAATCTTCACAAACTCAGTTTCCTGCACGCGGAAAATGCGCGAGCCGGCAGCAACAACTGAGAGACTGCTAAGAACAACAAGAAAAATTAACAAGAGAGGTATTTGTTTCATGGCTGGTGCCTAGTTGCCTGCCTAGTTGCCTATCTACCCCTCTGATCTTTATAATTGTCTTTTGCCTCTTTACTGCAGCGAGATGTCCACGAACTCAGGCGGCATGTTGACATCGTCCACGGTAATCGTGACTTTTTTGACTACCGTATCCTTGCCGTCGCTGACCGTAATGGTCACGACATATTCGCCATGATCGGTAAAGCTCGTTTCCCATTCGCCGTCATCACCCACCGGATCGCTGATCGTCACGGTGATCGGGTCTTCATCCAGGTCAGAGACGGACGGTTTCAGCTGCACGGTGTCGCCTTCCTTGACTTTTAGCGTTTCTGGCAGGTTGCTCACTTCCGGCAGGACATTGACATCTTCCACCAGCAACCTGAACGTTTTTTCTGATTCCAGTTCCCCGTCACTGCCTAACACCGTAATAACATATTCCCCGGCGCTGGTATGGTCAGTCTGCCAGCTTCCCTGGCTCAGAGGATCAGAGATTGTTACCGTGACTTTATCCTTATTGGGATCGGATACCTTTGGCGAGAACGTCACTTTATCTCCTTCCCGGGCCCGCAGATCACCCAGAGGATCAATGACGGGCGGAACATTGACCCGCTCGACGACGAGCCTGACTTTCTTCTCCGTCGTTAATTTGCCGTCGCTGGCCGTGATGGTGACGGTATAGTCCCCGGCATCGCCATAATTAGTTTTCCATTGCCCTTTTTCATCCAACGGCTTGCTGAAAGTATAAGTGACTTGATCCTTATCAGGATCAGTTACCTTGACATTTAATTTAACCAGCTCATTTTCCTTGACCGTGATGGTTTGCAGGCCTTCTTCCTTCACTTCTTTTTCCACGTCTAATTCGGGCAGGACGACTTCATCCCCTACTCCCTCTGGTACTTCCTCCATCACTTCCCCCTCAGCGACTTCGGCCGGCGTTTCTTTCTCCACTTCGGCTGCTTCCTGTTCCGCGTCAGCGTTCACTTTTTCCTGCTCCTGCAACTGCTTTTCAATCTGGGTAATTTCATCCACCAGGCTGTCTGGTGCCGCTGCCGCCTCTTTCTGGGGCACGCCGTAGGCTTTATAGTCCAGGCAGCCGACCAGAAAAACTGTTAAAATGAGTACACTAACTATTATTATGCTCTTTTTTTTCATTGCTCAACACCCCCTATTATCATAATTGAGTATTCCCAAATAATAACCCTTATTTAAAGATTTGTGCACTTTAGAATAGAGACAGGAATAGAGAGGATGGAAGGATTAGGTTAGAGTTGAGAAACAGGGCCAGTTCGTAAACAAAACTACTTGGCGTTTTGAACGGGCTGGAATAAAAAATGGCCCCACCGTGAAGTTCAACCAACTTAATCACTTTTTGCATCTTTGCCGGCGAAAAATATATAAATATCGCTTATTTCATTCCTACTATAATAAAGAGGGATTCATATGGCCAAACCATTTGACTGGAGCGAATTTTTGCGAATAGCTGGAGCGGTTTTTCTGTTGGGCATGGGAGTAACGGCCGTTTCTATATCTGGAGGAAGGCTTTTTCACTTAATCTTTGGTTTTGCCCTTGCTGCCGTGGGGGTTGCTTTGTTAGTCAATAGGTAAAATGGATAAACTGCAACTTCAGAAGAACCGCTTAGATTTGGAATATCATGGTGAATCACAAAAAGCAAATGCTTTCCTGATTTTATTAACGACCGGGATCTTAGGGTTCCTGGGGACCTTTCTATGGTTGACAGAACGACAGCTTTTTTTGGCCGGCATGATGGTAACTTTCATTGTGATCATGGTGGGAATTTTGCGGTACACTAAGAGTTCACGAAGAATGAAAGAGATTCTGGAAGAAATCGGAAACATTGAATAAAAAATGGCCCCACCGTGACTTTCACCAAGCGTTAACTTGCTTTGAACACGGGGCCTCACGATCTCTCTGCCATAAGCATATCAGTCGTGCGCTCCATTACCCCAGCGAGTCGGCTTTGCCGACAAGTACCAGGCTGAGCTATGGGGCCAATGCCTGAGCGAGAGGCGGTATATTTTTAAATGTTGCTCCTCTGATTGGAAAGAATCAGGTGTAAAGCTCACCAAAGGATTGTCATGGCTGAATCGTTCTACTATAAACACGAACGCTGGTTCCTCTTCGCTTTCATCTGGCTGGTGCAAGCACTAGGATATTTCTGGCTGAATTTGGTGGCGAACAGCAGGAATTCGTACACCCTTCCACTGGCCTTTGACCAGCAGATTCCCTTTTTATCCATTTTTCTCATTCCTTACCTGGCCATGTATGTGGTTGAGTCCTTGCCCTACTTTGTTATCAGGGAAGTGGCCTATCTGCGAAGGATAACACTGGCCTACCTTGCGGTCATGCTCGTTACTTTTGCCATCTTTGCCTTCTTTCCAGTTAGAATGCTTCGCCCGGAAATTGTCCCTGCTTCCTTTCTTGATTCTGCCGTCCTGCTTCTCTATCGCCTTGATTTCCCGTACAACACTTTTCCCAGCCTGCATGCTTCCCTCACCTTCCTGGCTGGACTGGTGATCTACAGGATTCATCAAACGGAAGGAACTATTGTCCTGCTGCTGGCCGGACTGATTTCCCTTTCCACCCTGTTCATCAAGCAGCATTATGTGCTGGATGTGCTGGGAGGGATAGCACTGGCACTTTTAATCCACAAAATTGTTTTGAGAACCGCAGCGCCAGGGTCGAGGCCGATATAAAGAACATCTTTATGGAGTGCTCATTTCCTTCAGAGCTTTCAGCATCTGCTCGTACACAAACCCTTGATGCGCCCGGCTGGTGATGTCAACACGATCCACATCAAAGACCAGAAGAGGCCCTTGATGTAATCCATAGCCAGTCACCACTTGAGGAAACGCTTCATATAACTTTGCCAACGGGCGCAAATCACGTTCCAACTGCCATCCGCCCTGCAGCTCTTCCGGCCGGCTGCGCTGCTGGATCCGCAGCCAGGATAATTCCGGACTTCCCTGTAACACAATCATCAGCCGGGAGGAAGGAGAATCCCGGTAGGCTCGCCGTGACTCAATCTGCAGGTAGTCGTACTGGCTCTCCGTCAATAAGCCCTGCTGCCGGAACAGGGCATGAAATGCCGCGGGATCTTCCTCCGGCGTCCGGTCTTCTATACAGCTCTTTCCGGCAGCGACACTCTTTTTCCGCTGGCCCAGCCGCTTGCTCAGGAGATGTTTTTGCAGGTCGTAACAGTACCGGGGCTTATCCAGCAGGAAATCATGAAGCAGTCTATCATCTATTTCATCGCTGTGGGCATCCAGTTCAAAATTGCCCTGAATTTGCAATCCGCGGGAAAGAATCCGCGCCCAGGCCGTCTTTCCCAGCCCAATATTTCCGGCGATGGTAATCACCATGCTGCTCTGCTGCAGGTAATCACGCAGCTGATCTTCCAGGCTGATGGATTCAATGACCGCTTCCGTGGGATTATAGGAAAGCCATTTTCCCAGCCGGGGCGTAAGCTTGGGAACACTTTTCCTCCTCCTGATTTCATCGGCGATCTGGACCAGCACTTCCCGCGTATAGCGTTTGTCCACCTGTTCAGGATGGCTTTCCATTTTCGTGGCATCAATTTCAATCACCGGGCAGGTAACGTGAGAACGAAAGAAATCTTCATAGAGGTTGTGGAGTGTTTCCAGATACGTGGAATCTTCCACCAGCCGTTCCTGCTCTTCCGGAAGGCCCCGCAGCTTAATGCGCTGCTGTAACACGGGAACGGGAGTTTTCAGATAGACATAGACGTCCGGCGAGGGTATAATCTTGGTCATTTCCCGGAAATTTTCCTCATAGACGGTAAACTCTAGCGGGGACATATGATCAAGAATGCGCTGTGCTTTCCCGAAGACGTGATAATCTTCCTGAATGGGGCGATCCACCAGCACGATGCCCGGCGTTTTGCTGACCAGGTGTTCCCGCCGCAGGCGGGCATTAAAGAAATTGATCTGGGCGAGAAACGCGGATGCTTTGGGGTCGCGATAGAATGCTTCCACTACACCTTTAGTCACTTCTTCTTTCAATGCCGTAATTTCTCGGGTGGCAGAAGGATTTTCATCAAGCAGGCCCAGCAGGATGTGGCGGAATTCTGGTGTACGTGCCTGCTGAATGAGCGTAGTCTTTCCTGAACCGATATTTCCGGAGACGCCAATGACTAAATCTGCTAAGCCACCCATCTGATCACCCTTTTTGGACGGGGAAGGAAAAGGAAGGCATTAAAAAGATTATGGTAAAGCAGTTTATAGGTTGGGATGGGTAGGTTGGAAGGAGAAAATAGACGCCATTTGTCTTCCGCAGAATACAAATCCATATAAACGTTCTTTTTCTTCATTGTTGCTATGTCCGGCATAGAACAGACCAAACCTGGATCTCTCGATTCTGCCACCCAACAGCGGCTGGAACAGATTATCGAAAGGGTCCAATCACTTAAAGTAAAAATGGATTTTTATGCTTGGCTTGGAGATCAGGAAAGAGCGGAACAGTATCAGCAAGCCATTCGTGACCAGTGGCGTCAGAGTATCATTAATCAACTTGAAGGTATTGCTGCTCAGCGCGACCAAATAAATCCAGGAAGAGTATCACTGCTTTTAATGGAAGTGGAACGAGAAAGGGTTACTCATCCGGCAATTGAATTTGTTGCTCGCCAATGCTATGAACAATATATTCAGGAAGAAAATTTTTCTAAAGCTCTGGAGATTGCCAGGAAGCATCTTCACCTTCCGGAGGAAGTACTGCAACCACTGCGGGAAAAAAACTTCTAAAATCAGTTGGTAGGTGGTATCTGTCTTTCAAATACAGAGTATCAGGATCGGTTGCACCAGGCTGTAGAGCGATTGCCAGCTGAGACGATACAACGAATTGCCCAGCAGGCCTACGATGATCTTAATCTCCAGCTGCAAAATGACAAAGAGGCTAATAGAAATCTGTTCTACCAACAGATCTGCCTCGCCCAGAATTATAATCTCGATCGGGAGAAGGTGCGGGACCTGGTTCAAAAAGTTCTTGAACAAACTCCTGAAGATCCAGACCAATATAATCTTTATAAGGTAGCCTGCGTTGCCCAGAAGTATGGTTTTGGCCGAGGGAAGGTGCTGGAACTCGTTCAAAAAATCCTATCTCCTGATTACTCAGAACAACTTAAATTGATCTTGGCACCGGACTATTACCTGCTGGAAAAGTTAGTCGATAATCTGCAGGTGCCACTAGAGATGATTAGGCCTCATATCCTTACTGCCTTCCGCAAAATATCACCATCCTACTCTGATGAGGCTGACAAGATGCTCCAGCGGGGCTGGCTATCCCACGAACAGGCACAGGAAATCGTAACCGATGAATACAAGCGGAACCTGCATGATGGTCATTTTGATTATGCACTGCAACTGCGGATGGGTTATGGTCCCTTTCTTGAAAGTCAGCCAGAATCGATTGACGACTTGCTGCTGATTCTAGATATTCTGCCCAAGACGGAAATTTGCCTGAATAGAGACCTACCTGAAGATCCGTTTTGATCCATTTCCACTGGCGTAACTTTTTATACAAAACTTCATTCAACTAATCAACAAAACACTAACCCTTCATCGTCTCCACTTCGATCTTCGTTAACAGGCGCAGGTCTTCCAAGCTCACTTTTTCTTGCCCAATATGTTCACAAAATTTCTCCCGAACTCCCAGTGCAGCATTAAAATATCCCTCTTCCAGACAACTAGAATAATATTCGTTCACTACTCCCACCACCTCGCCAGGTGTTAAGATGTTGCGGGCCAGAATTCGTGTTGAAATGGTATTGTTCAGCAGATTTTGGGAGAACAGCTCCCTCATCCGGGCATGAATGATTGCCGGAGGAAGATCAAAGGTATCAATCATCTTCTCCAGGAAGTCATAGGAAGGGGGCTTATAGCTCTCGAACTCGAAGCCTTTCGGAAGGGGAACTTCTCCTTCCACCCTTGAATCGTAGAAAGAGAGGTACATCTTTAGAGGTTCGAGTACTTTTTCCCTTCCTAAATTGTACTCTTGTGCCAGCAGGGCTGCCTGGAAGAGATAGGAGAACCGGTCCTGCATCTTGGACCATTCAGAGAGAAGTTTAGGATAGACTTTTTCAGCGAGTTGCCGTTGGCGGGAGGGTAGTCCTCTTTCCGCTGACTCCTTGAGTCCAAGCATGTACTGGTCCATACTCTCGCCATTGAATATGATTCTCCCATCGACCATATATTCATAGAGCAGTTTTTCCCGCACCTCCTGAAGCTGCGTTTCGGGCAGATGCAGATGTTCCGTGCCAAGGTGAAGGGCCAGCCCATAAAATCCATCCGCCACGGCAATTTTGTACGTCTCCCGATAAATCAGTTCCAGTGCCGGGTGCGTTATTCCCTCTTCATCAATATTATCATGAAAACTTCGTAAATCAATAATCGAGATAGCGGGCTTTCTTTTTCGCAATTCTGCAGCGACTTTCTCAATGTGCTCAATGAGACCTTGCTGCTGCTCCTTCTGCCAGCGTTCTTGATACTGCCGGACTTTTTCCTCGCTTCCCATTTGGACAAAGAATTTCTGTTTATCATAATCTGCCAGGGCAGTGCTTTCCACAATCTGCTCGAGACGTTGCCGTGTGGAGGCATCAAGAGTGGATTCAACAGTTTTCGGTTGATCATCAGCTGCCATGAACGCTCTCAAGAGGAGCTGATTTAAATACTTTTGGGAAGTATCACCCCTCAAATTCAGGCAAATATTTATATAGAAAGCCCACTTTTCTTGCCCTATGCCCCCAGATCAAGAAAAAGATTTATTTGAACTTCGGCCAGACTTAAAAGTAAAGTTAGAACAACTACGCCGGATGATTAAAGAATTAGGTTTAATGGGCAAAGTAGAATTTAGTTAAGGTCTGCTAATGATTAATCCGAATTCTCGTCTAATTCTGCTTCGGCAATTCTCGCTTAAAAGAATAGTGTCGGTAGTTACAAATCGCTGACACTGGTTGTTAACAGCACAGGAAAGATGAAGCGCATCATCATCGGTGATGGCATAGTCTAATTCCTGGATCTGCCTGATGAGTTGGTAGTCGCTGTTTTGAATTTTAGCGATGATGAGGCGATCTTGCCGCAGCAACTCCATGATTACATCCTCAAAGAAATCAAGAGCATTCTGGAGCAACACCGCCCTGATTGTGCCATCTTCTACCTTCTGACAAATCTTAGTAAAGAGGTTGGTAAATATTTCACCCATCAGGTATACTGTTAAGAGACCTTTGTTTCTTTGCTTATATCCAACCGTACGAATGTATTCCTGAAGTTCTCCGATACTTTCCTGGAAAAGAATCCCTAAAACAATGCAGGAGTCGATGCAATCATATTCACCCATAATCAAAAAGAGGTTTTCTACTGCTTAAATATGTTTGGGTAAATTTCACCCGTTTCTCAACAATATTTTTAAATCACCACTCTTCTTCAGTATTTATATGCATTATACAATCTTGGATTGCTACACCGATGAAGCCTCCGGCTTAGGCGTTCCTCCTTATTTAGGCACCTATCCGCGCTATATTTACGGGCAATTGAAGACGGAAGGACATACTGTTTCCTATCTCACCATTGACGATCTACGTCTCTGGAAGAACTATGGGGGAGTACGGCGGGAACCCACCGTCAAACAAAAAACGAATATTCTGGTATACAATACCACCAACAATAATGCCCGGGATATTCTGGCCAGAACTGACGTTCTTATCGTCATCATCGGCGTCCATGTGCCGGGGAAATATCTTACCGCTCTTCCGGGAACGCTGAGAGAAGTAATTCCGCTCCTCCGGGAGTTGCCGATGAAAAAGATTCTTACCGGCCCCGTCATTTTTGGCACGCAGTTAGAGGGGGGAAAACTGTTTGAGAATGCCGACCTTTCCCTATTTGATGAAATAAAAGATTTCACCCTGCCCTTCGACAAACTGGATCAGTATGCCATCGCTGGTGCAGAAATCCTGACACAAATTCCTGATAAAAGAGTTATTGAAATCGAGACCAGCCGCGGCTGTAACGTCGGCAAGTGCAGTTTCTGCACCGAACCATTGAAAAGTAAATTTGTGAACCGCAGCAAAGATTCTGTTGTTCAGGAAGTAAAAGCATTTTATGGCCGGGGAGCACGTTTTATCCGGTTGGGCAAGCAGGCAGATTTCTACTCTTCGGACCAGCCGATTGAAATGCTGCAGGAAATCCGAGAATCCTGCCCGGATTTGGAAATGCTGCATATTGATAACGTCAACCCCAATTTTGTGGTGCGTCCGGGAGGGGAAGAAATTACCAAAGCGATTGTCGAATACTGTACTTCTGGCAACATTGCCGCTTTTGGGATAGAAAGCTTTGATCCGGCGGTGGTGAAGGCAAATTTGCTGAATACTATGCCAGCAGTGGCAATGAAAGCAATCCAGATCATCAATAAGTATGGGGCCAAGAGAGGAGAGAACGGCATGCCCTGCTTCTTGCCAGGGATCAACATCATCTTTGGCTTGTTGAACGAAACCAAGGAAACGCACCAGAAAAACATAGAAGCGCTTACCTACATCCTCCAGGATGGTTTATTGCTGCGTCGAATCAATATCCGGCAGGTGGCGATACTGCCCAACACCTATATTCATCAGCATGGCGGGCATAAATATCTGCTGAAGAACAAAAAGTATTACTGGAAGTGGCGAAATGAAATCCGGCAGACGATTGATAATCCGATGTTGGCAAGGATTTTGCCGAAAGGAACGATCATTAAAGACGTCTGGACCGAAATGTATGATGGCAAAACCACCTTCTGCCGGCAGATGGGGACCTATCCATTGGTGATTGGCATTAAAGGACGATTGCCGCTGAAGCAGAAAATTTCCGTGAAAGTCACGGGGTATATGTTGAGGAGTGTGGTGGGCGAAGTGCTCTCTTAAAGTATCAATTCTTTTACTAGTGTTAAAAATTCTTCTGCTCTTCTTAGGGAGGTCTCTGCTTTTGCTTTTTCTGCAATCTTTCCGATTTCATAGGTAAATTCCCGTCGTTTGCTCAATTCGAACCTCACTTGTTCAACCTTCTCCCGCGCTTGTTGTTCTGCAATCTGCAACAATTCAGAAGCTTCTTCCCCGGCTTGCCGATATTGTTCCAGAAGATGTTTCGATAATTTCCGATCATTATCTAAAAAGTAGTATACCAGAGCATGGTAGGTAAGCATATGGATTCCTTGCTCTCCTTTGATTCGATGATTATACCTTGCCAACAAGGACGTGGCAGCATAAAACATCGAATAATAGGCGGCATTTATTGTCCACAGGTACCCTTCATAAGAGGAAGATAGTTGTAATTGTAGCTTTAATTCAGGATTTAATGAAACGTTTACGATGAAATGCGCAGTTTCTAAGGCTTGATTTGCCTTGGCCAGGAAAAAATCCTGGTATTCGCGGCCGGCGGGAAGGATCAGGCCCTCTTTAATCAGTTGTTGTACTACTCTCCGCGATTCTCCAATTTCTTTATCTGTAATCATCGTGCCAGCAATCTGTAATAAAACTCTGCTCCGTATAATATCAGATGATTCTTCAGCACTTCCTTGCGGACATTTAAAGCTTTCTCCTTTCCCATTTCTCTAAAGCTCTCTTCGGTAATAACATTTATATCTACTGGATACCGTAACAAACGTAACCGGGCCGAGACTTCCCCTTCAAACTGCTCCCGGTTAACGTCATTTGGTACGATAAATAAAAGATCGATGTCGCTGTTCTTTCTGGCGGTTTCCGGCACTCTGCTTCCAAATAGCAGGGCGGTATAATACACTGTCGGCAAGTTTTTCAGTTCATTAATAATCACCTTTACTTCCGGGTGTTTTTTCTGAAAAGAAGCCGTACGTAAACTTTCCAGATAGGCATAGAGGGGGATTTTTTGAGAAAGAGCGAGAGAACAAACCGTACTATGCCCCCTTTTTTTAAGCAGGATTATTTCCTCCTTGGCGAGGCTGATGATTTCCTGATGAACCTGCCGGTAATTAATCGTCGTGGTCAGAGACACTTCCCGGATGGTATACTCTCGGGTAGGATCTCTCAGCAACAGCAGGAGTAGCTGTTCTCTCACGTTCGTTAACACCATAAGTAATAATGTTATTACTATAAGTAATATTTAAAGTTTTGGGTTACCTGGGGAGGTTTGGTGTGTGTTTAACCCCTTCTAAGTAGAAATGCTTATAAGTGAGCTGAGTTGTTGCCCGACCATGACATTAGACACACTCTTACAGGAATTAGGATTAACTGCGGATCAGGCTGCTGGTGTGCTGGCGGATGAATGGTTTCTTATCCGGAATGAGGCTACGTTACGGGAGAGGCTAGGTATTATGCAGGAAACCTATGGATGTACTCGACAACAGATCGGCGAGGTCATAGTAAAACATCCGCAATTTGCCAGCTATGATCACGCCCGCGTCATCAGGGAAGCAGTAAAAATTTATGGAACAGAAAATACAGAAAGGCTGAAGGAAGCAATACTAAAACATCCGCCATTTGCCAGCCTGGATCACACTCGTGTCATCAGGGAAGCAACAGAAGTCTATGGGGCAGAAAATACAGAAAGGGTGGAGGAAGCAATACTAAAACATCCGCCATTTGCCGGCTTAGATCACACTCGCGTCATCAGCGAAGCAGCAGAAGTCTATGAGACAGTAAACACAGGAAGAGTGAAAGAAGCGATATTAAAATTTCCTCAATTTGCCGACTTAGATCACACTCGCGTCATCAGGGAAGCGGTGGAAGTGTATGGGACAGTAAATATAGAACGAGTGAAAGAAGCGATATTGAAATTTCCGCCATTTGCTGGCTATGATCACGCTCGTGTTCTGCGCCAGGCAGCCCGCCTTGGCAGATTGGTGGGGCTCTTGCATGATCAATGCCTGGAACATACCCTACACAATCCAAGATTGGTAGGATATTCCGCGAAACGCCACCTTGCTGTCATCGATATCGGCCGATCACTGGTAAAAGAAGGCTATGATCCGGAAGAAATGCTGGAAGTGTATTTGGGCTGCTGCTCCTTCAGTCCTTACCTGCCCGGCAGGAAAAGGATCTCTCAGGCTGCTGGTCCGGAACCGCCACTGATGAAAGTAATGAGGAGGAGGCTGCGGAAGTTGTAGGGCAGTGATAGGAAAAAAAATATTGGTGACCTGGTATATGCTGAGGAGTGTGGTGAGCGAAGTGCTCTCCTAATTTGCCGGGCCTATCTTTCCTCAACAATCTCTATCTCCAGCAAATCGATTTGGTACTCCTGTTGATAATCCCAAGGTGACGATGGCAGAGCGACATAATACAAAATTCCTTCACGCTCCAAGGCAGCGGTAAGGAGCGCAGTCTGCTCGGAAGGAATGATGCGGACATTTTTGCCGCGGCTAACCGCGTATTCTTTCGTTTCTTTGACTAATTGTGGTAGAGATAGAGGGAAGCGGCGACGGTTTAAGAATGATTCAACATCAACAAGCTGTTGCCGGTTATGGCCGTTGGTTTGTCCTTTCTCGAGCAGCTCGGCCTGGAAGCCTTCCCTCCGTAAGGATTGAATCAGGCGTTCAGTGTATTCTCCACCGGGAAGGACATACACCGTCCGATTCAGCGGATAGGCGGTGACGTCCCGCAGAATTCGTTCCAGCAGATATTCCTCTTTTGATGGATAGTTCATGCCAAAAAGGAGGAAATGAAGGAGATATATAAAAAGGCTATGGAAGTGAAGATTTATGAGATAGTATTGCGCAATGTACTGTGTCTATAACAAAATATAACAAAGGATATATAGTACCTCGTGGTATCAGAACCCATGGTCCTCCTCGCTTCCGAATACAAGCTTCTCAACCATGGCGACCACGCCCCCGATTTCACCCTTCCGGCCACCGATGGGAAAACCTATTCCTTGCCCGATTTTAAGAGAGCCAAAGCCGTTCTCGTCATCTTCATCTGCAACCACTGCCCCTACGTCGTACCCAAAATCAACGAAATGAAACGGATTGCCGCCGATTACAAAGAACAAGGGCTAGTGGTCATCGGCATTAACGCCAATGAAGATCAGAATTATCCTGACGATAGTTTTGAGAAGATGAAAAAATACGCTCAAAAATGGGGATTGAATTTTCTGTATCTGCGCGATGAATCCCAAGATACTGCCAAAGCTTATGGTGCTGTTTGCACTCCGGATCCTTTTTTGTTTGACGGGAATTTTAAGTTAGTCTATCATGGACGGATTGATGATACGCACGGGAAAGAAGAAGCTAACGTTCATGAATTGCATGAAGTGGTTGGCGAGTTTCTGAGGACGGGGAAAATCACGAGAAAGGAAAAGCCTTCGATGGGCTGCAGCATTAAATGGAAAGTATAAGGAAAGCTGCTCTGGGAAATTGCTGGCAGGCCGGGAGCTCGGCGGAAAACAGGCTGTATCCTTCGCTGCAACGAGAATGAATTCATCGTTGGTTTTCCGTTCCTAAACGGCGGGGTGCAAGCAAAGGTGTAGCCGAGCTCCCCTCTTGGCCAAGCCAGCAATTTCTAAGCTTTCTTTATACATGGAAAGAATAGTTTTTAAAGTACTTGTTCATTTGCCCCTTTCTGGGGCTGTGGTCTAACCTGGTAGGATTGGCGGTTCGGGTTCATGACGAGAAGCCGCCTGGTCGGGGTTCAAGTGCAAATAACAAAATATATTTGCAGAACAGATCCTCGCAGCCCCAGTTTATTATTTTTTATCCGGGCTTAATGCCTTGCAGCTCTGCGGTGGTAAAATTTTTTATTTGTTGTGATACCCCGCTGCTTGCAGCGATTGGGTATCCTCCTATAATCATATTATCGAGCGGGGTTCACAACATTAAAAATCCCCATTACTTAAAATACCCCATCCCTTTGGGCGATTGGGATTTTTATTTTTGCGCAGCATCTGGGGTTGGTAAGGGGCGAAGCCCCTTATTTCCTAGCAGCCTAATTTATTTTATTTTCATCAATACTTTCATTTCTTGTTCCAAATCTTCCAGAGAATAGGCTGAAGTGAATCCTTGGTCAATGAGATAATGCTGCATCTCCCACAGAGTCAATCCGGCGCGGTAGGCTGCCTCCGAAAAGGTTATTTTTCCCTCTTTGTATAACTGGACAGCTTTCTCTTTGAGTCGTTCTCGATACCCTTTGTCAATCAATAGACGTATAATCGTACTTCGGTCCGCTAGTTCCTCCTCACCCAACGTATCAATCTTCTCTAAAAGAGCAGAGTCCATGCGCAGTGCTACTATATCGCTCATCGTTCAGCCTCCATAATGATTTTATCCCAGACCATATTGGAAAACCAAGCTGTTTCCTTGAGTACTTTGATCGCTTCTTTGAGCTGGCGTTGATCAATTTTTTTCTTTTTGTACAGCTGCAGGAGTATCGAAGGTGTGCCAATAATCGCCAGTTGGAGCAGCATTTTTTTCTTCCGGACATTGTCATCATCGGTGGCCAACAACTCTGCTTTCTTCTCCCAGTAGAGGGCCACGGCCTCTGCTTCGCCTCGCTGCAGATTAAACTGGTGGGCTTTGAACAATAAAGTTTTGTCTTTAATAGTTTCTACTCTGATCTTGGCCTGTCCGATCAGGTCCTGAATGAGGCGGGCATCAGGATAATCCGATCGTGTCGCCTCTTCCCTCACCAGCGGAGGGATGATGATGTTCTTAAAGTAGTCACAGCTTTTTTCCAGCAGGTTTGCTTTGGCGAGGTGGATCAAGACCATCGCATCTTTCACGATGAGCATTAGTATAACGTTGTAAACAATGTAATATATAAGTTTTTCGGTTCTTACGTCACACTGTTCCAATCTTATTTTCTCTGAAGTTGGTAGGCTTTATCTCTAATCTCCCGAAGATATTGCCTCGTCTCATCTGAAATACCCAGCTTCCTTTGCCCAAAATTAAGATTGTATACTGGCCGCTCCAGTTCTAAAGCACTAAATAAATGTGACAATTCAGTTTTTATTCTCTTTAGGATGTTTAATCCCCTGGCCCCGGTTGTAGTTTCACCCCAGTGTTCATTGGCACCAACAGTAACAAAACCGTTGTCAATAAGTAAAGAGAGCCTTCTCTCCACGTCATCTGCACTTCGATGTAGTATTGGAAAATGGGATAATTTTATTCTTGTTATGTCGATCTCTTCTGCCGGCTCCATAATGTTATCTCCAGCTGCTGCTGCGGCATAGATTCCCAGTTCAGAAAAGAATTCTTCTTTTAGAACCAGTAACTGTTCTAAGCTGGCATATCGTTCCACATTGTTCTTCAGCCCAAACCGTTCTTCAAAATTTTTTCTTCGATTTCCATTCGTCCCGATTTCCTTTTTTATCAGCTTTAAAGTGCGCAGATACCTTTGAATATCACTGGAAGAATAGGTCAAAAGGTGGGGGTTCTTCTGCAGCAGACGAAGGCTATAGTCTTTTCCTACAATGGTATCCAAGCCGTCATGCAGGTCTTCCAAGGCTGGAAGAGTAATACTCTCCGCATACTTTTCGGCAGTCTCGGGAGGCAACTCAAACATGATAGTTAAGTATTCCAGTACCTCCTGCCGCGATGAAGAAGGTAAAGTTGCTCGTGGAGGGGCTGGTGGAGCAGGAATTGGTAGAGCAAGAGATGATGGGGTAGGGGTCGGTGCGGTTGCTGGTTCAGACCGACGCGAAAGTAAAGCTGGTGGTGAAAATGCTGGCGGCATTATGGTTTTTCCTGTTTCTGTGCATTCTGAAGTTAGAAGAGTAAGGAGAGAAGTGGCCGTTTTGTAGGTGAGATACTTTCTCTGTGTTAGGACGGCAAATATCTGTTTTAATCGTTGAGCACTTTCCTGTTCTGGAAAGTAATGTTTCGTTAACTGCTGTAATTCCGGAATATTCGTTTTTAGTTTTAAAGACGTTCGATAGGCTGTAAAAGAGTACAGTTGGTTCGTTACTCTCGTATACACCTTCTCTTTCTCTTCTGGTGTAAGATATTCTCGTGAGCCGCGTAGGCTGATCACACCAGACACTAAATCTGAGAGACTTTCCTGAAATTGTCTCTGAATGATAGCCATTGTGGCGGTAGGATGTAATTCTTCCCAAAGATGTCTCTTGATCTCCTCTTCGGCACGGCGTTCTATTCCCTCAATCTCTTCCATATTTATCAAATGCGGTATACCATGAACTAGAATATAGGACTTCTGCGCTTTTTTTCTATATCGTTGAGCTATCTTCCGATTTGATTTGATTAAGGGATGCGTTCCAATCAGAGATTCTAACCGCGATTCTACCTCCTCCCTAAACTTCTCCTCCCTTTCCTTCACCCGCGCATCATACTCTTCCCAACTGCTGATTTTCCGTGCCATAGAAAAAATATACCAGCCGGGCCGGTTTATAAATTTTTTGGTTGATAGTTACTAAGAAGTAGAAAGAGTTATACCTGAGCGGTTGTTCTTCCTGTCAGGCATTACATTACAGAACCGCACCAGGGCAGAGGCTTGTCCGGGGTAATGACGCTGAAACCTATACCCTGCAGAAAGCTCACGGGTTTGGCCTGGAAGTGGGGAAGGATTATTCCGGATTGGTGGAATTATTAAGAAAGTAAATGGACCGGCCGAGACTTTCGAGGCAACAATCCTTTGGCGCGGATTGCTGGCCGATCGAACTCGGAGTCTCGTCCATGCCAAGGACGTGTTTGGTAGAGCAACAGACCAGGTCTGCTGTCCTCATACCATTAGACCACCGGCCCAATTACAATGGACAAACTGGCGTTTCTTTAAAAACCTAACCCAAACCTTAATAAAACTCTTTCCTATTCCTTCCCTAAAATGAAAGAGGCGATCCGCACCGAGATTCTCTATGACCTGCAGCAGGCGCTGAAAATCCTGAAAGCCAGGGAAGCAGCGGACGTGGAAGCATTAAAAACGCTCAGTGACCATTCCATTGAAGACATTGCCATTCAGAAAGATTTGGAGCTGGTCTCCGTTGCAGTACTGGTCTATTCACTCTATAAAATAGCTCCGGCCTTGAACGATTCTGATTACCAGGCGATCTGGAATGAATTGCATAACGCTTACCATGCCCTGTCCCAGTATGACCTGGGCAGGTACAATCGCAGCATCAGGAATCTCTATGACCTCGTAAAAAAAAGCAATGCCAAAGTGCAGGAGCACCTGCAGGACGTGATGCAGGCGGCCCGGATTAAGAAGGGGGCTTCCTTGGTGCAGCGCGGCCTTTCCATCGGGCAGGCCGCCGGGATCATGGGCTTGTCCAACTGGGAGCTGCAGCAGTATGCCGGGAAGACCGTGGCCTTAACCCAGCATGACGAGAAAATTCCCGCGGACAAGAGAGTGAAAGTAGCTTTAACCTTGTTTGGTGTAAAATAAATTAAAAATCCCAACCGGAGCAAGCTCCGGGGATTTTTAGTGTTTGTTGGGAAATTTATTCCCTTCACTGCCAGCAGTGGGGATTTATACCCAACAAACAATTAAAAGTAAAATAAATGAACTAGGAGATAATTATTAATCATGGCAGGATCACCATTATTTTTTGACGCCGGACCAGTTATTTCATTAGTGATGTCGCGGTTATTCTGGATCGTTCCGGAATTAAAAAAGCGGTTTCCGGGGAAATTCTACATTACGCCCGCCGTGCAGAAAGAATTGGTGGAACGCCCTTTAACGGTCAAGCGCTTTGAGTTTGAAGCGCTGCAGGTGATGAAACTGATCCGGGAAGGGACGCTGGAGATTTACACCAAAGTTCCTCAACAGCGCGTGCAGGAACTGCAAGGATTGGCCAACAGCACCTTCCGCACCGACTCGAAAACGATGGATGTGCTGCAATCCGGAGAGATGGAATCGGTTGCGTCAGCCTTGGAAGTGAATGGCGCCGTCGTCATGGACGAGCGAACTCTCCGCTTATTCATTGAGAACAATACGGAAATGAAAAAACTGCTGCAATACCGCTTCCAGAAAGAAATTGTGGTAGATAAAGACAAGATGAACCGGTTCAGCAAACAGTTTGAGGGATTGACCATCATCCGTTCGGTGGAATTGGTGGGAGTGGCCTATCAGTTGGGATTGTTGGATGCCTATGTTCCACCGCAAAAAGAGGGGAGAGAAATTCTGCTCGATTCAGTGTTATGGGCGACCAAGTACAATGGCTGTGCTGTCACCGAGCATGAGATTGAGGAGATTAAAGGGTTTTTATTGAAGGGATAAATTCATCATTAGTCCAATACTTTTTTCCGGCAGCAACCTTTTTAAACCAGCCTTCCTTTTTCTCCGCTCAGAATGGCCAAGAAATGCATCATCTGCAATGAGGAAGCAGCCTATAAGATAAAAGATACGCCCGACTTCTACTGCCCGGACTGCGCCCAGGAAAATTTTAACGACTTGACTTTGCTCATTAAAGTGGAAGAAGATGCCCAGCGGCTGAAACAGGTGGTGGAAGGAGACCAGGTGATGACAGAGAGACACGACGATGACCTATCACACGCTTAAGATTGGCAGTGTTGCTACTTCTAAAACTGAAGTGGTGGATATCCTGAAAGCCTGGTTAGCCTTATCGCTGGCCTTTGCTTTCATCTATTCCGGTGCCAGCATTCTGGGAGGCTCGATCAGCAACGTATTTTCGCTCCCTTTCCTGATTTTATTTGTCATTTCCCTCTTTACCGCCGGCTTAGGCTTCCTGCTGCACGAATTATCGCATAAATTTGTCGCTCAGCGTTATGGCTGTGTGGCTGAATTCCGTGCCTGGGACCAGATGATCCTGCTGGCACTAGGGTTGGCAATATTTGTCGGCTTCATTTTTGCTGCACCGGGAGCCGTGATGATTTCCGGGATGGTAACACGGCGGGAGAATGGGATTATCAGCGTGGCCGGAGCCATGACAAATTACCTTCTGGGATTGCTCTTTTTAGGAGTGGGCTTTCTGTATCCTTTCCTTAAACCCATTACGGCCATCGGCTTTGGCATCAACATGTGGCTGGGCTTGTTTAACATGATTCCCTTCGGGCCATTGGACGGGTTAAAAGTCTTCCACTGGAATAAGATTGTGTGGCTGGGAATGGTGGCAGTGGGCGGGTACTTTGTGTTTTTCCTTCGATGAGAACCATTACTGTAGTACGTGGAAAGCTCCCGCTTTAAATTGTTCCCGGCCGAGTTTTATCCCCTGTTGAAATTCAATCTCTTCAATCAACTCGAGGCTCTGTAAGAGTGATTGCTGAAGATGTCCAAAATCTTCTTTCTTAATGGTAATTGTTTCGGCCATATTCTCCACTGTTATAGGGTCTAAAGAGCAGGTATTATTTAAATTTAACTCTTCTTTTTGTTTATTTTCACTGGAATAAGATCGTCTGGCTAGGGATGGCGGCAGTGGGAGTGTTGTTTGTGTTTGTTCTTTAAAGAAAACGTGGGTAAGATTAATAAAAAACCAACCAAAATTACCGGGAGATGTCCTTTTACCAGGAAACCATCGCCGTACTCAGGCAGAAGAATTTATCTGAGAAAGAACTCTCGGCTTTAAAGCGGGAGCTCTCCCAGAAATACAAGTTAAAAACCATTCCCACCAACATTCAGATCTTTCTAAATGCTTCACAGCACGATATCGAATTCCTGAAACCCCGATTGCTGACTAAGCCAGTGCGGACGATTTCGGGAGTGGCGCCCGTAGCCTTGATGACTGCTCCCTCCCGCTGTCCTCATGGAAAATGCACGTTTTGTCCCGGCGGCCTGGGCAGTCCCTGGGGTGACGTTCCCCAATCTTATACTGGCCATGAGCCGGCTACCATGAGAGGCATTCGCAATAATTATGATTCCTACCTGATGATGTTTAACCGCTTAGAGCAGTATGCCATTTTAGGCCATAGCTTTGACAAGGTGGAAATCATCATTATGGGTGGGACGTTTCCGGCAACACCTTTAGAGTATCAGGAAACTTTTATCCGGGATGCTTTTCAGGCAATGAACGATTTTTCAGAACTGTTTTTTGATGCCCAAAACGGGTTGGAAGGAAAGTTTGAGTATCTCAGATTTAAAGAATTTTTTGAACTGCCCGCCAATGTCCATGATCCGGAACGGATGAAGAGGCTTCACCGGAAATTACTGCAACTGAAGCACGCTACCAAGACTACCCTCCTCGAAGAACAGGAAAAAAACGAAACAGTCCAGGTTCGCTGCGTCGCCCTCTGCATTGAAACCAAGCCGGACTGGGGTTTTCTGGAGCATGGCAACGAAATGCTGCGACAGGGCTGTACAAGAGTGGAGCTGGGGATTGAATCGGTCTATGATGACGTTCTTCTGCACACTCACCGCGGCCATACGGCTGCTGACTCAAAGAAATCAATCCAGATTCTCCGCGATCTTGGCTTTAAAATCAATTTTCATTACATGCCTGGCCTGCCGTTAACGGACCGGGAGCGGGATGTTCAGGGAATGAAACAACTGTTTGACGATCCGGGATACAAGCCCGACATGATCAAATTCTATCCCTGCATGGTCGCTCCCGGAACGGCTCTGTATTATCAGTATAAACAAAGAAAATTTACACCTATTTCGACGGAAGAAGCGGCTGAGCGCTTAGTGCCCATCAAGGAATATACACCGGAATACTGCCGCATCCAACGCATTCAGCGGGACGTGCCTACCAAATACTGGTCTGCTGGCGTTGACCGGACTAATTTCCGGCAGTATCTTCATGAGAATTATCAATTCACCTGTCGCTGCATCCGCTGCCGCGAGCCAAAAGGCAGGAAAGTTAATTGGGAAAAGGCAGAGATCAAAGTTAGGGAGTATGAAGCCTCAGGGGGGAAAGAATTTTTTATCGCTGCGGAAGATACGGAAAACGACCTCCTGATCGGCTTTTGCCGTCTGCGCTTTCCCTCTCAATATCTCCGTCCGGAAATAATTCCTGGAAGTGCCTTGATCCGGGAGCTGCATGTGTATGGAACTGCGACTGCCCTTGGCGAGGAGGGTGTAGTACAACATCGCGGCTGGGGCAGGAAATTGATGGAGAAAGCGGAAGAGATTGCCCGGCGGAATGGAAAATTCAAGATGGTGGTTATTTCGGGAGTGGGAACGAGGGAATATTATAAAAAGTTAGGGTATGGGAAGGAAGGGGTGTATGTGGTGAAGAGTCTTTAATTTGCCACTGAGCGGATAATTGGCGTAGTCGGACATTTCACTGTAACCTTCGCACCAGCTCACCATACAATTCCGTCGAAAGGTAGTATCCCTTCCTGCTCCAGCTCTTCCGCATCGAGCTGTAGGGGAACTTTATATTCTTTCAGGAGATCGCTGAATTTCCAGACGGAAACTTTGGCAAATCTGGTGGCCTGTCCAAAGGAGAACACTCCTGATTGATAGAATTCTAAAGCTTTGTGGATGCGCCACTGCTGCATTCCCTGAACTAACAGCCGACGCAGCACTTCTGATTTCCCTAAATGTTCTACCTGTGATGCCTCGGAAATCTCCTTCACGAGTTCCTGAGGAAGACGCGTCGTAATCGTTTCTGCAGTCATGTTTTAAAAGTAAGACAATATACTATTTAAGCTTTTCGGCAGGTAAATTTAAATAACCAGCGCTCAACAGCACAGCCTATGCCCGTAATCAATAACCACCTCCTCCGCCACGCTAAACGCTGGATCATCATCGTTATTGGCTTCAGCGTGCTTCTTCTGGGCATCGCCCTGATTTTCCTTCCCGGGCCGGCGATCCTGGTCATACCGCTGGGATTGGCAATTCTGGGCACGGAACTGCTCTGGGCACGACGGTTGTGGAAAAGGATCAAAGGGCAGAAAGAAGAGGAGGAAGAGAGCAGGAAAGCAGGGGAAGAAGAAAGCAGGAAAGAGGTATAAATGGTGCCACAGAACTCAGTAATAAACTTATTTGTCAGTAGTAAATATAGGAAAATTTATAAATAAAGAGTGATTCTATCTAGAGATGAAAGATAAAGTTGTAGTCGTCAATACTGCCCCTTTCATCCACTTAGCGAGAGCCGGGAGGTTAGAAGTTTTGCTTGACGTTTACAAAGAGGTCTATTCCCCCACTGGCGTGGAAGAGGAGTTGCTATTTCCGGCGCAGGCCCGTAGTTTTTTGGAAACATACGTTAAAGTAAAAGCTACCACCAATAAAGCTGCCGAGGAAGAGCTTGCCAGGAAACAGAGGAAACTAGGAAAAGGCGAAATACAGTCTTATATTTTGTATAGAGAGATCGAAGCTGACGAGTTATTATTTGCCAATACCAAAGCACAGAGAATTCTCTCCGGACTTGGTGCAAAGGTTCGGGATCTTATCCATCTACCGGGGTTGGACAGAGACTCAAAAATCTTCATCCACCAACAAGAGATTGATAAGTACCATCTGGATCTATGGAATGCTAACTACCAAACAAAAGAACTGGAAGGGGAGCTACGCCGAAGAGGGTTGATATAACTTATCTTGTTTTAATTCCTGAAGCTTTTGCTTCCCTACATTATCATCGTCTGAGGGCAAGGCATACTTGGCAAGAAACAATACAAAGACACTCTTATTTACGCCGGCCAGCTCTGCGGCTTTTCCTTGAGTTACATCCTCATTGAGATGAATTTCGTATGCTCTCACACAAGCGCTATATAATCGTCTTATCTCGTCAGAGAAGTTCTCTTTATCTTCACCTACTTCTGCGGCGATGTCCTCTATACTTTTCGCTGTGGTTAAATACATGCTGATGCTATTATAACTGGGGGTGTTGGTGACCATGGAAACCCAAAAGGCAGTGAACTTTTTAAATGTTCTGCTTGAAAATAAGAACCCACTGAAGCAGCCTATTCTCTCCAAAGCTTTATAAAATACTTCAGCTAATTTCTGCGGCATGACCCTCTACTTGATCGGCCTGGGCCTGCATGATGAGAAAGATATTTCGCTGAAAGGATTAGAAGTGGTAAGAAATTGCGATACCATTTACCTGGAGAATTATACTTCCGTCCTGCAATGCTCTGTAGAAAACTTGGAAAAATTTTACGGTAAGAAAATCACCCTCTGCTCCCGTGAGCAGGCGGAACAGGGAGCAGAGAAAATCGTTGAAGAAGCGAGGAAGAACAATATTGCTTTTCTAGTGGTCGGCGACCCTTTTTCTGCCACCACCCATGTTGAACTGTTCCGCCTGGCCAAAGAAAAGAAAGTTCCAGTGAAAGTGATCCACAACGCTTCAATTCTGACGGCAGTAGGCATTACCGGCTTGCAGCTCTATAAATTTGGCCGGACCACCTCAATTCCTTTCCCGGAAGACGTGCCCGAGGCGGAAACACCGTACATAGTGCTGAAAGAGAACCAGAGTTCAGGATTGCATACGTTATTCCTGCTGGACCTGCAGCCGGAACACGATAGATTTCTTACCATTTCCCAGGCACTCCAAGTGTTGGAAAAGATTGAGGTGAAGCGGCAGGGAGGATTAATTACCGATTCATTGTTAGTCGTGGGCTGTGCCCGGCTGGGAAGTGATGATTATCTCATTAAAGCCGGATCAGTACCGGAAATTAAAAAAATAAATTTTGGCAGACCGCCCTACAGCCTGATTATTCCGGGAAAATTGCATTTTCTGGAAGAAGAGGTACTGGAGTTCTATCGTTAGTAATGTTAAACCTTCTGCCTTAAAATACCCGCGAATAATCCACATCATTGGTCATCGCATTCAGGCGATGGAACAGCGCCAGTTCCGCTTTATGCAGGTCAGCCCACAGCGCAAAGCGCCGCCGCTGGACGTAACTGACCTCACTGAGCGTTCCCAGAACGGCAGCATACTGCAGCTCCTGAATAGTTTCCTCAGCCTCTGCTGCGGTCATGGATTCACTGCTGATATCTTGAGGGGCAGCAGTTGATTGGTACACTTCTTCCTGTACCGAGTGTGGACGCAAAAATTGGGTAGCATACTCCCCGTGAGGCCCATAGAATTGTTCCGGAGGAAGCGGTTCATCGAGATGATACTCAATGCTCTGTTCTATACTCTGTTCTATATTCTGCTCTAAATCACTGGCTCCCGCTGCCGGCCAGGTACTTTGGTCAGAAGTAACATCTTTGAGCTGCTGATAGTCCAGCCGGCAGATGAAGCCAATGGCTTCGTTGATCTGGTACTGAATAGTTTCCTCCAAACCACCCATAGGCTGGTGGCAAGAGGCGTTATATTTAAATATTATCCATTTTGGTTCAGAGAAATCATGCTATTGCACACTGCCGCATTGCCGGGAGAAGGACTCAAACTGACTTTTAGTGACAACGGCCAGGAAATCGCCCGGGTGCGAATCTATTTCATCTCGAACGACCTTCATCCGCAGCCTTATGCCCTGATTGAAGACTTGTTTGTTCAGGAAGAGTTCAGAGGGCAAAGCCTGGGCACTAAACTTATGCAGGCAGCGATCGAGGAAGCGAAGAAGAAAGGCTGTTACAAGATTCTGGCCACCAGCCGCAAGGAGCGGGAGAAGGTCCACGAATTCTACCGCAAGTTGGGATTTAAAGAATGGGGGAAAGAGTTTCGGATTGATTTGGAACAAAAACATTAATATACCGTGGGAAAATTCTAATGATGATGAACGAAATCCTTACCCGCATCAAACCCTGCCAGCAGGAAATACAGCATTTCCGCCAGGTCACGGCCGAATTTATCCGCAAGCTGAACTCTAAGCTCAGGAAAGCCCGCGCCCTCCTCGGCGGCAGCGGCGCTAAAGACACCTGGCTGGCCGGCAATCATGACGTGGACATCTTTGTGCTGTTTGACTACCAGACATTTTCGGAGAAGTCGGCAGAATTATCGTCCCTGCTGAAACCAGTCCTGAAGAGAGCCTTTCCGGGAAAGCGGATGGTAAAGCTGCATGGCAGCCGGGATTATTTTCAGATGAGATATGAGAACATTAATTTTGAAATCATCCCCATCCTGAAGATCAGCAAGGCCAGCCAGGCTAAAAATATTACCGACATCTCTCCTTTACATTCCCGCTGGGTGAATACGCACACCAAAGGACTAAAGGACGAAATCCGTTTAGCCAAGCAATTCCTGCGGGCGCAGCGTCTTTATGGTGCGGAATCCTATATTGCCGGATTTAGCGGGTATGTCGTGGAAATTTTGATAGCGCATTATGGCTCACTGGAAAAACTGCTGAAAGCCAGCCAGCAGTGGAAAGTGAAAGAAGTCATTGACGCGGAAAACCATTATCCGAAAAAAGATGCCCTGTTCCAGCTGAACAAATCCAAGACCCAGTCGCCGTTGATTGTCATTGATCCGGTCGATAAGACCAGAAATGCCAGTGCCGCCCTTTCCATCGAGAAATTTCTGAGGCTGAAAGCAGTGGCCCAGGCCTATCGGAAGAAGCCGGATGCTAAATTCTTCCAGGAAGGGGAGATAACACTCGAAAAGATGAAAAGGGAAGCGGAAAGGGAAAAACATAATTTAGTTTTTATCTCGGTTCTCCCTCTGGCGGGGAAGGAAGATGTGGTGGGGATGAAATTGTTGAAAACTTATGGATTCCTGCAGGGAAGATTAAAAGGATTTGGAATAAAAAAGTCTGGCTGGAGCTGGGATAAAGGGAAGCAGGCAGCATTCTATTTCTTCCTGGAGAAAAAAGAGTTACCTAAGGTAGAAATCCGTCCCGGGCCGCCGCTGGCCCTGAAAGAGCACCTGGCCGGGTTCAGGAAGAAGTATCAAGAGACATTTGTGGAAGGAGGAAGGCTGATGGCCAGAGTTCCGGTAAGGAATTATGAATTGAAAGGATTTGTCAAAGAGACAGTGAAAGGGGAGTATGTGAAGGAAAGGGTTAAAGAGGTAAAGGAAATCACGGTTACTTAATCACTTCCCCTCTCTTTTTCTTCAGGAACAACCTAACGACGGAAATCCTTCCTTTCCTGCTGATATTTCCAGCGATGAAAACGGCTGAACAGCCGTGTTTTGGTAATCACCCGCAACAGCCTCCCGCCAATGCGAAAGAACTTGCCAAACCGTTCGCTCCTGGCTAAGAAACGCACTTCCTTGCGCACTTCCAGCCCTTCATGCACAATCGCTTGCCCGACTACAAACCGTTCCACCCCTGCTAATACCCGATAGATTTGCTCCATGAGATTAAACAGCAGGCCAAACGGAAACACCGCCAAAATATCCAGCCAGTAGTTTCGGAAAAAAAATTTAGTGCTTTTGGCTTTCCGGCCCAGGAAGACCAGGTCAATCACAAATACCGCAATCACCAGCCCATCCAGGATTTTAACGATAAAGTTTACGGTATGATTCTCCCCATGAAAAAAAATCTCGTAGATGATGATGAACAAGAGGAGAACGATAGCCGGAAGAATCAGCTTACGGTTCACCTCTTCCACTTTTTCCCAGAACGGGTTCATCGGGGAGCAGGACTTTTTCGCTGTATTTAAAGATTGCGAGAAAATGGGCTTATCATCCTTACCATCATCTTCACAATCACCATCTCCACCAGCAAAAACTATAAATACCCCGTCCATCTTTCCAGCTCTTATGAACGGTGTCAAAGCACGGTGCAAGAACTGTAATGGGGAAGCTCCTGCCGATCAATTTAAGCTGCATCACGGCTTTAAGATGATGGTCTGCCCCGCTTGTTATACCGGTAAAAACAAAACTGTTAAAGATGCTGTCGGACAACGGGAGGCTGGCCCGGCTGGCCTGGCCGAAGCCCGGGAAAGCAAGCCCAGGCCTTCTGAGCCGCTTAAGCCAGCCGGCTGGGATAAAGAAGATGAATATTTGGAACGGGCTGCCCGGATGAGAAAACAGCAGACCCAAGCGCAGTTTGCCCCGGTAGAAGGGACAGAATTCGTAAAATACGCCTGCCAGCACTGCAAATATAATTTCCGGTATAATCCCGTCAAGAAAATCCCAGCTACCTGCCCTTATTGTGACTTTGATATTCCCCGGGTCAAGCTGTCAGATATTTGGTAGAAACTTTTCAGCTTTTCCAACTATTTTTTCTCCAGGGAAGACAGTTCCTGATGAATACGAGCCAACTCCAGTTCTAAGGCACGGGGAGTTACCGCTTTAAGTTTTTTTTCAGGCAAAACTGCTGCTGGCCCAGGCTCCTTTCCTTCGGGCTTCCTCTCTGACTTCCCCTCCGGCTTCCCCCCCAGTCTCCCTTCCATCTTTCCCGCTGGCTTTCCTGCGGGCTTCCCTTCCGGCTTCGCTGCCTTCTTTAATTCCTTTTTCTCAGGAGCAGGCAGTGCTGGTGCCACGGGCAAGCGGGCGAGAGCACGAGGAATATTCTTCCCCAGGAAGGTTACCAGCAGGATGGCCTCCAGCAGCATGATCGCAACTACAATCAACAGGGCAACGACAATTTCCACAATGGGCACATCAACACCAAGGATCAGCATCAGTCCACCTCTTTTGGATGGGTTCTTTTACCGTCTTATAAATGTTTCTGTGACGGGATAGTGTTTAATCTTCGGGATATATTTAAATAGTAGTATTCATTCTCTTCTAAAGAGGTGATTAGAATGGTTCAATGTATCTTTTGCAAGTCGTCCAATAATATTGTGAGAGCTGGTTTT
>JAHFSD010000036.1 GCA_023265925.1 archaeon
AAAAGTAAGGAAGACGTCGTAAAACTTATGGAATTGGGAACAGAATTTCATGAGGACCAAGGATATTTTCTTGCCCGGGGAATGGGGGCAGTAGTGTTACCCATGACGTCCGATCGAAAAGTAGTGGTGGGAGTTCGGAATAGCACAGAATACGATGGTGAAATTCATGGCCCGGCCGGCTGGCTGACTTTTTCACAAGACGTCGAGAAAATTTCCCCCCTGAATGATGCCTACCGTGAATTAAAGCAAGAGTTAGCGGTTTTTGCTTCCGACGTTGAGAGTATGTACTTAATGGGTGCGGTGGCGTATCACAAAACGTTAGAGACGGACGCCATCTATTTTGCCCGCCTTAATAAGCCCTCGGCCTATTTTGCAAGTGGGGTCTGGAAGGAAGCAGTTGATGCCAAAGAACATCGTGAATTGATACTGTTGTCAACGCCGGACGAGATTGATCAAATGGTCACTTTGGGAAAGCCACCGAAAGACAACCGGAAATTTAAAGTTGTGGATTCAACTCATTATGGTTTGAGTGTCCTGCGAGACTGTTACCAACACATTTGAATTGCATGAAACAAAATCTTGATCTCCGAGAGTATACGTTCATCTTCGACATCGATGGAACCTTAATTGATATGCGCACCATCTGGGAAAAGACCTATCGGGATCTCTATCAGCAGGAGCAAAATATTTCTCTGACGGAAGAAGAATTGAAAAGCCTGTTTGGCCCGCCGGAACTGACCGGGCATAGCAATATTCTAAATGGAAGAAATTGTTATACCCCTGAAAAAGCTCAGCTCCTGACAGATGAAACCGAAACAACTATGGCAGAATTACTGAAGAAAACAGACCTTACTCCCCATCACCTTCCCGGGGTTCCAGATTGTCTGATGGAATTACAGCGTCTTGAAGCTACGTTGGCCTGTGCTACCGGAAATCTGGAAGCCATTGCCCACAAAATTCTGCAGCAGGCGAGCCTGAATGAGTATTTCCCCGTTGTGGCCTGTGCCCAGCCGACGACTAAAGACAGAAGCGAGATTATTCAGCAGGTTCTGGCCGGATTACAGCAGCAAGGCCATCATTGTTATCTGAAAAAAACTTACGTGATTGGCGATACCCCTTCTGACATCCGCGCGGCCAAGAAAATCGGTTTGCATTCGATCGGTGTGGCCACCGGACATTACTCCCAAGAAGAGCTGCTGAAAGAACAGCCCAATTTCGTTCTGCCAAATTTGAGAGGATATAATTGGTTCTCTTCTCTCCCCGAAAAGTTTATATAAAAACAGCTGGGCTGACAAAGAGAATGAAACCGGTAAGACCATCACCTCTTGATCTCAGCGTGGTTACGGTGACGTACAACGAGCGTGACAATATCCGCCTGTTCATCGAGGAAGTCAATAAAGTCTTCCAGGAAAACCATCTCCATGGGGAAATCATTGTCGTCGATGACAGTTCGCCGGATGGAACGTCTGATGTCGTGCTGGAACTGAAGAAAAAATATCCTTCGACCAGGCTGATCAAGCGGCCGGGGAAGATGGGCATCAGCAGCGCCTATCGTGATGGGCTGGCAGCAGCACAAGGAAATGTCGTTACCTTGCTGGATGCTGATCTGAGTCATTCGCCGGCACAGATTCCGGAACTCTATGCCGTGACTAAAGAAAAGAAAATTGGCTGGGGCTCCCGCTATTTGGGTGATACTAAATTCGAGACTGACTTCTTTCACCGCTGCGGAACTTTACTCCTCAACAAATGGGCCTCTTTCTGGCTGAAGACGGGGATGAAAGACCATACTTTAGGCTATTTTGTGATTCAGCGGGAACAGCTCCAGCAGATTATGGAGTATGGCCAGAGCAAAGGCATTCATCCCTTTGACCAGATTCTTTACGGCCTGCCCATTGCGGCCATTGCCAAGAGATTGTCCATTCCCATCGTGGAGATCAAAGCACCGTATAACCAGCGCATCCACGGAGAAACTAAAATTGCTTTTCTCTGGGGGGTGCGGGTGGTCTTTGCCGATCTGCTCTACACGCTGAAACTTGCCCGCCGGTTGCGAACATAAACATGAAGAATTTTACTGCCAGCACCACGGTAGAGGATTTTTATGACCAGCAACATGATCCTAATTCTGCCGATCCGTTCGACTACCTGCTGATCTTTGATAGCGCCATTAGGTATTCCTACTCATTGCTGGGCAATCTGCCAGGCAAAAAACTGCTGGAAATTGGCTGTGGCTCCGGGCGGCAATCCCGCTATTTTGTGGCTGCCGGTGCTCAGGTACTGGCGATTGATGTTTCCCAAAAGTGTGTGCAAGCGCTGCAGTCCTGGGCTCAGGAACAGAAAATTCCTCTGTCATCCCTTACTGCCCAAGTGCTGACCGCAGAAAATATCAAGTGTAAAGATAATACTTTTGATGCCATTTACATCAATTCGGTGCTGATGCATGCTGATCCAAAAAAAGTGCTGAAGGAATGCCGGCGAGTGCTTAAACCAGGAGGAAAAGTAGTGGTCGTAGAACCATTACAGCATAATCCTGTGGCGATGATCTATCGCCTATTTTCTGATTATCAAAAAACTAATCCAAAATATCTCACACTGAGGAAATTTCGTCAGTTTCAAACGGGCTTTGCCTCATTCCATCATCATGAATTTTATTTTTTCTCTTTATGTTCGCTGCCATTCTTCCGGTATGGGGCCACGAAAAAGATGGCACTGAAAGTCTCCTGCCTGCTGGAAAAAGCCGATTCTTTGCTGCTGAAACTTGTTCCTTTCTTTGGTCAGTTCTATTGGGTTAGTGTAGTGGAATATAGGAAATGAATTGCCCGATACGGTCCGCTTGTCCTATAATTGAATAAAATTTATATACTGCCCTCTTCCCCAACAATTCCTGATGAAAATTCCCGTAGGAGTCCCTGATTTCGATGAGGACGAAGTCCAGCAGGCAGTCAAGGTCATCCGTTCCGGCTGGGTGGCTCGGGGCGAGGAACTGGAACAATTTGAACAGCGTCTGGCTGAATTCATCGGGGTGAAGTACGTCGTCACCGTCAATTCCGGCACGGCTGCTCTGGAAGTGGCCCTGCGAGCCTTGGAAATTGAGGGCAAAGAAGTGATTACCACCACGACTTCCTGTGCTCCGACGGCCAATGGCATCATTCATTCCGGCAACAAGCCGGTGATGGTGGATATCTCCCGGGAGGATTATAATTTTGATGTCGAGCAGATCGAACAGCATATTACTCCGAACACGGCAGCAATTTTACCAGTGCATATCTATGGCCGTCCGGCAAACATGGAACGGATCATGGCCATCGCCCAAAAACACCGCCTTCCTGTGATTGAAGATTGTGCCCAATCGTTAGGGGCAAAGTTCCAGGGAAAAATGACCGGTAGTTTTGGCGAGGTTGGCTGTTTTTCTCTCAATATCAATAAAGTGATTACGACTGGTGAAGGCGGGTTTATTGCCACCAACAATCTTACCATCGCTGAAAAGGCCCGAATCATCCGCAATTATGGGCGGGAAGTCTCCCGCTCCGATTACTGTTACACTATGTTAGGGCACAATTTCAAATTTACCAACCTTCAGGCTGCCATCGGATTGGCCCAGTTGAATAAAATTGACCGGTTGATTGCAGCGCGAAGAAGTAATGCCGCGTATCTCACTAGTCTGCTGAACGATGTGCCGGGGATGCAGCTGCCCAGTGAGGGAAAGGGCGAATTTTCCATTTTCTTTAGTTACCCCATCCTACTGCAGCAGCCGGGAATCCGTGACCAGCTGAAAGAATTCCTGGAGCAGCAAGGCATCGAAGTGCGGACCTTGTTCCGGCCGATGTGTGACCAACCGTATTACCAGAAATTAATGGGCAAAAGTCAACAGCAAGGGAGTAAAAGCCAGCAGCAAGGGGGCAAAAGTAAGCAGCAGTATCCCCAAGCCGAATATGTGGGAGAAAATGGCTTCTATGTCGGTTGTTATCCGAGTTTGACGAAAGAACAGCTGGAGTATATTGCGGAGAGTATTAAGGAAGGGTTACAATTCGTTGGCCGTGCACCATTAAAGCCATGAAGAGCCAAGGACACCATGAAAATCGCTCATCAGATTGGCGTTGGTTCAGTCACGATTAATCAGAAAGCCCAGCAGTACCTGCAGGAAGTCATCCGCAGCAATCGCCTGAGTTATGGCCCATTTTCCCAGAGATTTGAAACGGCCATAGCCAAACTGCATGACTGCCGGTATGCTGTCTTTGTCAATTCTGGCACCAGTGCCTTGCAGCTTGCTGTTGCGGCACTTAAGGAAAAATATCGCTGGCAGGACGGCGATGAAATCATTATTCCGGCGCTGACGTTTGTGGCCTGCTCCAATGTGGTTTTGCAGAACAATCTGCGGCCGGTCTTTGTCGATGTTCATCCGGAATATTATAATCTTGATCCGGCAAAGATAGAATTAGCGATAACCGCAAAGACCCGGGCGATCATGGCCGTGCATCTCTTCGGCCAGCCGGCAGAAATGGACAAAATCATGGCGATTGCCCGGAAACATAACTTAAAGATCATCGAAGACAGCTGTGAAACGATGCTGGCTCGGTATGATGGAAAAAGCGTCGGCAGTTTCGGCGACATTTCCTGCTTTTCAACCTATGCCTGCCATATCATTTGCACGGGGGTGGGCGGGTTGGCGATGACTAATGATCAGGAACTGGCGGTGATGCTGCGTAGTCTCGCTAATCATGGCCGTGATGCGATTTACCTTTCTATGGACGATGACAAAACGGAGAATCGAAACAAACTAGGGATGATCATGGAACGGCGGTTTAATTTTGTGCGGATGGGCTATAGTTATCGGGCGACGGAGATGGAAGCGGCCCTGGGATTAGCCCAGGTGGAAGAAATTGCCGCCAATGTCCGGCAGCGGCGGGAAAATGCTGCTTTTTTCCTGCAGCAGCTACAACGATGGGAAAAATTCCTACAGCTGCCTAGGATTATGCCCAAGGCAGAACATTCCTTTATGATGTTTCCCCTGGTGGTCAGGGATTCCCGAATTAAACGCGATGAATTGACACTCTTCCTAGAAGAGAACAATATCGAAACCAGGCCGATGCTTCCGCTGACCAATCAACCCTATAATCAGGCTTTGTTTGGTGCGGGGCTGAAAGAGCAGTTTCCCGTGGCCAAATACATCAATGAGCAGGGCTTTTACATCGGCTGTTATCCGGAGATGACCGAAGAGGAAAAGAAGTATATTGTGGATAAGTTTGCTGAATTTTTCAGGAGGTGAAATGAACAGTTAGCGAATAGCGGTCATTTTTCACTATCTTTTTAAACCCAGCCTTAACCTCCTCCAGAATGTTCAACTCGTACACTTCCTTAGATCAAATCGTCAATGACGGCGGCACCGACCAGATCAAGCAGGAGCTTAATTCTTATCCTTTATATAATTTCATGGTACGCCTGTTCAGCTTCCGGGAGATTGGCATCGTGGTGCTGGATGATGCCGGACAGGAAATCGGCAAATATGCTTCCCGCAACAATGAGCAGGGAGAAATCACCGAGATTGTGGATTATTTTACCAATCCCGATATCGCGGTCAAGGCCAGGGAGAGAGACCTTCTGGAAATATTACATCAGGCCGAGTGGGTGAAAGAACATCCTTTTCCGGCAATTCTGCAGTACTGCTGGTGTTTCAGCCTGGCAGAAGGAAAGTATCAGAAGATGGGAGACTATCTCAGCCTGTTTTTTACCAAGGCGGTATCAGGAAAAATGGGTTAATGTACTCCTAACCTTCCCGTCAGCTGCGACCAGAAGAGCCAGTCATTAGACGTATCGTATAAACTCCTCACGTGTAATTCCCAAATCTTTCTTGATGATTTTATTAAGAAGCCCCGGTCCAAGTTCTTCTCCGGCATGATGAGGAATGGTGGTTCTTCTTCCATCCTCAACTTTTGCGTTTTGTATCTAAATAGGCAAAAGTCTCGGAGGCCTACACTTTTGCACGAGCTATACTACTATAAAACGCAAAAGTGTAGCCATCGGAATGTTTGTAAACCATGTGGCTTCCCGTCGTATGGCTGTACACAAATCCCAATTTCTCGACAACTCTGGCTACTTCTTTTCCTGTAAGCCGGGAAAGTCTACTCAAGAAGTTATACCTCTACGGTTTGAAGAGCAACAAATTCCTGCAGCACTTCGACAGGAGAGTCTCCATCCTCTAAATAGGCCTGAATGGCTTCTTTGGTTCTTTCCAGCAATTGATCCATGGTTTTAGCTTGCGTGTGGCAGCCAGGCAACTCCACTACTTCTGAGACGAGCCAGCCCTCTTCATCACGTTCAATAAGTACAGTGTATTTTTGACCCATTTTGCCTGTTAAAGAGTTCCATTCTTTATAAAACTTTAGCCCACCCTCAACCTTCCCGTCAGCTGCGGCCAGAAGAAATCTAACGCTTCCAGAGCTTCCACCCGTTGAACGTTCCCTTCCTGAGAGCAGGCAACTTTGCCGCCGGTTCCGGCAGCCTGTTCCAACGGTTCCGTTTGTGCCGCGGTCGGAAGTTGCAGGTTTTGAACATAATCACACAGCGGCGTGTCAAAGTTCTCGTATTCAGCCACTAACATCTTCTTCCCCGGAAAGATTTCCTGCAGCGCCCGCACCTTCTTTCCCGCTCCATTTAGCAGATAGAGCTCGCGGAAATTCTGGGCCTGCTGTACAAATTGTTGTTCATCCGAAAGCTCACTTTGTATCCCCAACAAGCCTTTAAACCAACCAACAATCTTGTCAATGATGCCAGGTTCTAACGAAAGGCCCTGCCGGCCATAGAACACGGCATTTAATCCTGGGGAATACCAGAGGTCGCCATCAATATCCAGTCCGCTTAAATCGCATTCGATGAATTCACCTTCCCCGACGCAGACTTCATCAAGTTTATCCTGAGGGATGTTTAAAGCGATGAGGAAAGAATTAGGATCGGTTTTGGGATCAGTTCCATTCCGATTCAGGCTGGTGGCAAACGAAACCTTCCCGGTACTGTCTTTCAGGATACAGACATTGTTGATGCAGGTATTTTCCTTGTCGTCAACAATGTCTGTATCGAGGTCAAAACAAGTTCTGATCTGTTGTGGCTGTTGCTGTTGTCCAGCCAAGGCTTCCCCTCCGCCAGTTGGTGTGCCGGTGGCAGTTCCCTCTCCCCCCAAACGATTTTCCACATCGCCAGGGTTATTGAAATTCAGCAGCGCCTCGCGGTAGTTAGTGCAGTATAAGACATAATTCTCGTCACCGGCCCGCTCCAGGAGTTTCGTGGCAACAAATTTCGTTCTGCTGCTCCAGTTGCCTTGCTGGCAGTAATGGTCAAAGATGTATTCCTTGTCTTTGATGCAGGTGGGATACTTATTTGCCACCTTTTCTCCGTTTTCTTCTCCATAGAACTGCCGGGCAGTATAGTCCGGGCTGGCTCCTGCTGTAGAGCTCATCACAAAACATTCTTCTTTGTTGCTGCAGAAGCCCCATTGCTGATTGTTCCAGTCCCGTTGAGGAGGCAGATAGGTCCATTGCCCGCCAAGGCAGCGGTAATCCCGGCCATCCGCGACATGTTCTGCCAGGTAAGTATAACTGCTCATCGGCTCGACGCAGGCATAGCCGTTCCAGCAATAACTTTCCGGGCAGCAGGCTAGGCCGGAACGGGCATTGATATCATCCAATTCCTCGGCAATTAAATTACGTTGTGCCTGCTGATAGGTTGCTGCACCCAGCTCGTCCAGCCGTTGCAGCAAGGGTTGGTTGACGATACAGGACCCGGTGAATTCAAGCAAGGCATAACTGGCATCGCCGGTATTGAAGTTGGAGAGATCATCATCCTGAATCGTTACTTTATTTCCGTCTTTATCCACCAGAATTATGTTGACATTGCAGGTTTCGCTCTGCGAGAAGGAAAGGTCAGCCTGTTGCGGAACGGCAATCCGCTCTGAGCGCAGTTTTTGCCCTGGCAGTAACGTAACGGTCTTTTCACTCACCTGGTTGTTTTCATTGGTTAGCACGATGCCATTCCCGTCAAGAATTTCCCAATGGGGAAGCTCCTGCCCGCTCGTGCTGAATTCGGCATTGGAGATAAAATTTCGGGCAGGAAGAATCGGCGAGTATTGGTTGCGCTGCAATTGGGATTCATCAGTAAGATCGTTAGTAGGGCGCAGCTGCAGCTGGATGCTGTTATAGAATGCTGTTGGATCAGTGAGAAGCTGCGGAACATCAATGGTTTCATAACCGACTTCATCGAACGGGCTATCCTTACTATCCGTCCAGGAATTGATGGTGGTAAAGCCTTTCTGGTCGGCAGTAGTGCCGGCATGGGAAACGCTGGGGGAGCAGAAATCTTCTTTAGTCTTATATTGGCAATAGTCAACGACTTCATAATTCACACCGATGGGAAGGTTTGGCGGCGTTTGCAGGAACGATGCTGCCTGGCAGCCATAGAATTTGGCTTCCAGTTTTTCAGCTTCCACATCGTCCAGGGTATTGACGAACAGCACTTGCTGGGCGACTTTTTTGGCAAGGAGGTTGCCGGGCACAGAAAATTGTTGACCAGGCTGGGTGATTAGGATTTTATCTTCCGGCTTGGGTCCTTTCACGAAATATAATTCATACAAGTCAGGACGGGGGTTGGTGAGGGTGTAGAAAAGTGGGGGAGTTTGGGGCGGCGGGCACGACTGACCAACCGCGCAAGCGACAAGGAGGGGAGGCGGCGGCGTTCCCGGCAGGGGGAAAAGGCATTCTTGGTTGCAGACGTAATTTAAAGGGAGATATGTTGGTACTGATTCTCCTGGTGTTATTTCGATTTTATAATTGTCGTTTACTTTTGCTATCGCGTATACCGTTGATGTTCCTGAGGGAAGTGTACTGGCATCAATGGAAGAAGACTCTTCACCAGTTGCTGGATTTAGTAAGGAAAGGTCGACCAGATCGTTATTATACGGTTCGCCGAGTGGGTGCTCAATTGTTAATCCCCCATATGCCTTGCCATTAAACTCAAAATCAGCTTTATTTGTGGAAAGCGGTTTGATGAGCAAAGGAGAGCCAGAGAAGGAAATTTCTTTAGTATCACCATCGTATTCTTTTGTTTCGTGGAAGATGTAGGCATCAATACCGATAGCATATGTTCTATTGATATCTTCAGGAACGGAAAGTTGGGAAACTGATCCTATTAAAACTGGCTTTGTGCCAGCAAAAAAAAGATTGCAATTTTGAAAGGTAGTATATTCCTGTCCAGCATGAGTAAATTTGACCTGACAGCTTGTGGTATCGCTATTTTTCCTCCCTGAACACCCATCTTCAAGAATTTGACAGTTTTCATAGGCAGGGAGAACATTTCCTCCTTCGTGATACCCATCCTGATCGCAGAATACATTTGGGCAATAAAGAGTGGTATCATCAACGACTTTTTCTAGTAGTGGGGTAGTTTTCGTTGTTGACCAGGAAAACATGGCTTTAGGATAAGTAATTTTAATACTGCTTTCCTCATACCCCACCTTCACCTCCACATTCATCGTCTTTCCCCTATGGGCAATCGGCTGGGAATTCCAGCAGCCTAATCCTTTCTCCCCTGACGCAAAGTATTCATTCTTGCTATTGCCACAGCAGCGCCGTTCAGCTTCAACATCGTTACCGAGCCAGGCATTGCCCGCTCCTGCTGGCTGGCTGTACAATTCATTACACAAATCTTTGGCTTTATAATTTCTGCTGCCATAAAAATCAAGATTGGTAAACCAGGCCGTCTGGCCGGATTGATCACTATTCTCGCCGGAACACAAAGGATTATCCGGCCCTTCGTTGCTGAGGAAAACGTTGCGAATTTCAATGGGATTTTCCACGCTGTCAAATTTAATCCCCGATACGCCCAGAAAACCGTCTGAGGGCAAGGGAACTTTGATATGGATAAAGCGACCCTTCTCCAGTAAAGGGTTGTTGTCAGCGTAGGAAAGAACATTCTCCTCGTAGTAAGTTATGTATGAATTTCCCTGTTTGGGGCCCTGAATGGTTAGTTTAAGCTCGGCGGGCACTACTAATTTATCCTCGCCGGTAAATTGAACATAGAATTCAAGATAATCATATCCTGCTAAATCAAAGCGGGCTTTGTTGCCATAGAAAGTGGTGTAACCACTAAAATCAACACTCCTGGAATTCCCGGTGTCAGACTTTTTAACCGGCAAGGCAAATAAGCCATCACCTTTAGCACGCCCTTTGACGCCGTTTTGTAGATCAGCACCAGTTTCGGAAGGACAATCCGCCCAACTCCACCTGTTCCCTTCCTGATAGCAGTAGAAGCGGTTCGCTTTCTTGATGTCGCTGGGTTCAAAGACGGAGGAGGAAGAAGAAATTCCCTGTGTTCCTTCTTCCTCCGTTTTACTACAATTGTGCCATTGTCCATTGGAGAGAAGGTCGTACGGCTGCTCTAAGGGCTTTTTGATGGTCAGGATCTTAAATTTAGCATTTTGTGCATTGACCCAGCACCACTCTCCCTCACACGTCCAAGCCTCAGCAGGGATTTCACCTCCCACCATATTTTTGTTTAAACACATATGCTCCCCGCTAAATTGTTCGGAATCGTACGTCATCGTAAAATCTTCCAGCCCGTCATCGCCGCAGCATTTCTCCCCGTCGGGGGCGTCGGGGAGCCAGGAATAACCGCCCCCGCCCAGATCGGTTGTACAGATTATTTCATCGTCATCACAATCAATTCCACCTTCCTTGCAGTTTAAATCAAAGGTCTCCCAAGTATATGTACCTTCATAGTCTTGAATGCATCTCCGTCCTTCTCTTTTTTCTGGTTTGATGGGCTGCTCTTGTGGATTGAAACAGCTACCTGCTGTACAAGTACTTCCATCTCCTTCTGATGCTTCACAATCGCTGTTTTTCAGGCATTGGGGAATAGGGATATATTTTCCCGTTGTTTCATACAAGTGCTCCTGATCGCAGATGTACCAGCGGAATTCTGTTCCCGTATCAGCACAGAGAAAGGCTCTGCCGGGATTCTCAAACGGGTATTCGTTAAAAAGGCATTGTTCGTTATACTCAGTATAAGCAGTTGACATCTGTCCAGAAACCCGGTACTTTATTTCAATTTCATCTTTTGTAAAGATGGCAATAAATCCATTGCTTTTGGCACTATCTGGACTTTCCGTGTCCGCAGAATCATCGCCAAAAAGTTGCTTTTTTGCACTGGGAATATATCCGGGGGGAATAATCTTTTCCGGAGGGATAAACCAGCCGTTACAATCATCGGACTGATCCACACCGACAATATTATCAGGGCCTACGTCATTCTCGCTGGAGAAGAAATAGCAGCCTTTTTTATGGAGAGGAAGGTTGTGCCAGGCACAGTTCCCTAGTGGACCGGTTTGTGTGAGAGAATTTCCTGATATCTCCCATAACTCTTTTTCGGGGTAACTTACGTATAATCCTGACCAATCCTTTTTATTGTCTAAAATTCCGAATTTAAGTTCTCCAGAATTGGCGTTACATCCCTCCTCAGCATCATCATCAGCATCACCAACACCCACAGCATACACGTAATTAAAACCGTGCACAGAATCCTCAGTAATGTATTGACTCTCATCATCAAAGAGTGTTGAAGCCGTTAAAGGTATTACCAATACGAGAAAGAGAATCATAACTATCCCTAAAAGCCCTCTTTTTTTGTTCATAGTCCTCTGGAAAAGAATCATTCCGTTTTTATTTATAAATGTAGCGACCAGAAAAAACTTGTTTATCACTGTTCATTAAAACTCATTATCACCGATGCAAACCATGCCCCAAGTGCTATTATCAGCCTCGTTACAGCTATAGGGCCCATTCGTTAAAATTAAAAGACCATCTCGGGGGCAAACAGAACCATCTACTGGGTTTCTCATAAGATATAAATTAGGCTCCATGGAAAAAGCACATTGGTAATCATCAAAGTCGACTCCTTTCCACTTTTGGCAATCCTCCTTAGCCACATCCTCATACGTAAACGTACGAGTTAAACCAAGTAAATCTTCTATTTCTTTTCTGCATAGCGGTTCTCCAGGGTTCCCATAGTCCCAACAATTATCATTCCCACAATCGCCACCTAAAGAACAGAGGTATTGAAATCTTTCACAGTCTTTCTCCTCTCCCCCACATCCAGACCCCCCTCCCGCCACCACCGCCACGCCCAAGGCAGCAGAACGCACTCCTTTTAGTAAGTCAGTCAAAGTCATTTTACTACTTGGAAAGACGGAAGTATATATAAAGGTTGGGGCAGTTTTGGCGTTTTAGGAAGAAAGATTTAAATAGAAAGTAAACTACCATTATTTTTCGTATGGGTCAAGACCTTAAGAAATATGTTGGAAAGTGTATTGCCGTAGTAGAAGGGCGGATTATCTCTTCCGGACGAACGAGATTAGAAGCATACCGAAAAGCGAAGGAACTCCGTCCCCACCAACACTTAACCTTACGATACATACCACGGAAAGAGGAGACCTTAACCTTTCTATGAAATTTACGTACCAATTCTTTGAAGAGGAATATCTTCCCATCGTTCCGATCTCTTTAAAAGGAAAAGAGGAATGGATAGATTTTGATGCCCATATTGATACGGGAGCCAGTTTCTGTCTGTTTCCAGCGGATGTCGCTGAAATCCTCGGTGTCCACTTAGAAGAAGGTGAAATCCGGAAAATGCTGCTGGGTGATGGGAATGCTCTTACCGTGTACCTTCATAAACTTCCGGTTTCCTTATAGTAAAGTGCACAAATAATGGAACTTATTGATAGGCACTTTACTATCCTAGCAAAACACACTATTTGTTCCATTATTAATGTGTTTTGCTATTAGCAGGAAAAGAGTTCATTGCACCGATCGGATTCTCGAAAGGACTGGGCACAAATTTTGCCATTATGGGAAGAAGGGGAATATTTAATAATTTCATTATCTACACTTTTGCGTTTTTATGAATATAACCCGTGCAAAAGTGTAGGTTACGAGGCTTTTGCCTAATTGGATATAAAATGCAAAAGTCGAGATTATTTGTTTCCATGAAAAAGAAAAAGTAGTGGATTTTAAACCAATAGACTA
>JAHFSD010000050.1 GCA_023265925.1 archaeon
ATAACGACGTTCGGGATGGCATCGCGGGAAGCCGGGAAAGGTATCTGTTCCATCCTGGTCTGTTTAGCGAGTCCAGGGATGATCTTGCCGCCAGAGAAACGAAGATCGAGCTGGGTGACCGCGCCAAAACGGTAATCTTCCCGGCCGAACGGAATCCTGACGGTGGAAGTGCTCAACATCCGTCGGGGGCGGATGTAAATACCATATTGCGCTGCCGCATCGTTGTAATAGTTGATAGTATCCTTGTCTGCATACTCTTCTTCTGCCGTTCCTAAGCCGATGCCAGGCTGATGTTTCTTTTCAGGCTTGATCTTAAGGATGAACTGCCGCAGTTCATCATAGAGATGTTTGGGCAAATGCCTGATCAGAACTTTTACCGCCTGTTCGACCTCCGCCTGCTGCGCGGCAGGAAGTTGTTTGACCAATTCGCCCGTGATTAACTGCCCGCAGCCTCCCTCGCTGTCCGGCAGTTCTTCCAGCAGCGGCTTGATCGCAGTTCCAAAACGGACGAGCTGGGAGAAATGCAGGCCATAACTTTCCGCAGCGCTGATAACGATATTATCTAACTCGACAGCAGCCTGCCCAATTTTGTTCTGCAGCTCAGCAGGATAGGAAGAAAGTGTCATAGTCAACGGCATTTCTTTGGCATAACGCTGAAACAGGGCGGCCATCACTGGAGATCCTTTTTCACTGTCCCACATCGCCTGGAGTAAGGTAGCAAGTTCTTGCCGATGGATGTCCTGCTGCCAGACTAACAGGTTATTCTGTAATTCGCCGTAGAGCTTCAGGATGGGGGAAGCGTATTCGGCAAACTGCTTGTGCGCCTGGAAGGAAAGGTAAATATTCAGCGGCAGAGTTCTGGGAAAGAAAAAATAGTGCCCAAATTCATGCGTGCAGAGGCCTCTGATGACCTGCTCGGCGGGTGCCTGGGCAGCAAGTTTCTCAACGTACGGTGCATGCACCGTGATTTCCCTGGTGAGCAAGTTAAGATAGGCAATATTAGGAATAGTGGGATCAGGAACGGAGGTGATGATCGGACCATGAAGAGGTGGATGGTGGTAAGACCTCTTCACCATTTCATACTGGTCCCGGATGAGCTGTTCAAGATCAGTCATTTCATCTCCCTCATCAATCGTTCATACAATTTCAACGCGGTTCTTCCTTTCACCAGTCTTTTAGCTTCTACACCTTTCCCCGCACTCCTTCCCGCTTTGTAGAATGCCAGCGTGCCGATTGTTCCTCCATCACTTCCCGCCAACTGGGCAGTATAATTTCCCTTATTCTGGGTAATCAGCAGCGTGTCGATTGTTCCTCCATACCTTCCCGCCCCCCAGACAGCACCATATCCAGTATTCTGGGTAATCAGCAGCGCGCCAATTGTTCCTTCAGAACTTCCCGCCCCATAGGCAGCATAATTACCTGTATTCTGCTTAATCAGCAGCGTGCCGATTGTTCCTCTAAAACTTCCCGCCCACCCGGCAGCATAATTTCCTGTATTCTGCTCAATAACCAGCTTTTTAACCTGCCCACCATAACTGCCCATAAAAGAACAAGTCTTTTTTCCTTTCACTTTTCGTATCGTCACTTCCCCGGCTCTTTTGGCAAAGTAAAAGAGATAGTGAAATTCATTTTCATTTAAATCAAATGTAAATGTAGTGGACTTTTCTTCTTGCTCACAGCGTTCAGTAAGAACGTGCAGCAACACGCCAGTGTAGATGCTTAACACTTGTGCTTCTTTATCGTTATAGCCATTATTTGCTTTGGCGCGAAGTAAGTCCTGAAGATCTTGTTCAGTATATGATGACAATGCTGAGGACAGGGAAGTATAGAGGGGAAGGTAGATCTGTTCATGATTTTTTTCCAGGGAATCAGTAACTTTCCCCACATACTCTTGTACTACTCTTTCTTCTATCTTCAGCAGCCTCTCAAGTACAGATTCCTCGCGTTCCTTGATGTCGCGTGCTCCTTGGATGCCTATTAAGTCTTTAAACATTTCATCTCCCCCATCAACCGTTCATACAATTTCAAGGCTTCTTCTCCTGTTACAATTCTGTTAGCTTCTGCACTTTCCCCAGTGTTCCTTCCCGCTTGGTAGAGTGCTAGTGTATCTATTTTTCCTCCAAACCTTCCCGCCGACCAGGCAACATAATCTCCTGTATTCTGGATAATCAGCAGCGTACCGATTTTTCCTCTATCACTTCCCGCCCACTGGGCAGCATGACTTCCTGTATTCTCATTAATCAGCAGCGTGCCGATTTTTCCTCCATCACTTCCCGCCCTCCAGGCAGCACAATTTCCTTTATTCTGATTGATCAGCAGCGTGCCGATTTTTCCTCCCTCATTTCCCGCCGACCAGGCAGCACCATCTCCTTTATTCTGCTCAATAACCAGCTTTTCAACCTGCCCACCATAACTGCCCATCAAAGAACAAGTTCTGTTTCCCTTCACTCTCCGTACCGTTACTTCCCCGGCTCTTTTTGCAAAGTAAAAGAGATAGTGAAATTCATTTTCATTTAAATCAAATGTAAATACTGTGGGCTTTTTTTCTTGCTCACAGCGTTCAGTAAGAACGTGCAGCAGCACACCAGTGTAGATGCCTAACACTTGTGCTTCCTTGTCGTTATAGCCGTTATTTGCTTTAGCGCGAATTAAAGCCTGAAGATCCTGCTCAGTATATGATGGCAATGCTGAAGATAGGGAAGTATAGAGGGGAAGGTAGATGTTGTCGTGATTTTCTTTATAGAGAACAGCAACTTTTCCCACATACTCTTGTACCACTCGTTCTTCTATCTTCAGCAACTTCTCCAGTACAGATTCCTCGCGTTCTTTGATATCACGTGGTCCTTGGATGCCTTTTAAGTCGTTGAACATTGTTCATCGTTTGTATTTCTCAGAGAGGGCTGCTTCCAGTACTCGTTGTGCCAGCGGATGGTCAACTTGCTTCAATGTCTGGGTCGCCTCGTCCAATGCCCCCTGCTCTTCTCCATTCAATACCCGGATTGCCCTTCGCAAGGCCTGAAATCCTTTGCTTTCCCCCTTACTCAAATCAGCATAACGCTCCCAACAGCTTTCTACCAACTGCCGCGCCAGTTCTACCCGCACCGGCAATTTCCGCGGGCCCGACAACACCTGCTGGTAAAACTCTTCTTCCGGCTTAAGCCGTCGGGGAGAAGTGTACAGGAACGCTGCTTTCACCTCCTCCACTTCTGCCTGTGGCTTGCCCAGGTACCAAGCAATCGCTTTACTGATCTGCCGCCAATCTTTCAGGAAACGACCGGCTAACGATTCCTTAACCTTGGTTGACGCATAAGCCAGATCATGACTATCATCAGAGACCGGATCGTCAAAGCGGGCTGAGCCATACTTCCTGCTATAGCTTAGCTCGGCCAGCACGGACTGAAAAAATAATTCTGCTTCCGCGGCCAGGGGAAGTGCCTGGACTTCCGTCCGCACCTGCTCCAGAAAGCCGTTGTGGATGAAAGGCACCTTTCGTCTCTTATATTCATTCACGGTCTTTTGCTGCATCTCCTGAAGCTTTTCCTGAACATTTTCCGGCTCGTTCTTGTGCTTCTGGTAAAAGGCCATGAATTTGTGCACTTCCTCTTCCAACCCTAATTTTTCCTGCAGGCGCTGCTCGGCCCGTTCGATAACTTCCCGATGCAGCACAGGATTGTAATGAGCCGGATCCAGCACCAGCGCGTAGTTGTCAATCAGGTTATCATTGAGGATAAACGTCCCGCCATAACTTTCCGGGTTGATGGCTGAAACGACGACTTGCCCCGGCACGTGCCAGGAATGATTGGCATAATTCCAGACGCCCGTTGAGATACCTTCCCGGATGCGGTTTTGCTCCAGCTCAGAATAACGGTTCAGTTCGTCCACGATCAGAAAGGGCGCATGGAACGGCATATATAAAAAAGCCACGTCATTTCCCCGATTTAATTCTGCCAAATCGTGTGTCGCATAAATTTCATTGACGGTGGCACCGGGAGTACCGACGACTTTCCGCCAGGCAAAGAATTCATGGGGAATTTGATACACTAACGATCCAATCACGGACGCCAGCATGCTTTTCCCCGTTCCCCGTTCGCCTTCCAGAAGCGTATTGTTCCCCAGACAAGTATTCAGCAGCAGCAACGAAGTCGTCACCGGCTGGAACGCGCTCTTCTTTTCTCCATCCTCCAGAAGGGACTCCATTCCTTCCCCGGGCTGGTAAATATTTCGTGGCACTTCGGCAATGAAATTCTCCCCAATATATCGTACTACGTCTTGTAATTGCTGGCGATGATTGCTCATGACCCTATAGTAATGCCACCACTATATAAAGCTTTTGTTACTCATCAGTAATATTGTGCCTGGTGCCCGCTTCCTGCGAATAATGCTATTAAATTGATAGTATTTATAGAATAATAGCGTTAAATTTGTAAATAGGGTGGGTTTTCTGGGGATAATGAGCCCCATTTCCCCGTAACTATGCTTTATGAACTGGGCAGTTTGCTTACATGTAAGTAACATTTATATAGTAACCCCATTAATTACATCCGATGCGCGGCTTAAAACGAGAAATGATAGTAAGAGTACTTCTTACAGAACAAAAACCATTAAGTAAGAATCAACTCTCCAAAAAAGCACAATGTACCAGACAATGGGTTATTCTATTTCTCCGAGAACTAAAGAAAAAGAAACTGGTGAAAGAAACAAGAGTACTCGATCCAAAAGGCCTCATCAACTATTGGCTTACGTTCCATAAAAAGCCCAAGAAATATAGAGAATACATGATTAAAGATCCCTTGAAACTCTTAAAGAAAGTAAAGTTAGAGTATGCTCTCACTACCTACCAAGCAGAGAACTTAATACAGCATCACTTATT
>JAHFSD010000010.1:0-26218 GCA_023265925.1 archaeon
TTCGTCAGCGCATTAAAATTATTGTCTACTTGCAGATACTTTCCCCCGCTGTTAGGAACTAATTCCAACCCTGGTGGAAAATCAACTTGAAAGGAAAGTGCCGTTAGTGTATACGGCGAAGTGCCACCGCTAAAAAGACTATCATCAATATTAATCATCACCTCTACGGGAACCACATCGGCAGGATAGTTTGTACTTGCCTGGGCTGCGGTCAATGCTTGGAAATTGATGTACACCTGGCCTCCTGTTGAAGCACCAGTTTGAATGTGTATGGCCTGGCCCGCGGTGGGCAGGCGTTGCGTGAACAGCACCGCCACTAACACCACAACGATAACGGCCGTCAGAATACTGATTATCACCGGTTTCTTTTTCCACGATCCACCAGCAGGCTGCTCGGCAATGGCACCTCTGTGATTAAACCTCTTTATGACTTTCATTTTTCCTCCTTTTTAATCAGGGTATTCTCATTTTACTATATAAACTTTACTTCAGCAGTTCCTGGAATAAGCGGTAGCGAATGATAAATGGGGTTATATCTCCTCCATTAACTTCCTCATCACCTGTAATATCTGCTTTAGAGACAACTCCTGTTTTTCCAGTCTGTTCGCGATACTGGATAATAAAAGGGGTTATATCACCGGCATCTACTTTATTATCCTCATTAATATCCCCTTCCAGGCATCCGATAAATGGACCAGTTTCAAATATTTTTGCCCTCTTAGGCGTTCCGAGACATTCTGGCAGTTCAAGGCCGTCCCGAATGCCGTCATCGTCAGTATCCAGCTGACACACCCTATTATCATCCGCTACTGTACCCGCTGGACAGCTATCCACACATTGACTAGCAGTTGGATTCCAGTACAATGTCTTCACTGTAGTAGAAGTACAGTCGGTCTGGGTGGTCGGCCAGCATTTTGGAGGACCACTCTGCTGAACCTGACAGAGCCCAGAATCACAGAGCGAATTGGAGCCACCCTGGCACGACACCAGAAGTTTCTTTCGGCAAACATGATCTGGCGTTTGCTCATCCGTAAGTTGGGTTGGGCAGGAAGTATGGCATTTATTGTCTATACTGCTGCTTCCCGTCATGCCTGACGGAACCCAGTACCCATTCACAGCTGTACAAGCAGGTTGATCTAAGCAGAGACTTGGATTGCTCAGGCTACAGGTTGGTGCGAGTTGGCATGTTCCTCCTGTACAGGTATTGGAAACGCAATTGGAAGCAGCAATACAAGACTGTCCATTGGCTTTCTTACAAATCCTCCCACCGCTATCAGCATAGTCCTTTGGGCAACCACCGCTCTGGCAGAAATTTCCTGTTGTGGCCGAGAGTCCGTACCAGTAGTTTCCTACAGTAGTACAAGTTGATTGAGTAGTACACAGGTTCGGATGGGTTGCGTCACAGACTAAATCAACACAAATATTATCCGATGGCTCTGTACCAGCAGGACAAGCATCAAGACAATTGTTATTATACCAGAAATATTTCGCTGGAACCTGAGTATGCGCCGCAGCACATCCACTGTCTGTAGTAGGCCGACAGATAAAGGGAGTACCTGCACACAAACCAGATTGACAATCGTCAAAGACGAGACAGGCAGCTAAGTTCGGCGCTTTACAAATAAACCCGTTCCCAGAAGCAACAGATGTAAAAACGGAAGGACAAGCTGTATCATAACAGCGATTGACTGCCCAATAATTTTGATTAGTAGCTGCGGTACAGGTATCCCGGGTAGCACACATCGCATTTCCACACAATCCTGTTGCCATCCAGCCAGTCGTTTGGCAAATGTTCTTCCCGCCATCACTAAGATCACCAGGATTTTTGTTATTGTCAGCTGCAATGCCAGAATCACACCCATCCCAATCACCACCGCTTCCGCAGTTATACTTACCCGTCCCAAACAGAGAGTCTGCTGCCCTACATTGACTTGTACCTACACATTGCCCGGCATCACAACAGCGAATTGCCTGGGATGGGGGAGTAGATTGTGACCCGGTACTGCTCCACACCATTATTCCTGCACTGTTATCATCTTTTGTGCACGGTTGACTTTCGGCACAGGTTGGATCAGTTGTATCCTGAAATCCATCTGCATCGTTATCAAATCCATCGGTACAACTGCTTTCTCCACCGGGCTGGCAGGTTTGTGTTCCCGCAGCAGTGCTACCATCCGAGCCAGCACAATCACTATCGGCACAGTCTATTGTCGTATCGCCATCATTGTTAAATCCATCCTTACAATTGGTTTCAGTCGCTTCACAGAGATTACCGGCCGCATTACCTGCTTTTCCCACACACTCTGGATCGGCACAATCAATCTTACCGTCTTTATCTTCATCAATCCCGTTGCTACATATTTCGGGCTTCAGCCAGCCAAAAGTCTTATCCGGCAGCAGGCGGCATTGAAGTACTTGGTCATCACTCATTTGATTTAACGTACCAGCACTGCATACATCCCAGTCATTGCCTGATCCACAGGCTAATGAACCGGATTCCCTGCCCAGGATTTGGCACAGTCCACCCGGTGAAGGAACAACTCCCGGAAAAGCACAGTCGGTGGAAGTGCAGCAGCCAATCCGCCGCTTCCCATCGGCAGCAGCGGGAGGAGCCAGCACTTGATTTTCTCCGGTTAAATAGCTCCAGACCCAGATTTTGCCAACTGTACTTGAACAAGATTTGCCAACACAATCGTTATCAAGACTATCTTTTTTACCATCAAGATCGTTATCAATGTTGTCTTTACATTGTGTTTCGAGAGCAGTTACGGAAGGCAACGAGAGAACTATTATCAGGAGCATAAAACTCAGTACTGAACATAATTTCCCGGGTCGTTTTAGAAACCCAAGGGCTATTCTTGGCGTATTCATTCCATCACCTGTTTTTAAAGGAAAAAAAGACTTTCTTTATATATACCTATCGGTTGGGTGGTGTGTGGGACAGAAATATGTTATCCGTACCAATAGATATTGTGCCATAGGGACGTAAGCAGGTTAGCAGTGTCCAGTCGGTCTGGTCTTTTCTGTCCCAGTAACCAGCTAGTTCTCTTTTTGTCTTTAATCTATACCCCCTGTCATTTAAACTCTACCCCTTTGGCAGTTCCTGGAATAAGCGGTAGCGAATGATAAATGGCGTTATATCTCCACCATTAACTTCCCCATCACGCGTAATATCTGCTTTAGAGACAACTTCTGTTTTTCCAGTCTGTTCACGATACTGGATAATAAAAGGAGTTATATCACCGGCATCTACTTTATTATTACTATTAATATCCCCTTCCAGGCATCCGATAAATTTACCAGTTTTAAATATTTTTGCCCCTTTAGGCGTTCCGAGACATTCTGGCAGTTCCAGTGTGTCATCTACCTCATCTCCATCACTATCTCCTGCCGCTTCTACCCACGTTACTTGGCCAGCGTCATCACGTTTACAGACGTACTGCAGATTTCGTACACCCACTGAATTCAGGTCACAGGCAGCCACGGCATTATCATCAGAACAGAGTAATTGTGGATTCCCGGTCAGGGGCTGGCCGTACTGCCAACAGCTGTCAGCGAAACGGCAATTAGCTGGGAGACAACAGCCAATGCGCTGCACCGGGGGTGGGCTGTCCTTCGCTTCTCCCGGTAAGTGGCTCCAGACCAGCACGGTTTCTTCCTCAGACCCGGCGGTACAGACCGCACCTTGGCACTGGGCATCCAGCCGGTCGGTAAAGCCATCACCATCGTTATCAAATTCATCAAAGCAGCTCGCTTCGGTCTGTTCACAGAGATGACCAGCATTGTCGGCAGGTTGTCCCACGCACCCGCTATCGGCACAGTTATTGAAAGTGTCACCATCATTATCAATCTCATCATTACAGAATTCCTGCAGGCATTTTCCTTTCCCCGCAGCCAGATAAATAGTGTTGATTTCATCTGCACTTAACGCCCGGTTATAGAGAGAAAGTTCGTCCATCTTTCCTTTGAAAAACACCGTGCTGGTCTTTCCGATAAGCAGATTTTCATTGTTCACCGTGATTGACGCGGGAACACTGCTTGTTTTCTCTCCAGCTAGTTGTCCATTGATATAAATGCGCATGGACGCACCCGACGCGCCCGGCACGTACACCGCAGCAATATGCTGAAATTGTCCCGCAGTGTATAAGCCGGTCGAGGTTAACGTAACACCATTGATCTTAAAATTTATTTTAGCCGTAGCAGCCGTAGTACCCGCAAGACTGAGCAGATATCCTTTACTACCACCTGTACTTGTCCACTTAGTGAAAATGGGCTTAGCGGCCAACGCAGTGGGTAAAATCCATCCTTCGATCGTTACCGCTCCGGTGATATCCAAGACGGTAGAATCGGTGACCGTTATAACATCATTGCTCCCATCAAAATTAATAGCCTGACCTACTTTTCCTGCTATAAAAGTGATTCCTCCCGCTTCGGTACTCGTCAGTCCGCCACGAGTGCTTTCAATAGAATTTTCCCCGCGCCACCATCCTACCAAATCGTCCGGAACGGAAATGCAGGACCGCCATTGATTCTGGAAGCAGACATAGTCACCGACTGGACTGAGAGTATCGTCGGGAAAAGGTGCCAAGCCACAGGTTTTCCAGCCATCGCTGGCGCAGAGATGCTGTCGATTATCGCTGAGCTCGCCTATGGGCTGTTTGTTATTATGTACATCAAAATCCGTAATACAGCCATCCCAATCGCTGTCGGCACCACAATTATACCGCGAGTTCGACAGCCAGAGCGAGCCTGCTGTCTGACAAGTTGCCTCGATGACACACTCTCCTGCTGTACAGCACCCGACGCGATCGGCAGGAGGCGGGTTCGCTTGCTCTTCATCAGCGACGTGACTCCAGACCCATACTTTGCCAGCGGCACAGGTAGTTCCCTCACAGCTTTCATCAAACCGGTCAGTAAGGCCATCACCGTCATTATCAAAAGTATCGGTACAGGCCATCTCGGCCGCCGGTTGACATTCTTGTTTTCCTGATGCTGTTTGATCACCATCCTGGCCGACACAATTGCTGTCGGCACAATCGGTAAAGTCATTGTGATCATTGTCATCACCATCAGCACACTCGGTTTCTCCCGTGAACTGACAGGCCTGCCCGAAGGTGTCGCTCTGGCCATCACAGTGAGAATCTCGACAATCAGGGAAACCATCCCCATCGTTATCAAATTCATCAAAGCAGCTCGCTTCCGTCTGTTCACAGAGATGGCCGGCATTGTCGGCAGGTTGTCCCACGCACCCGCTATCGGCACAGTTATTGAAAGTGTCACCATCATTATCAATCTCATCATTACAGAATTCCTGCAGGCATTTTCCTTTCCCCGCAGCCAGATAAATAGTGTTGATTTCATCTGCACTTAACGCCCGGTTATAGAGAGAAAGTTCGTCCATCTTTCCTTTGAAAAACACCGTGCTGGTCTTTCCGATAAGCAGATTTTCATTGTTCACCGTGATTGACGCGGGAACACTGCTTGTTTTCTCTCCAGCTAGTTGTCCATTGATATAAATGCGCATGGACGCACCGGACGTACCTGGTACGTACACTGCAGCGATGTGCTGAAATTGTCCGGCAGTGTACAAGCCGGTCGAGGTTAAACTAACGCCATTGATTTTAAATTGTATTTTAGCCGTAGTAGCCGAAGTACCTGTAAGACTGAGCAGATATCCTTTACTACCACCTGTACTTGTCCACTTAGTGAAAATGGGCTTAGCGGCCAACGCAGTGGGTAAAATCCACCCTTCTATCGTTACCGCTCCGGTGATATCCAACGCGGAGGAATCGGTGACCGTTATCACATCATTGCTGCCATCAAAATTAATGGCCTGACCAACTTTTCCTGGTGTAGAATAAGTGATTTCTCCCGCTCCGGTACTGGTCAGCCCGCCACGAGTGCTCTCGACAGTTCCTTCCCCGCGCCACCACCCTACCAAATCGTTCGGAACGGAAGTACAGGAGCGCCATTTATCCTGGAAGCAGACATAGTCACCGACGGGACTGAACATATCATTGGAATAATCAAAGCCACAGGTTTTCCAGCCATTGTCGTCGCAGAGATGCTGCTGATTATCGCTGAGCTCGCCAGGCTGCTTGTTATTATGGTTATCAGTGAGAGCAGCACAGCCATCCCAGTCATTGCCAGCACCACAGTTATACTTGAGGTTAAACGGCCAGAGCGAGCCCGCTGTTTGACAGGTTATGAGCGCATTTTCTTCTGCGTTTTCTGGTATGGCACACTCGTCTTCTGCGCAGCACCCGACGCGATTGGGAGGAGGCTGGTTCGCTTGGTCTTCATCAGCGACGTGACTCCATACCCATATTTTGTCAGTGTCACAGGTAGCACGCTCACAGTTTTTATCAGACCCATCGGTACGACTATCACCGTCATTATCAAACCCATCGGTACAACTTATTTCGGGCTGCTCACAGGAATGATCATCGTCTGCAGGTTTTCCCACACATTCATCGTCAGCACAATCTGTTAGCGTATCAGCATCATTATTATCGAAGCCGTCAGTACAGATTTCTATTTCTCTCCACACGCCATCCTGACATCGTTTCGTCCCAAGGACGGAATTTTCTGTAGAAGAAGTACATTCTATCCAGGTGATGCCATCAGCGGTGCTACCACAATAATAGTGTTCATCTTCACTTAAATCCCCTACCAGCTTACTGGGATTTGTCCCACCACAGGTAGCCCAGTTACTGTCCGCTTGACAATACAGTTTGGAACCACCCTGTTTAACTGGATTAAGCAGACCTGCTGAGAAGCACTGTCCGGCAGCAAGCCCGGTACACGTTCCCTGATTACAACATCCCTTAAATTTCAGATTTTTTCCCAACACCTGACTCCAGATCCAGACACGCGTATCTCCCGCGGTATCACTACATGGTTGCCCGATACAATTTGCATCAAGTTTATCTATTAGATTATCTCCATCATTATCAAACCCATCGATACAACTCGTTTCTTCTGCTTGACAAAGATGTCCCTCATCGTCACCGGTTTGGCCTACACAGTTTGGGTCAGCGCAGTTATTGAGGCCATCGTTATCATTATCTATTGAATCACTACAAAGCTCTCGGCGCCACAGCCCTTGCGAGCAGGTGTACTGGCTTTGTGTACTTCCTTCCGGGAAGGCTGCTGTTCCACAGGTTTTCCACCCCGTGCTATCACAAAAATGTTTTTTACTGTCGCTAAGGTCATCGGTTTGTTTGTTGTTGTGGCTAATGGTAGAGGTGGCACAGCCATCCCAGTCATTGCTGTCACCGCAGTTATATACTGGATTAGTTGAAGTGTGAATGGCATCAACAATTTTACAACTTCCTGAAACGACACATTCTCCCTGAGCGCAGCAGGCTACTCGGCCCGTGAGAGGTTGCGTTTGGTCTTCACCGGCAAAATGGCTCCAGACCCAGACTTTTGCAGAATCAGTTGTGCTACAGCTCTGGCTGACACAGTTCGTATCTATGCTATCAATCTTATCATCTCGATCATTGTCAAACCCATCGGCACAATTGGTTTCAGTTTTTTCACAGAGATTTCCATCGGTATTACCGGCTTTCCCCACACATTCTGAATCAGCACAATCAATCTTATTGTCTTTATCTTCATCATTCCCATTGGTACATATTTCGGGCTTCACCCAGCCAAAAGTCTTGTCCGGCAGCAGGCGGCATTGCAATACACCGTCATCACTCATTTGATTTAACGTACTTTTACTGCAAACATCCCAGTCATTGCCTGATCCACAGACCGATGAACCGGATTCCCTGCCCAGGATTTGGCACAGTCCACCCGGTGAAGGAACAACTCCCGGAAAGGCACAGTCAGTGGAAGTGCAGCAGCCAATCCGCCGCTTCCCATCGGCAGCAGCGGGAGGAGCCTGCTGTTGATTCTCTCCGGTTAAATGGCTCCAGACCCAGATTTTGCTAGTAGTTATACTCGAACAAGACTTGCCGACACAATCGCTATCAAGACTGTCTATTTTACTATCCCCATCGTTATCAATGTTGTCTTTACAAATTGTTTCAAGGGCAGTTACGGAAGGCAACGAAAGAACTAGTACCAGGAGCATAAAACTCAGTACTGAACATAATTTCCCGGGTCGTTTTAGAAACCCAAGGGCTATTCCTAGCGTACTCATTCCATCACCTGTTTTTAACGGGAAGGAAGGCTTTCTTTATAATTATACCTACCTGTTTTTTGTATCTACATGTTGGAGCAATCAGAACCAAATGAATAAAAAGCCAAAAAGGACGTTCAGCAAAAAAATGCTGGAAAGCTTAGCGCAGGTCAAAGTTGCGGAAAGGATAGTAAAGCCGCTCGGCGTTGTTTACCTCCACAATAAGATTTTCCATGTAAATCATAAGCTGGAAGGAGAGAAAGTGGAATTGTGGGAAACGTTAAAAAGATTGGAAATACAGAAAGAAAGGGTGGTCTAGCAGATCATTGAAGATTATTGGGAAAAGAAGAAGGTGTAAACTATCTAATGGCTAAAATCATGGATGAAACAGTACAAATCAACGCTTTTCTTTATGCTGTCTAAGCCCCCTTGTTAGTCAGCAGCCATCTCCAGAAGGGAACCACCTCGATCTTTTCATTACTAATGAACACAATTGTTCATTGTTACTGAACAACTGGAGCCACCCCGGAAAAGCCGGCAGAGAAATTCTCCCTGTCTTCCGGGGGGAAAAACGCCACGGCCCGGATTTGAACCGGGAATCCCAGAGGGACAGGATATCTGCGAGGAACTGGCGGTCATCTGCGGAAAAATTTCCTTCTCCAGCCAGTATAGCAATCCTGCGCAATACCGGGTTATGCGACCGTGGCGTGAGCGTAAGCGAGCGACACGGGCGCGACCAAAGGCCGAAGCCTTTGTGTATGCGACCGTGGCGTGAACGGGACCAGAACTCTGATGCTATTTAAACTTTGCTGCCAAAAAGTTTATATATTAAATAGTATTAATTGATATTAGGAGGCGCGCTGGATGGACATTTCCAACTACGATCTCGAAATCAAGCACCATGCCTTCCGTCGGGCACTGCGGCGTGGCTTTCATCCCGATGAAATCGAAGACACCATTGTCAAAGGGAGGATGGAAAGGTATGGTAAGCATGGTGTAAAGTTCGTTAAGAGCGGAAGTAAACGGACAATTATTTGCGTCGGCCAGATCATCGGAACAACCATAAAGATATTCACTATTGAAGAAGGCAACTAACCATGAAAAAATGTTCTGAATGCAGCGGACTGATGAAGGAAATGACTGGCCAAACTACAGAAGGTGTTTCTTACTCTTACTACCAATGCCGTAAATGCGGCGAGGAGATTCTCAGCAGGGAACAACTTCATACCGTTGCCACCAAATATCGGGTAATGAAAAATTATCGCGTGAGGTTAACCAGGTGGGGATTGAGCTTAGGAATGCGGTTTCCCAAAGAGATTACTGAAAAATATGGGCTAAGAGATAATGAGGAGGTTACTATTATCCCCGAAGAAGAAGGGTTGAAAGTGATACCCGCGTAGAAAAAGTACTTGGAAAGCCTGAAAGGAGCAGTATTTCTGTAGAGTTTATTCTTTCACTGCCGCCGCACTGGCGCGATGAATCCGGGCAAAATAAGGCACGGCCACCACATAATCCTCGCCAAAGCCGGCAATGTCGCCTTCAATCGCTTCACAGGTCTTACGCAACTTAGAAACCGCCCGCTTCAGTTCCACTAAATCCTTGTCCTTCAGCGGCTTGATATTGATCAGGGCGATCGTCGAGCCTTCCCGCAGCACATCGAGGACTTCCTTGATGTCTTCAAACTCTTCCATCACAAAGGGCCGGACGGTAACTTTGGCTTTGCCTTCCTTCTGGCCAACGGGGGCAACTTCCACATAACTCTCGCCCGAATCATCGTCTGCCGGACGGGTAAACCGTTCCTTTAAGCGCAAGAGAAAATCTTTCATGTTTAGGCTCGACCTCCTGTCATTCACCCCATCTATACTAACTCATATATAAATGTTTTTATTGTAGCAAATAAAGATTGCATTAGCATCCCCCTCTCTCGCTCTCTCTCTCACTCGCTCCCTCAGCTCACCCGGGCCAGATTGGAATAGGTCTTCCCCCGGCGTTTCCCTCGCTGAAACTCGGCTGTCGCCCGCGGCAAGCTTAACGTGCCGACAATGTTAAACTTGGCTTTCAGGGAATAGGTGATCAACCGCTGTTCTTTCGGCTCCAGCTCCGCAATGAGCCAGTGAACGGTAGTTCCCCGGACGGTATGCCTGATGTCATGGGGATGAATAGTGCCCATCTCCAGCCCTTTTTCCAGATTGGCGATGCTGGGGATAAGGTCAGTGATTCTAACCTCTTTCACATGCTTTCCGGAAGCATTCCTGACGTCCAGGGTAACCTTAATTTCAGAAAGCTCTCCCTTATGGGCTGTTGCCCGTTTCTGCAGCTGCAGCGGCGATTTGATAATCTGGTAGGCAACGAACAAGAGTAGTATCACCACGAGGACATAGAGAGGGATACGGTAATTAGTAACGTATGATAACGTAGTCGTCTCACCTGGCTCAAGGGTAATGTCCTGGACGAGGAAGCGCTGCTCGCCTTCCTTAACCACTTCCAGCCCTTTGGTGACCAGCGCGTCCAAGGCCGCGATGGAGACTTTCACCGGCTGCGTCTGGGGAAGATTCCCCGGATTGCGCACGGTCAAAGTAATCAGTTTCTTCAGGAAAACTTTCTGTTCCTCTTTCACGACGGTAAATGCCGGCGTGAACGGCAGAATTTCAATTTCTTTCTGGACAATTTTAACCGTCTCTCCTAACCGGTCGAGCGTGAAGAATAAAGTATATTTTTTCGGCGGCTGCTGCGGGTTGGGCGTGATGGTAAATTCAACTGTTTTCTCGCCGAGAGCGGGGAGATCTATCAGCGCTTCCTGGGCAAATTCCGGCAGATCCGTCTGGATGTACAGCCGCATCCCGTATAGGTCCAGCGGATTCCTGTTCCGCAGCGAGACTTTGACGGAGAGCGGCTGCTGCGGGCTGATTTTCTCATCCAGATCAACGGTGACTTTGACGGAAGGGGCATATTCCACCGGCTCTTCCGGATAGAGGATGATCGGCAGGTCGCGCACCAGCCGTTCTGCTGGTGTGGTGCCGATGCTGCTGTCAACATACAGCTTGACGACATACTTGGACGGCTGGAACGGCCCTAACGGCTTGACGCGGACTTTCAGGGTCTTGCTTTCGCCCTTTGGCACGGTAAACTGCGTTTGGTCCGGCGTCAGGCCCCAGATCACGTCCAGGCTGTAGAGAGTATAGACGCGATCTTCATCGTGGGGATTGGTAACCGTGACGTCAAATACTGCTTCTTCCTTGACGGTAATTTCGTTGTCAATGGGAGCGACCTGAATATCTGATTGTGCTGTAACGGCAGCAGCAAGAAGAATTATAGTAGCAAGAATAATAACAAGAAGAAACACCTTCACCATCCCTGCCAGCCGTTTCATTGCCACCTCGGGCTGCGATGATAGTATGGGAAGTATTTAAAGGCTTTGGTGGCAAACTATGAAAACATTTATATACTATCTTCTTTTAATTCATTTTAATCCATTTTAATTCCTTTCCATAGAAAGGAGATAGAAAAAAAGGAAATAGAAAAGAAAGAGTTCAAAAAGAGATGGTAGAACCAAGCGGCTTTCGCGGAGCAGTAGAGTTTTTGGGCAAACTGGGCGTTTATGACGTCGTCCTGCCCTTCCTGTTAGTATTTACTATCGTCTTCGCCATCTTAGAGAAAACCAAGATCCTGGGCGTGGAGAAAGTTGATGGTAAGGAAATCACCAAAAAAAACATTAATGCCATGGTGGCTTTTATCGTGGCCTTCCTGGTGATTGCCTCCACCCAATTGGTCAGTGTCATTAACCAGGTCATGGCCAACATCATTTTGCTGTTAGTGCTGGCCGTCTGCTTCCTGCTGCTCGTGGGAGTATTCCTGGGAACTAAAGAATTCACCCTGGCCGATTATCCCAACTGGCTGAAATTTTTCATGGTGCTGATGTTCCTGGGCATCGTGCTCATTTTCCTCAATGCCTTAGACTGGCTCAATGCCGTCTGGAAATTCCTCTCGAACTGGCCGCAGGAACAGGTCGTCACGGTCGTCTTTTTAATCATCATCATCGGCTTCATCGGGTACATCGTGCATGAACCCGGCACGAAGGAAAAGGAAAAAACGGAAAAGAAATAAGAACAAAACGTACGATATCATAAATAGAGGAATAGAATAATAGAATAATAACTAGAATAATAATTAAATGTATAATAACTAAAATAACTAAATAGAACAATACGGAGGCCTGATCATGGTAACCTATGCTTTTGACCGCCTGGCGGTGTATTTTCAGCAATATGGAGTGTTAGACTTTTTACTGCCCTTCCTTCTCGTCTTTACCATTGTCTTTGCCGTGCTGCAGAAATCACAGATTCTGGGAGATAAAAAGAATTTCAATGTAATCATCGCCCTGATCCTGGGGCTGTTGTTTGTAGTTCCGCATATCCTGGGAACCTACCCGCTGGGCTATGACCCGGTACAGGTGATGAACGAAACCCTGCCGAGCATTTCGCTGGTGGCGGTCGCAGCCATCATGCTGCTGCTGCTGATGGGCATCTTTGGCACGGGCTTTGCCCAGGCCGCTACCCCGCTGATTGCCATTCTGGCCATTGCCTTTGTCGCCTACATCTTTGGCGCCTCGTTAAACCTGTGGCGGGGCCCGTATGACATCTTTTACTGGTGGACGTCCGATATCACCGAACTGCTGATCATCATCCTGGTCTTTGGCTTGATTGTCTATTTCATCACCAAAGAGCCTAGTAAAACGGCCGGGGAAGGCGTCTGGGAGGGAGTGAAAAGCCTCTTTGAAAAGAAATAGTAATAATAGTAATAATAATAGTAATAATAATAATAATAATAATAGTATTGTTATACTGATGGCAATAATAACGCTGATAATAAAAATCCCGGCCAGCAACGGCGTATCATGAACAACTAAACCATGGCAACGTTCCTTGACCTCGGGCTGCTGCAGTTCTTTGACGTTATTTTTGCCGTCCTGTTAGTCTTTGCCCTCCTCTTTGCCATCCTGCAGAAAACCAAAGCTGTGGGTAATTCGCTGGGCATCAATGCGACCATTGCCGTAGCCATTTCATTTATGGTCCTGCTTTCCTCCAACTTAGTCAAGATCATCAAGTTTGCCGTTCCCTGGTTTGCGCTGCTGATCATTTTCCTGATTTTAATCATCCTGCTGTTTCAGATCTTTGGCGTTACCGACGTTTCCAGCGCTGTCAAGGATACCACGGTGCAATGGACGCTGATTGGGCTCAGCATCGTGATCGTGGTGGCTGCTGTCGGTAACGTCTTTGGGCAGCAGTTATTGGAAAGCGGCGTGGGGGGGCAGCCAGTGGAGGGAGCAGAAGCAGGAGTAGCAACGGGAAGTTTCCAGCAGAACATTTATGCCACGATTTTCCACCCTAAAGTATTGGGGATGGTCGTATTGTTTGTCATTGCCATTTTTGCCGTGACGCTGTTGAGCGGAAGCAGCCAGTAGAAATTATTTGCTGCCCGAGGAAGGGGAAGGAATAGCTTCTTGATTGGCAGTGGGTGGAATGAGGATATTCTGAGAGTTTGGAGGGACAGCCTGGATTGCCTCTTGATCGTAAATTGGCAGCACACCCGGTCCCCCGGGGGCGTTTCACTTGGCTGAATAATTACGGCATACAAATTGGCCGATTATGTCCTCAACAAGCCGGAAGAGTTGGGGAAGGTGAAAATTTGTTGCTGAATTAACTATCAAAAAGATTTTTAAAGTACATCAGACCATCAAGTAGTATGCAACAACTTACCCTTCCCGCCCGCCAGGAATTAGAACAGCAGCAATACCGTATCGTCGGCAGCCATAGTGCCGTCAAAACCTGTGGCTGGACCAAGAACATGATCCGGGGAACCGGCGGCTGCTACAAATTGAAATTTTATGGTATCATGAGCAACCAGTGTATGCAGATGACGACAAGTATCAGCTGTGCCAACCGCTGCACCTTCTGCTGGCGGGGATATAAAGCGCCCGTCTCGAAAGAATGGAAATGGGACGTGGATGAGCCGGAAATGGTGTTCCGGGAAAGTGTCGCTGCGCATCACGGCTTGCTAGTAGGATTTGGGGGAAGTGCTACCGCCAATAAAGCTGCCTTTGAACGTTCTAAAAATATCCAGCATGTTGCCCTTTCTCTTACCGGGGAGCCAATCATCTATCCGCGGATGAATGAGCTGTTGGAAATGTTCAACCGGCAGCACATCTCTACCTTCCTGGTGACTAATGCCCAATATCCAGAACAAATCCGCGAGCTGAAACCAGTCACGCAATTATATGTCAGCCTCGATGCGCCGGAACAGACCTTACTGAAAGAAGTTGATCTGCCGTTATTTCCCGATTACTGGGAGCGGTTGAATAAAAGTTTGGAATATCTGGCTGAGAAAAAACAGCGCACCTGCATCCGCCTGACCATGATCAAAGGAATTAACATGGAGATGAAAGAACAGTATGCAAAAATGATCCTGAAAGGCCATCCTGATTTCATTGAAGTGAAGAGTTACATGCACGTCGGCCCCTCCCGGGAGAGGTTACAGCGGGAAAATATGCCGCTGCATGAAGAGATCGTGCAGTTCAGCAAGGAATTGGTGGAATTTTTGCCTGACTATGAAATTGTCTCTGAACACATTCCCAGCAGAGTGGTTATGTTTGCCCATCGGCGGTTTAGGGTTGACGACATCTGGCACACCTGGATTGATTTTGAACGATGGCATCAGCTGGTGAATTCTGGAATCGAGCCAAGAACAGAGGACTATTGGAAGAAAACGCCGCAGGTGGGGTTGAGCGGGAACGGCACTTTAGAGAGAATGACGCCGGAAGCACAGGAATCTTTCTGGAAAAAAGATGGTAATTTGCAGAACGGGCACGCTGTTGTCGATGAGAAAACGGAAGAAATGGCTTTTTATGGAGAGACAGTATAAATCTAATCTTCCGGATTAATCACCGTAAACCATTCTGCTTCTGCCGCGATATTTAGACAAAAGCAGAAGAGTCAATATATTTCATTCAATCCTCATCCCGTACTTCACGGAGGGTCTGAGTAAGCGTTACTCCTCCTTTTTTACCTGCCGCGGATATTTTACGACGCATTTTTTCTATATCAGGATGGGGAACTTTGTCATACTGCAGCGCCAATTGCCGGAGGGCATCCCTGACTACTTCTGACTGAGATTTGTAAAAGCTTTCTTTTACTAAATCCTGTGTCCTTCTCCCGATTCCTTCCGTTACATTGGCAGTTAAAGTTACCATAGCTAGCTAATAGTAGGCAGGGATATAAATCTTTCTGTGGTGTAGAGGCGAACCTGCAAAATAGCCTTAAAAGTGGGAAAGGTGAAGACCGAAGAGCTGGCCTTTTATGGGGAAGCGTTGGTACCGATGCTCTGAACTTTACCTCAACGCCATCAGCTTCTGATGGGCTTTATACAATTCTGCAGCCAGTAAATCAGCGCTGGCGGGGATGTATTCCACCTCCAGGGAAGGATGCTGGGGAACGGTATCGAGACAGACAACTTTATCAATATGGCTGCGGTCATTCGCTTTGCTCTGCTGCACCGGCATGGTCACGGCATGGCTGGTCCATACCTCTACCCGCTTAGCGCTGGCACTCTTGAAGATCTGGGCAGCAGTGTTGCTGGTACTGCCGCTGGCAAACATGTCATCAATAATGATGTACACCCCTTCCGGGTCGATATTCCTTTCATTGATTTGGCTGAACTGCTTAAACCGCGTGGGAGCATGCTCATAGCCGATACGATCCTTGTCGAGATAGGCCAGTTTCTGGTACACCTCTTCTGACGGCGAATTGCGGTAGGCCCGCTCGGTGAAATTTTCCGCCCTTCGTTCAGTCCCGTCATCAACGGAAATGACAGAGACGCGCTGGCCATAACGTTGTTTCATCTGGTCAAACCGTTCCTGGAACGGCCGCAACCGCTTAAGCACTTCTTTTGTTTTTTCTCCCGCCAACCCCAGCTTATAGGGATTAATCGCCCGGCCAGACTGAAACGGATTGGAAGCATGGAAGTCCATGTTCAGTTCTTCTGCCAGCTGGGCTGCTTTAGTAGAATGGGGATCAATGCAGGCGATGGCGTTTAACCCACCTTTCTGGAAATCCATCAACATGGTATGCAGGGAATCAAACTGGTAAAACCCGCGTTTCTGGTACTTCTCCACGCTGTGCGAGCGAACGTATGCCAGATAGGGCGCCACCAGAGTGCGCTGCAAGGTTTCCACGTTACTCACAACATCTAAGAAGCCGCGGATGGTCATGACATGGTCGTTGACGGATACGTTTTGTGAATCTCCGTCAGTGACTTTTCGGGCTGGTGTAAGCATATGCTCGATTAAGGCGAGGTGCTTGCCGCGAATCACATCTTTCAGCTCATTGGAGCCAATGTCAACCTGTACCTCTTCATCAGCAAAGTAATCGCCCACGAGCTGATGCCGATGGGCTTTAGGGGTGTCATTATCAATTTCCTTCCGCTGATGGCTGTCCAGCAGTTCCACCTGGCTTTCGAGGCTATAATCCTCCCGCAGGATGCGAAAAATGTCGTGAGCAAGGCGTTGCGTTTCCTCCCCCGAACAGGGAATCAGCAGCAACTTTGTCTGGCTGGCCATGCCTTACTGAAAAACTAGCCTTTTTTATGTATTTCGGGACTAGAATACTTACATTCGAAACTTTTGCGTTTTATATTTGAAATAGGCAAAAGTTTCGAGCCTAACGTTTTGCGTAATCGACTGCCCAATAGAAAGTACTCTCTGCGAGGCCAGCGACGCAAAACGTTAGATAACGAAACCATTATAAAACTGCTCTTAAATCGTTCAGCCCATGGCTACTGAAGAGCAGATCAAAAAGCGTTATCTGCAGTTCCAAATGCTGCAGCAGCAGATCCAGCAATTATCGGAGCATCTGGAACTCCTGTCGCAGCAGAACGCGGAACTGGAATTATCAATTGAAGCGGTGCAGGAATTAGCTGAAGCTAAGCTCAATACCGAACTGCTGGCGCCGATTGCCAACGGGATTTTTGTGAAAGGCGGACTGCGGGACACCAGCCGGCTGCTGGTGAATGTGGGCGCCGACATCGCGGTGGAAAAAACAGTTCCGCAAGTTGTTGACCTGCTGGAGCAGCAGAAAAAGGATATCATGGAGCGGATGAGCGAAGCGGACCTGATTTTACAGCAGATGACCGCTCAGGCGGCCAAGGTGTATAAAGAGCTGGAGAAAGAAGTGGAGGAAAAGAAAGAGTCAAAAAATAATTCTTCCTGACTAGGCCAATAGCCCAAACATCACCAGCGTAAAGAAGACCAGCAGGAAATACCAAAAGGCCCACTTCTTGTCAACGTAGAGCGATCCAATTACTTCTAAGGTAAGGACAAAGGTCTGGACGATGCTTAAGACCATTTTAGGGCAGGTGCTTGGAGATGGCAATCAAGGCCACCCCGACAGCAACAATGACGCCTCCGATTATTTCAATGACGGGATTAAGAGTAATGGAAACCAAGGCAACACCAAGCACACTCACCAGAATTCCAATGAGATTGAGAGTAAATGAAGCAGCTACTTTTCCCCGTTTATCGGTCTCGGCCATTTTAAACTAAAAGGGGCTTTGGATTATTTAAACTTTTCCCCCAGAAAGATTTAAAAAAGCGCTTCCCAGCCGGGAGTTGATGTTCGGCAAACTGAAGGAAAAACTGAAAAGCGCCCTCTCGGTCTTTTCCAGGAAGGCGGAAGAGCAGACCGAGGAGAAGAGTGTAGAGGCAGCGGCCGGGGAAAAGAAGGAAGCTGTACTGGTGGAAGAAAAGAAGGTTGCACCGCCAGCAGTCAAAGAAGAGGAAAAAGTAGAATTGTCGGTTGCCACCGAAGAAGCCAAAGAAGAAAAAAGTATTTTTAAGAAGATAAAACAAACTTTAACCACCAAAACCATCTCGGCGGAGAAATTCGAGGAGCTGTTCTGGGACCTGGAACTGGCCTTGCTGGAAAGCAACGTCTCGGTGGAAGTGCTGGAGAAGATCAAGGACGATCTGAAGAAAGAGCTGGTGGGGAAGCCCTTGCCTCGGGACGTTCAGGGAAAAATTGAAGAAACCTTGAAGGCAACCTTGACGGAAATTCTCGACTTTGAAAAAATTGACCTGGTGAAGAACATCAGGCAGAAGAAAGGCAAACCGTACACCATTGCCTTCTTTGGGATTAATGGCAGTGGAAAAACAACTTCGATAGCTAAATTAGCACATTATTTCCAGCAGAACAAACTTTCCGTCGTCCTCGCGGCTGGCGATACCTTCCGGGCAGCGGCGATCCAGCAACTGGAAGAGCATGCCCAGAAGTTAGGAGTGCGGGTCATTAAGCACGATTATGGGGCTGATGCGGCTGCCGTTGCTTTTGATGCGGTGAAATTTGCCGAGAAGAATGCCGTTGATGTGGTGCTGATTGATACTGCCGGAAGGCTGCACAGCAACGTCAATCTGATGCAGGAGCTGGAGAAGATCATCCGCGTGACTACGCCGGACCTGAAATTGTTTGTGGGTGAGAGCATCACCGGGAACGACTGCATCGAGCAGGCTCGCCGCTTTGATCAGCTGGTGGAGCTGGATGGCAGCATCCTGACCAAAGCGGATGTGGATGAGAAAGGCGGTGCGCCGCTTTCCATCGCCTACACGATTAAGAAACCTATTTTGTTTTTGGGCACTGGGCAGCGTTATGAGGATTGGGAAGAGTTTGACCGGGAAGTGATTCTAGGAAGGCTGGGGTTGTAAGAATTCTGGAAAGCACCAATATTCATCGCACCTATTTTTTATTCAGATAATACGTAAATACGTAAAACATCGCGAGAGTTGTGCCTACTATGCCTCCTGTCACTATTGCTCCTTCGAGAGCTCTCAAATTATCTTTAGATAAGTATTCTTTAAAGTATTCTCCAGCTTTAACAATACCAGGACTGACCGTGGTCACAGCAATAATATGGTCTAAATTTTTCCTTACAAAACCTAGACTGGATTGTGCTGATGTTTCTACCATAGTAATTTATGGATATCGTACCAGTTCATAAAGATTTAGCTTCTTAAGTGTACACTATGATTCTACCAGCCGAAAAGTTCAAATATGACCTGATATTAAATGTTCTGTTCCTAGGATGACCTCTTTCCACCTTGAGACCTACGGCTGCTCGCACTGGAGTGCTGCTCCAGGCAGAGTGTGACAAATTAGTCTATCTATGACTACTGTCAAGTAAAACTATCGGAAAAGTTTATAAAATCTGCTCACACCCTAACGAGGTATGAACTGGTTTGATTTAGAGCAAGTAAATCTAGAACAGCTATTAGCTGAGCATCATTTAAGTGAGAGAGATCTCCAGATTATCCGTGATGAAACACAACATTTTGATCGATATTTGATTATTAAATACGAGAAGAGTATAGGATTTATCAGAATCTGGCGCCAATCCATTTCGGATCCGTATTCCACTGTTCAGCTTGACGATTGCGATTTAATTAATTTTAAGGGTGAAGGAATACCAGTAGCGAGATATATCGACGTTCTTGATGAGATCTTTCAGGTGCCACAACTAACTCGCTGCTCTGAAAATTATTTATCCCTATTTGGACGAAGAGGTTTTCGGCGAGTTTTGGATAAGAAGAGAAAACTACGAGGAAGCATCGGGGCCAGCTCCGTCCTTCTCGGCGTCATCAAGAAGGTCACAACAGCAGAAATTCCAATGAGCAGTGAGTTCATTCGAAGGATGGCACCAGGAGATATTGCCCAAATCCAAACTTTCTTTTTTGATGAATACCGGATGCGCTATAGAGCAGTGCCTTTATTATACAGTCAGGACAATAAGTCTTGTTTTGTATATGATCAAGATGGTGAGATCAAAGGGGTGATCCTTGCTCAACAGGCTGAAGAGACAGTGTACATTCATCAAATATTTGTGCGAAAGGAATTTCGTGGAGTTGGTATTGACCGGGCTTTGCTAAATCATATTAGCTTATATGCAAACGGTTTAGGAAAAGATACGATTAGTGGAACTGTCCGCGGAAATTTGGTTCCTTATTATGACAGTTTGGGGATCTCCCTTGATCTATCTAAGCCTAAAAGCCATTACGTGTTACGCTTAAATTTTCAAAAAAATACACCATAAATTTATAAAGTAAAAGTGCTTAGGGAACAATATGGGGATGGAAATCAGAAGAAGAGATTTGGAACGAGTAGTCAGAGAAAGTAATGCCCTGCGGAACAAACTCGATCGAAGATTACAGGTAACAGTTCCGCAGTTATTAAATTATATTATTGAACTTACTAAAACGAGGTCCAGTGCTAAGATTTCCAGTTATCATCCTACCCCGCCCCCGCGGGGATCAGGAAAACTATTTACAGAAGGTTATACCGTCGCGGGCGGGAATATTTATCGTGTGATCCTTGATCCAACGGCAGATGTTATGGATGAAGGTCAGAGTTCCATGATCAAAATACCCAAAGAGGAGTTTCTGCGTTGGGCAAAGGAGACAGATGTTAGAACATTAGACACCTACAACCGGATGATCGAATATATACAAACTACTCCTTCAGCAAGAAAGCAGGATACGAAGCGTCTTGTAGATGTAGCCTCAACCTATTTATAGGACTTCTGATTTTAGGGAACGTTGAGAAGCAATCATGACCTCCTTCCACCTCGAAACCTACGGCTGCTCGCACAACTTTGCTGATTCAGAACAGATGGCCGGCTTGCTGCAACAGGCAAAATTCGTTCCAGCCGAAGGCGTGGAACAGGCCGATATCATCATCTTCAATACCTGCACGGTCAAAGGGCCGACGGAAAGCGCTTTCTTTACCCGCCTGGAGGAAATCAAAAATCATTATCCCCATAAAATCATCATCATTGCCGGCTGCATTCCTCAATCTGATCCCGGTAAAATCAGGAAATTTTCTTTGCTCGGCACGCGGCAAATCCATCATATCGTCGAAGTGGTGGAAGAGGCTTTGCATAACAACATTGTACAGCTGCTGGAGACCGGCGAAATGCCGCCGTTGAACCTGCCAAAAATCCGGAAAAATCCTATCGTCGAGATCATCCCCATCAGCCGGGGCTGTCGGAGCAAATGCACCTTCTGCAAGACCAAGCAAGCCCGTGGCAATCTGGAAAGTTACTCAGTCGCGGATATCGTTCAGGTGGCGCGCCAGGCACTTCAGGAAGGGGTTAAAGAGATTTGGCTGACCTCGCAGGATACCGGCTGTTACGGGTTTGATATTGGAACAAACCTGCCGTCCCTGCTGAAAGAAATGATCGGCCTTCCTGGCGACTTTAAAATTCGGATTGGCATGGGTAACCCCGTCCATTTCAAAAAGTATTATCAGGAATTATTCCCGCTGCTGAATCATCCTCACCTCTTCCAATTCCTGCATCTGCCAGCCCAGTCGGGAAGCAATACCGTGCTGAAAGAGATGCGCCGGGGGAATACCAGGGAAGAATTCTTGTCCCTCGTGGAAGAATTACGCCGGGTCGTTCCTCAGGTTACCCTGGCGACGGACCTGATTGTCGGCTTTCCTGGCGAGAGCGAGGAAGACTACGGGGAAACAATCAATCTGCTTCGCCGGGCAACGCCGGATGTGGTCAACATTTCCCGCTTCTGGCCCCGGCCGGGAACACCTGCTGCTAAAATGCCGCAGCTGCCCATTGAAATCATCCAGCACCGCAGCAAAATCATCACTGAAATCCTCCAGAACATCTCCCGGCTGCAGAACGAGAAATGGATTGGCTGGGAGGGGAAGATCGTTATTGACGAGAAAGGAACGAAGCCCGGGCAGTGGGTGGGGCGGAATGACAGCTATAAGCCGGTGCTGGTGGAAGGGGATTATAAAGTTGGGGATACTGTTCCCGTAAAAATTACGAAGGCGGGGACGTTTGATTTACGGGGTGAGATTAGAAAAGAAGTGCCTGTGCTGGCGTGATTCTTTGCAGGCCTTTTATTCGGTCAAAGTCCAGGTCAAACGAGACCAATGCAGAACAATTGTTCGCCACTGCCGATTGCAGAGTTATGCTGTCATCAAAGTCGAGAGAATAGCGTGCCATATGATCCGTGGCCATAATTTTATCCAGCATCGTTGTCGGGTAAATTTCAAGGCCCCGGTACTGCAATAAACTTAACAGAAATCGTCGAATTGTTTTCCAGTCTTGGTCGTACCGTTCCATACCGATGATGATACTGTCAACGGTAAAGTCCGCTAGAACTGCGACGAGCTCACCGTCTTTTACTTTAGTCAGGAACTGCATACATTCCTCAACACGTTCCTGATCTAATTCTACTTCCAAAAAGATATTAGCGTCGATGGCGAACATATTTTTCACTTCGGATTTTCCCCAGCTCGTGCTGCAATTCCACCGAGGTCTTCTTGACGTGCTTTAACAGGCCATGAATGGCTTGAACGGGATCACCTAAGGCCTCAGCCTCCCTTCGATACTTTTCTTCCGCTTGCTTCCGGCTCGTCCAGCTCCGGAAGATCGTTTCAGCCGCGGCACTTAACGCCCCCTTGCTATACCCGAATTCCTCCATCGCAGCCTGGCGAAACTGCTGTTCCACGTCATCCGAAATCATTAACTTGATTGCACCCATAAGACCATAAGAGCATAAGTTCTTAATAAACTTTTCGGCAATTAAAAATCTACTCCTAAGTAATAAATTAAAGAAGATTTATATAGTAGTACCCCTTTTCGCACTGGGTATGAAGGTTAAATTATCGATTTCGCTGGATCAGGAGACCGTACAGAAGGTAGAAGAACGCCTCCAGGATGGCGTCTTCCGCAACAAGAGCCATTGTATTGAATGGGCGGTACGGAAAGGGTTGGAGGAAAGACGATGACTGAAGATCCTAAATTTGGTTCTGACCATACCGATCGGACAGCGGAGGACCTGAAGAGGCTAGAAGAAGTCATTGGGAGCTCTGTGGATCTCTCCGACGAGAGTAAGTTCGATGGTCTTAAAGAGTATCTAAAAAACAATGTTATGGTTCCATCAAGTACCAATCTTACTGGCTGGGAAACATCGCTTACTGATCCCGCCAAACACAGAGATACATCGTTTAGGTATGTAATTCATGCTGTAGAACCTGAAACAAGTATCGGTTCTACGGTACAGAGTATATTCATACTTCAAGAAATGCAACGAGATCCCAGCATACGATGGAATAAAATTGATCTTCTCCAAACACCAGAAAAGATTGTAGAAAAAGCAGTGATTTCCACTTCCCTCATTGACTCAGAACATCGAGTAACTTGGCGGGCAGGCGGGTATATCCTGAGAGTTCCGCTCGAAAACATCCTCAAAACCTGCCGCGAAGATTGCGGCACACAGTTTCATCTGGTGGAAGATATTGTCAAAGTGTTATATCAGGAACGTGATACTAATGGCATCGCCGATCCGGATACTTTGCTAAGGTACAGCTCAGTCTCCGGCTCATCACTTTCTTATAATGAAGTAGTCGTGACCGGAACCGGCCGGACGGGAAAGCAAGTTGAAATCTCGGGAATCTTTGTTAAAGTTTTCCCTAACGGTGATTTTGTGAATGAAGTATTAGCAGGAAGATTATCTACAATTGCCTATCAGAAAAGCTTGCCCTTCCTGCGAATTGTGGAACCCTACAAACCTTATCAAGATGAAAATCCTGATTTGTTTGAGGGTGGTTTTGGAGTTGATAAAGGCGGAAAACGATATGTGTTTCACATAGAAAGAGCAGCTTATTTTATTTTAGAGTATGGCGGCAAAAAAACTCGAACCATGTGTCCACGTGAACGAGCAGAAGCGTTAGGCCTAGTGCGGCAATATCTCTCTCAAACGCCTGACGAGAAACTGCAGGCATTGGTGGCAGAAGCTGAAAAAGTTTCAGATGAAACCTTGCAGCAAAGGGTAGCTGCAGAGATGCAGTGGAAAGAAAGGGATGGTTCCTGGGGATTGGGGCGCTATCAATTCAAATCAATTCAACCTGTATTTGAGAGATGGGGTGGTCGGGATAAAATATTGATAAAATAACCCCACCCATGAAACCACACCTTTTCCTGGAACTGCTCTTAGCCGGTGCAATAGCCTGCTCTCCCACCGAACCCATGCTCAGGGACAAAATCTCTCTAACCCCTTCTTCCCATCACCAGTACCGCCCGCTTCCCCGATGATTAATTTATTTTTCATTCAACTGCCCCAATAATTCTTCCTTCTTTTCTCCACAGCCATCGCCATAAAGGAATATAACGGATTGTTTTTCCTTGATTCTGTTCTTCATCCTCATAATCAGAGGTGATCACCGACCCTTCCTGCAGGTTAAACTCTTTCATTGCTTTTAGCAGGGCCCGAATTTCCCGTTTTTTAGTGTCAGGGCTGTCAAGGCGGTAACACACCTGGAGAAGCTGCTTTACCTTCAGCCCTTCTTTAACGACAAAATCAACTTCTTCCTGCTGGGGATTTTTCCAGTAGTAGACTTCTTTCCCATCTTTCATTAATTCCAGAAAGACCAGGTTTTCCATTAATGTACCGGTATTCTCCATAAATTTGAAGCTATAGGCCTGGAGCAGGCCCGGATCGATGCTGTACACTTTTCGTGGGCTCTTCTCCTGTTCCCGCACTTTATAGGAAAAGCGTTTTAAAAACAGCAATAGGTACGCTTCCTCAAGATAATAGGAAAAGCGCTCTACGGTATGAAGGGGCAGGGCCAGCATTTCTTTGATTTTATTGAAACTGATCGGTGAACAGGGGTTGGTTAAATAGAATCGAGCTAACGACCGCAGCTTCTCCTTTTCTTTTATCTTGTGGCGTTCGACCACATCCCTCGTAATAATAGCTTCAATGTAATCAACCAGCGTCTTCTGTTTAGCTGCTGCTTCAGCGCTGAGCACCACTTCCGGCAAAAAACCATAGGTCATCGACTCATCGATACATTGTTGCACTGCTCTTTTTTTCCCCACCAGCTCTAATTCATCTCTGATCGACAGCCCTTTAAATTCCAGCAATTCTTCAAAGGAGAGGGGAAAGACGGGAATGGCAACATGCCGGCCGGTCAACAGGCTTCCTAACTCCCGACTGAGCAGCTGGGCACTGGAGCCCGAAAGAACAATTTTCGCTTCCTTCTGATCAATCACGGTGCGCACGAATCGTTCCCAACCGACAATTTTATGAATTTCGTCCAGGAATAAATACACCAGTTTGCCGGTACTGACCTTTTTCCGATAGATTTCATAGACCTGCCCAAGCAATTTCAGAGAGGGATTCTCCCACCGATAGTCTTCCCAGTTAATGATAAGAATATTTCGCGGTGCTACGCCTGAATTAATTAACTGCTGAGCGAGCTGCATCATCAACGTTGATTTTCCGCTGCGGCGCACCCCCGTGAGCGCTATGGCTTGATTCGTGCTGAATAACGGGATTATGGCTTGTAGGTAGCGCTTCCGGGGAAGGCCGATCTCGGGCTGTTTCGTCCAAAAATTCCAGGAATCCAATAGTTCCAGAATGGCAATTTCTCTCATTTTTAACCCATAGATGGGTCAAATTTATAAACTTTTCGCTCATACATGGGTTATATTTGGCTATCTTATCACGGTGAATAAATTACCCTAGAGTAACAAAGAGACCAAAAGGTTTATATAGTAGCGCCCCTTTTCGCACTGGGTATGAAGGTTAAATTATCAATTTCGCTGGATCAGGAGACCGTACAGAAAGTAGAGGAACGCCTTCAGGACGGCACCTTCCGCAACAAGAGCCATTGCTTTGAATGGGCGGTGAAGCAACAATTAGGGAGTAAGATGATCAGACCAAGAAACGAGGAACACTTATGACTGCCAGCCAAACTTTTGAAATTGAAACTTCCCTGACGCTGGACTACCGAAAATCTGGCTGGGGACTGGAACGAATTGTCGTAGATGCCGTCTCCAACCACCTTCCTGATGATAGTAAAGGAACCACCGCCTACGTTCGGGTAAAACAAGAGGGACAATGGGTTGAACTCAAACAGGCTGATCGAGGTAAACCCATTGAAGAGGTAATGATGGGTGACAATGGACGGGGATATACCAGCAGGAAGCTGGCAACACTTCGCTCTACCAAACTTGCTGATG
>JAHFSD010000010.1:26228-37400 GCA_023265925.1 archaeon
TTGGAGAAGGATTAAAATTAGTAGCTGCAACAGCACTGCGTCATGGCCTATCATTAGAATATCGTTCCCGTAACTGGCATGCCGATCCTTTCAGGAAGCCAGAAGTTGACGATGGAGAAACGTACGACCGGCTCTGTTTCCGGGTTACTGAAAATGGCGATCATCTGGGGGGCTCACGAACAATCTTTACAAATCCCAACCGTGAGTTCCTTGATGAATTATTCCGGCTGCCGGAAAAAGTATTGGCTATGAACGACACGTATAAAGAATTGCATAATGAAAAAAGTAATTATAATCTTTTTGGGGTTCTATTTGCATTTAAATTCCGATCTCCAGGTTACCACTCCCGGATTATTGATCTCGGAACGGAAGACCGGGCGATTTTCGTCAAAGGCATTCGCATCCAGAAAAGTGTATCCATCTTCAGTTACGATTTGGGGATTGAAGACGTTACGCCAGACCGGGGCTATGCTAATCAGGAGAAAGTTCTCGATGAAATGGAAATGCTCTTGAGGGGCTGTACCAACTATGATGTTATTGCCACCATCCTGCAACGAGCAAAAGACGAATCGTCTAGGGATTACGAAGAATTCAGGGCGCTCAGTCCTACGCGAAAGCAGAAAAATGAAAAAGACTCCCCTTTTTCTTCGTTAAACAAAATATTTGAATTAAAAGAAATATCTGGATATGAAAAATTATTTCAAGAAAAATTCGATGAGGAAAAAGCAAACAAGCCTTGGGTGCAGGCCTTCAAAAAATTATACGGCGAGAATGCCGTTCTGTCCTCCAGTGATACCAACGTTAACACCGACACCGTACTCTTAGGTTTCCGGCCCGTGAAATTACACCATGCTGTTGAAACATTTTTAGAAGGATTAGGCATTGATACTGCTGATCATATCGCCAGGGGGAAGAAAGAATACAGATGGGTTGATATCGCTGACCTGACGATGGAAGAGCGAGCAATTTACGAGAGAATTCCGGAGTTGAATCTGGTGGCTTTTGGAGATAAGGAAGCTATTCCTTGGCGGCAGGTGAGGATTTATGAAGGAATGTTTTTCCCATCGGGCCTGGAAGTAGAAAGTGATCGTGGCGTGACCATTCGTGAAGAAGGCCAAAAGTATATCGGTATTAAACGGAAAGTGCTGCAGGACCAGCAGGAGTTTGGCACAACGTACTTTCATGAAGCAGGACATTACCTGACTGGAGCGTGGGATGCTTCCCGGGAACATGCTAATTTTGGCTATGCGGGGATGGCGAGGTTGGCCTGGGAAAAAATAGATAAGGGGCAGCAGGATAAAAGATGAAACTACTACCAACATTACTTGGACTGGTACTTGCCGCCTGTTCTCCCGCCGATTAATTTATTTCTCATTCAACCGCCCCAATAATTCCTCCTTGGTATTCCAGAATTCCATGTTACACCATCTCCTTAATTTTATGTTCCAGGGCCAGCAGAAATTCCCGGGCATACCATTCCCGCAGATTCCACAAATCCACGAACGTTTGTGCGAGAGTGGTCGTTTTTCCGTACTGGTTGGTCTCTTCCATCTTCAGGGCGAAGAGGCTGCAGCAGTGGAAACAAAGGGAATAAATTTAGAACTTATTCCATTAGAGACTTTAACTACACTAACAGGTTTGTCGGTTCCTTACCAGCCGGCAGGAGAGACCGTCGGGCAGGAAAACGTACGAATTTTCTTTCGCCCTCCTTCCTCTCCTGACAAAAAGCCCCCCAAAACTTTATAAAGTATTAGCCATTTACAGGTCTATGAACCAAGCAGACCAGGATAAAACCTTATTTGAACTTAATCCCGAGTTAGAGCAAAAGTTAAATCGTTTAAGAGAGCTGGTGAGGAAGCTGGGGCTGCAAGGAAAGGTAGAATTTACTTAAGGTTCTGCGATTACCAAGCCGAATTCACTCTTGATCATCCCCCTGAACCGGTCATTGAGAAGATCTTTATCAATGGTGATAAATCTTTGGCATTTTTTGTTGATAGCAGTGGAGATATGTAAAGCATCGTCATCGGTAATTTTGTAATCAAGTTCTTTTATTCTGGGGATGTATTGATAATCACCATCATTAATTTTCGCGATGATTAAACGTCCCTTTTGCAGGAGAGTCATCATGGTGTCATCAAAGAAATCGACAGCGTTTTGAATGACTACTTTTCTCATGACAGCATCATCAATATTCTGAGAGATCTTCAGAAACAAGTTAGAAAAAATTTCCCCTGCTAAAGGGATAGTTATCATTCCTTTATTCCTTAATTTATATCCAATAGTATTGACATATAACTTACACCTTTCTTCTTCAAAAATTGTCTCGAGCACGACACAGGAATCTACATCATCAAAATTGTCCATTGGAACCTCACTCCTCTTTTTCCTTCCCCATCTCCTCTTCCACCTTCCGGCGCACTTCCTCTTCCACCGGATGCTGCTCCTCCGCTGGCCGGTACGACTGCAGCAGCTTCTTTGCTTTCCCATACACATAGGCCGTATCGCCTACCAATTCGCCCATGAAGCCGGCCTCAGCCGGCCAGGTGTAGATGAATTTGTTGATCAGCCCTTTCAGGAAATAAAACCAGGGTTTCATTCCCCATCGCGCCTCATAATCAGTCATCGACCAGGCATCGAAAATAATCTCAACATCACCCTGCCGGAATTTCTGTTTCACGCCGTCCACCTTCTCAACAGTTTCCGTGACATTGTCAAGAGTAATGCGGATTTTCAGCATCAGCGCCACATAATTCGTTTTTTCCTTATAGGGGCGCAACTCCACCACCGTTTTCCGCCCGGAAACCGTCACGGTCTCTTCCGTCTTCTTTTCCCGCTTCTGATAGCCGCGCTCGTCCAGGGCTTTATTGATGGCCGAGAACAGCTCATCGGCTCGGAAGATGCCCTGATACTTCAGTTCCCGGCCGTTAATCACCAGGTTTTTCTCAGCGTGTGTTTCTAACATTTTGTTTGTTATCCCTATGATCAAAGATGATTTTTTTCGTAATTTATATTTGATTTTCCCCTTTCTCTATGTTGGGGATTTCAGGTCTGATACGTATACTTCATCACATTCAGGTAATTCTTAACCTTGTTGTAGATGTCATCCACGTCACTCTTCAGCCAGGCTTCCATCCGGGCGAAATGGTCACGGAAAAAGTATTTCTGGCCGACAATGGTCAGGAACCAGTAAAACGGCTTGCTGCTCCAGGCACCAGTTCGATCGCTCATCACGTAGCCGTCAATGGTCATTCTTACCAGTCCCTGGCTGAGCCGGACGGTTTCACCCTGATGCTCGACTTCCACTTCTTTAAGGTCAATCAGGTTGAGGTGGATGCTGACGATCAGCTTGTAGAAATTAGTGACACTTTTCCATGGTTCTAAGATCAGGCGGACCTGCCGCCCGTCAGCGGTGACCAGTTCCTGGTTCATCTTTTCATGCCAGTCATAGCCTTTCTCAAAGAACCAGGTGGAAATCACGCTGTAGAGCTCGTTGACGTTGAACAGCCCCTCATAGCTGAATTTCAGGTGGTCAATGACCAGTTTACGTTCGCCCATGGTTAGTCTCTTTGTCAGTGCTCAGCATTTAATTTATTCTCAAATTTCCTCTTCCCCCACAGGAGCCAGTACAACGTGAGGTTGGCGATGATGATCAGGATTAACAATAAAGTCGCTTCCATCCAGGGAATGAAGAATAAAAAGCTTATAAATTATTCTGTTTTCATGGTGCTTCTTAATACCGTCTCCACCACCAGAAGGACAATGTCCTTCTGTGCGGAAAATGAGAAGCCCATTTTCCAGCACCAAAAACTTTAATAACTCCCCCTTACTCAATGCTGGCCCGAGGGAGCAAAAGAGGATGGTAAAAGCATTTTTGAAGGGACTGTTCAAGAGATTCAGTTTCAACCTTCTCAATAAGCGGAACCATGTCAAGCTGGGATTGTATGGTCCGCCGAATGGTGGTAAAAGCACCATAGCCAACCGCATCTGCCAGGACTGGCTGGGACAAGAGATGTCTACCGTTTCTCATATTGCCCATGAGACCAGAGAAATCAACATCAAGGAGCAGGTGAGCATCAAGAATAAAAAAGGAAAGCAATTAACTTTCTCACTGGTGGACACGCCCGGCATTGCCACCAAGATTGATTATGAGGAATTCATCCGCAAAGGCCTGACCAAAACCGAAGCCAAGAAGCGGGCCAAGGAAGCAACGAAAGGCGTGATTGATGCCATCAAGTGGCTGGATAACATGGATTCGGTCGTGGTAGTTCTGGATGCGACTAAAGACCCTTATAGCCAGGTCAACATCACGATTATCGGCAACCTGCAGGCCAGAAATATTCCAGTATTGATTGCTGCTAATAAAACTGACCTTAAAAAAGCCAGCATTGAGACGGTGAAAGCCGCTTTCCCGCAGTATCCAGTCATTGGCATGTCGGCCAAGTATGGCAAGAACGTGGAAGACTTTTATGAGCAATTGTTCAAGCTGGTGAAATAGAGACAGCAGGCAATTGCACTTCCTCCACACAAAAGGGTGTGGGACAGTAAAAGTGTATTGGTCCCACACAAAAACAACATTTAAAAACCCTGAAAAAATCCTTATCACCAAAAGAGGAAACATGGTAACTTTTCAATTCGTGCCGTACCAGGACATGGAAGAGCTCAGCCCGGCCAAGCGCGTGAACAAGCTCCTTAACATCGTCAAGGAAGACAAGATCATCATCATGGAAGGCCGCCTGAAGAAGCAGGAGGAAGCCGACCTGATTGAAATCACCATGGAAGAGATTTCTCCCAAATTCAAGGGGATTGAGCTGAGCGTGATTTATCCGGACAAGAGCAAACTGGAAGGTTTTCAAAAATTCAAAGGGACCATGGCCAGCCTGCTGCTGGGCGACCGGCAGGGATTGACGATTATCGGCCCGGCCTCCATCGTGAAAAAGATCGAGAAGAATCCGGACAAGATCGAATTGTTCACTAAGGACAACGGCAGCAGGCGAAAGAGAAGATAGGAACAGGAAAGAACGGGAAGCCCTACACCGAAAATAACACTCATGCCCCACCAATGCGTGCGATGCAGTACGTTGTGGCCGGATGGAGCCAGTGAAATCCTGAAAGGCTGCAGTTGTGGCGCCCGGCTTTTTTTCTTCATCAAGCAGAAGGACGTTGATTTCGGCAAGGAGATGCTCAGCGATCTTTCCGAGGAAGACAAAAAGCACATTGAGCAGGATGTGGCCGAGATCCTGCACCTCAAGCAGGAAGAGGAAGATCGTCCCGTCATTCTGGACCTGGAAGCCATCCGCGTGGTGCAGCCGGGCAAGTACGAGCTGGATTTAGTTCATCTGTTCAGGAAGGATCCGCTGATCATCAAGCTGGAGGAAGGGAAATATTTCATTGACCTGGCGCAGGCGTTCAAGAAGGAGGAGAAGAAATGAAACGAGAAAAAGCCAATAAACAATCTGACCAGACTGATGAGGATGAGGAAAAGTTGTTCAAGCTTAGATTACAATTTGCTTTTCAGGAGAGAATGAAAACATCGGGAATTAAATTCAAGAAGAAATGATCAATCTATCCATAACTCTCTTCTGGTCATCTCTTGGGCAAATTATCTTCACAACTTCCCTTTCTGCGCTTTATCTGAGATGATCGCACTATGCCCGGTGGGATCTTCAATGATGATCTTCAACGTGTCCTGCCCGGCCATCACTCTATTTAATTTCTTGACCATGTTCTTGCCCTTCTTTTTGGTGGCATCATCGTCCTCACCTTCAATGCTGCTTTCTACCATTTTCTTAACACGGTCAAGCAGCCCTTCAATGTTGGTCACGTAACCTTCAGAAGTCGGCCCGGGCTCGATCGTGATGATATGAGGAATCTTCACCGTGGCATCGCCGGACTTCACCACTTTAACATTCAGGTCTTCCACGGAAGCCACATCAAAGGTGTACCGGCACGGCTCTTTGGCTTCCGCCGGCTCCACGTCCGCTTTACGGTAGCCGCAGCCGGAACAGTTCATCGAGAATAAGAAAACTTTCCCAAAATAAGGGATGTCCATCTGCTCTTCCTTGAGCGTCATCTTATTTTCCTCGCAGATGGGGCATTTCTCGCCCGATATTTCTGACATAGCCTAGGGATAAGAAAGGCATTTAAAAAGATTTTGTTAGTGCAGGATAGAATAGTTGAAAATTATTGACTTTTTCACGCCACTCACCGCTATCCACCGCGCGGGGAACAAATTTTATATAGTACGCTCTAATTGGGCAGGCCATGCATCGGTGGTCTAATGGCAGGACTTCAGCCTTCCAGGCAAATCAAGTGCAGAGAAAGCTGACTATCCGGGTTCGAAGGCCAGTTACACTAGGCGAGTCGTACTCAGGTGGGGTATTCCTTCCTGCGGTTGGTATACTCACTGACGTTCGTGACTTTCCTCACGTTGTTCGGAAAGAAACCCCACGATACTAGCAATCTAGTGTAAATGCTCAGAAAGTCCCGGCCGATGCAGTTTTTATTCACTTCCTCTCTACATTCCGCATCTTCACCGTATCCTCAACACATCCAGATTCTTAGGCGCAATCGTCTCAATCCGAAACTGCTTGTAGATCGAACTGGCCAAATCCAGGCAGCGGCTATTCTCGCCATGCACAACAATCACTTTCCTCGGCTGCGGATTGCAGCGCTTGATGTAATTCATCAACTGCCGCCGGTCAGAATGCTGGGTAATTTCAACTTTATATATTTCCATGTTAATCTTCAATGCCTGCTGCTTGCCGTTCTCACGCATCATGATCTCCTTCTCACCGGCACGGATCCGGTAGCCCAGCGAATTAGGCGGCTGGTAACAGGAAAACATCAACGAATGGCGCTTGTCTTCCGCCAGCCCTTTCAGGTATTCAACCGACGGGCCGCCCTGCAGCATGCCGGACGTCGCTAAGATCAGGCAGGGCCCTTCTTCCAGCATCAGCTGCTTGCGCTCTTTCTGTGAACCGACCCGTTTAAAGACCGGCGATAAAAAAGGATTGTTTTCGGTATGAAAAATTTCCTGCCGCACGTTGCGGTTCAGGTATTCCGGATAGGCAGTGTAAATCGCTGAAATGTCCCAGAGCATGCCGTCCAGGTAGACGGTCGCCGGCGGAATCCGGCCTTCCCGCAGCAAACGTTCACAGATGATCATCACTTCCTGTGCCCGCCCTGAACCAAGAACAGGCATCAGTATTTTCCCGCCGCGTTCAAACGTCTTCTTGATGGCCTCGGTCATGTAATCATCGGCTTCCTGCTCCGCCATCAGGTTGTCCCGCCCGCCATAGGTCGATTCAATCATCAACGTCTCTAAACGGGGAAATTGGGTGTTGCCCGGCTCCAACAGGTTAGTCCGGCCATATTTCAGGTCGCCCGTGTAGGCAAAATTATGCAGTCCGTTGCCAATGTTCAGGTGGATGATGCAGCTGCCCAGCATGTGCCCGGCATTGTAGAGCGTCAGCCGCACGTCGGGGGTGATGTCGTTCACTTCATCGTAATCGATGCAGATGGTATGCAGCACCATCTGCCGCACTTCATCGCTGGTGTACAACGGCTCTTTTCCCTCATTGCGGGCAATCTTAGTCATGTCTAACTGCAGCAAGGCCATGATGTCCCGCGTCGGGGCAGTGCAGTAAACCGGCCCCTTGTAGCCGAACTTGTACAGGTAGGGGATCAGTCCCGAGTGATCCAAGTGTGAATGGGAAACGATCACGGCATCAATTTCCTGGATGTTGAATTCCGGCGCGTCAAGGAAAGGATAGCTCTCTGAGCCTTCTTCACCCGGGTCAATGCCGCAGTCAATCAGGATTCTGGACTCGGGCGTCTGCAGCAGGAAACAGGTTCTGCCCACCTGACGGGATGCTCCCAGGAAGGAAACGCGGATCCATTCGTGCTTTTTTTCCCGCAGCCAGCCGTCATAGATGCGATGGCCAACTTTATCCAAAAATTTCTTGCGTTCGGTGGCATTCTCGTACAGAATGGAGCGGATGCTTTCAATCAACTTGCTTCTCAGGGGCGGGATGCGTTCAATCAGCGGCACCCACATGGTTTTTTCCTTGATCTCACGCAGCAGTTCGCCCTGCCGGCCAATCACAACGCCGGGCTTCCCGGCATGGACCATCACCATCGAACGGGGTGGATCAAAAATTATTTCCTGGAGGCCTGCTTCTTCCGGAATGATGGTGCGGATGGCTTTTTCAGCCTCTTCTACTTCCAGACAGAGGGAAGGGTCAGGACGCAGCTCAATCCGCTTCTTGAATTCCGAGACGGCGGCGCGAATCGTGCCCTGGTTGTCTAAAAAATAATCCTTGTCTTTGGTGTAGAGCACAATGTTGGCGCCTTCAAAGGTCGCCTCAGAGATCTTCCCTTCCGGCAGTACTTTCAGGATTTCCTTATGGATGTCGGGCATATTCTACCTAAAATGTGTAAAATGTTTGTGATCAGAATCTTATAGGCTGATTTCTAACTCTTTCTGCAGCACCCGCTTGATGTCTTTGTCGGTTACCACTACCACGTCAATGCCATTGCCGGAATAGGTGTCCCGCTGCAAGGCCGTATTGATGCACCGGATGGCTAACTTGACGCCATCAGCTGCGGCCAGATCGGGCTTATACTGGCTCTCTAAGACGCCATAGGCAAACACGGATCCTGACCCGGAAGAAACGAAATCCTTGATCCGGGTGACGCTGCCATCAGGAAATAAATCGTATAAATGAATACCTTCTCGATCCTTCCCGCCCATCAGGAAATGGGCTATCCCGGGATACATGCTCATCCGGCGCAGGTTGCCATACAATATCCCGCCTAATAAATTGGCCGCTTCCCTGGCACTGGCTTTTTTCATGGTGCGCACTTCCTTTAACTTCAATTCAGCCCGTATCAGCTTGATGATCAGCTGGGCATCGGAAACGCTGCCGGCAATGGTGACGGCAAAATCATCGTTGAGGATGTGGACTTTCTCAGCCCGCTTGTCGACGATTAGGCTGCCGGCAGTAGCTCGTTTGTCGGCGGCTAGGACGATACCATCTTTACAGACCATGCCGATGGTCGTCGTTCCGGTCTTCAGCTGTTCTTCCATGGTATATACTCATTTCATTCGTAACTTTCCTCGCTCCGCTCGGAAAGAATCCTAAGAATGATTGAACACCTATCATTCCATTCTGGAGAACGTAACATCAGGGGGTATTTAAACTTTTCGGGCGTGGGGCAAATCTTTATAAACCGGCTCTGTATTCTCACCAAGCATGAAACGCAGTTCCCGCCGCTGGAAGAAGAAAGGGCAAATGCGCTGGAAGTGGCAGCGCAAGCGCATCAAGAAGGAAAAGCGCAGAAGGAAGATGGCCGCAGCGTAGTGTTCTGTTTAGGGAGTATCTCCTCTCTCAGGTGATTCTATTTTCCACCACGGAAACACATATATAGTCTTATTATAACTTATTATAATCTTACCATGACCGACATTTTCAAAGTCAAAGTTCGGAAAATCGGGACTTCTTTAGGAGTCTTGCTGCCACAGGAAAAGTTGCAGCAGGCAGAAGTAGGCATCGGCGATGAAGTCGAGGTAGCACTGTTGTCGCACCAGAAAGATTTCTCTGGCTTTGGCTTGGCTAAAAGATTTACTACCCCTTTTATTCGGGATAAAAAAGTGAGAAATTTTACATGAGGCTTTTGGACACTTCCGCAGGTGGAAATGCTCTGATTTTCTGAATGAGGAAAAAAGAAGAGATAAAGAAAAAAGAGTTTTACACCAATATCTCCACCAGTTTCTTGTACTTCCGTGCTTGTTCTTCCGTCTAAAATCCAGTGAACCATGACACTACAATTTTCCTCGTGCGTCACAGAAAGCTTTATAAATAATCCGCCGTATCAGAAATTCGTTACAACATGTGTGCTCAAGTAACTTTGAGTATGAACGAGGTGATCCAATTCCTAGTAGACGATACGACGATAAGTTTCAGTTGGCCGTATGAAATACAGGATTAGTACTAATTCCCGTTGATCCTGCGGGAGATCGCTGCTATGGGAGTTCGACTAAGCCATGCAAGTCAGGGGGCTCGCAAGAGCACAGGCTGAATGCTCAGTAACACGTCAATAATCTGCCTTATGGTTCGGGATATCCTCGGGAAACTGAGAGCAAAACCGGATAGGAAAGGGGTACTGGAATGTCCTCTTTTTCAAACGCAAGGCCATACGATGAGTTGGCGGCTGATTAGGCTGTTGGCGGTGTAATGCTGGCCGGAGCAGAATGGTAACTCTAACTGTTCCGCGCTATTACAAGACCACCAAACCTACGATCAGTACGGGCCGTGAGAGCGGGAGCCCGGAGAGGGGTACTGAGATACGGACCCTAGCCCTACGGGGTGCAGCAGGCGCGAAAACTTTACACTGCAGGCAACTGCGATAAGGGAACTCCCAGTGCTCAGACACTGTCTGGGCTTTTGCCAAGTGTAAACAGCTTGGCGAATAAGTGGTGGGTAAGACGGGTGCCAGCCGCCGCGGTAACACCTGCGCCACAAGTGGGGATCACAATTATTGGGCCTAAAGCGTTCGTAGCCGGGCCAGTAAGTCTTGGGTGAAATCGTTGCGCTTAACAAAACGACGTGCTTGAGATACTGCTGGTCTTGGGACTGGGAGGCGTGAGAGGTATTCCGGAGGGAGCGGTAAAATGCAATAATCTCCGGAGGACCACCCGTGGCGAAGGCGTCTCACGAGAACGGGTCCGACGGTCAGGAACGAAAGCTAGGGGAGCAAACCGGATTAGATACAAATGGAGCACCATTTGATAGTGCACTCAAGTGCCACCTTCACTTCGTGAAGTGGCACGACACTTGACGTTTGTCTTTGCCTGAAGAACGACTGGCAAACAAAGTGTGAATTATGTGCTCTTATTTGCTAATTACCCGAGTCGTCCTAGCCGTAAACGCTGTGAACTAGATGTTGCGTATCCTTCGGGGATAGGCGACATCGGCGCGAAGGCATTAAGTTCACCGCCTGGGAAGTACGGTCGCAAGGCTGAAACTTAAAGGAATTGGCGGGAGAGCACCACAAGGGGTGCGGCGTGCGGTTTAATCTAACTCTACGCAGAGAATCTCACCAGCAGCGACGGCAGGATGAAGGTCAGATTAAATGTCTTACTTGACGAGCCGAGAGGTATTGCATGGCCGT
>JAHFSD010000011.1:0-22729 GCA_023265925.1 archaeon
TTTAAGAGTTTTCATGTTAGTGTACCTCCCTACAAAGAAGTACTAATTTAAACTTTATAAATACTACGGAAAACTGCCCTTAATTCTTGTTCTTGACACATCGCATTCGCTCATATTATAAAACACGAGGACTTCAAATTTACTTTGCGGACGCAATTTTACCCCACTTTGTATGGTAAAAGAGTTTAACAGCGCAGGCTGTCCCATAATTATTTTTGCTCTTCGTCGGAGGCATGATTTGATGTTTTGGCACGGCCTATTTTGTAAAATCAATGTTCCGACAATGCCGCCAGTATACATTTTTGGTAATTGTGGGACAGCCTGAGCGCATAAGTTAGTAGCTAAACGAGTGAGAGAGGGACATTTCTGAACGAGAACAAAACTACTGGTGCTTTAGTGCTGATGATTGTATTCTCCTGATAAAATTATCTCTCTGGCTTCTTGCGCGTTATGAGCCTGATGTTCATCTGACTCCTCCGTGTACACTGCATCGCCGGTTAAGCTATTGGAGAGATACCTTTCTTTATTCATTACGCCTTGAAACAAGCCGCGACCGCACGTACAGGCATAGAACTTATTAAAACTTGGCGAGGTGCCTAAGCAGTAGGCATAATTGTGGACTCCACCAGGAACCATTTCACTGGCTCCTACTTTTTTCCAAGTGGCGCCACCGTCATTTGTTTCAACCACATTTTCTCCATGATGACCAACCACAAGATGATCTGGATTTTTGGGATCAATAAGAACCATTTCATAATTTGGCAAGTGGCCAAAATTATACAGCCAGCCAAGAAAATCCTCCTCCCTTTCTCCGCCCTCATACTGCCGAATTCCCGCGGTAAGTTCTTTCCAGGTCGCGCCACCGTCCCTGCTCTGGAAAATTCCCCCGTACTTGCCAGAAATTTGTTCTTGGTCGGAAAGCTGACCGAAAAATAAGTTTGAAGACGCAACCAGCACATTCGAATCTGTGGGAGACATCGCTAATCTGTATGTATACTTAAGCTCGTCACCGCTACCAAGAGAGATAAAGTGACTTCCACCATCAGTGCTCTTAAAGACACCCCCTCCCAACGCTGATGCGTACACTATGTTGGGACCATTTGGATTAAATAAGATGGAATACACTGCAAAATTTCCAATTCCTTGCGCTCTGGTCCAGCTATTTCCTCCATCCTTTGATTCCCATAGTCCCTCGCCCGGTGGAGTTTCTGCAACCTGGCTTGCCACACCTACAAGAACATGGTTAAAGTTATTAGGATCTATTCCGATTGACTTGATAAATGCCATAGAACTTCCAGGTTTGTTTTTTTCGGTAAATTGGCCGGAGACAGTACCGCTAAAAAAGCGATCACCGCCAAGATATAACTGAGAAAAATCATGGGGATTAGGCTGCAGCGTGAGAACGAACCAATCCGCAGCCACACGTTTGTATCCCTTGCCGCCATTCTTCGACCAATAAAAACCGAGCCGATCCCAAGTTCCTACATATATCTCATTATCATCTACGGGGTTAACATGCACTTCCCGTGTTGCAACGGAAACCATACCTTTGTTCAATTCCTCAAAGGTATTGCCATTATCTGAAGATACATAAACGCCATTACTACCTGCACCGATATAAATCTTTGAATTTAAACTGACAATTTCTCCAATCGAATCTGGTGGTAAACCACGTGATGCCTGATCCTTAAACGATTGACCATCAGTTGAGATCCACAGTTTTGGGTTTGGGTCCCATGTTCCAACAAAGAGTGTGTTTCCATCCGACCCAAGACCAGTCACTTGGTTAAGCCCGGGTACTTGTTCCCACAATGAGCCATCAGGAGCAAGGCGATACAGCTCACCGCCCTCACGAACATTGTGTTGCAATCGCGCGCCAACTAGATAGAGATCATCTTTAAATATAATAAAGCGGGCAGTTGTCAACTCTTTGAGACCGTTGTTGAAAGGCATCCAACTCTTGCCTTGGTCAGAGGAAACGAAAACGCCGTCTTCGCGCGTCGAAAGATACATTTTAGAGTTAAAAAAAATGAGATGATTAAAATCGTGATGGCTTTCGAAAGTGTAGCGTTTTTCCCAGGTTTCTCCGCCATCTTTTGAAACGAGAAGTACACTAGTGTCATCATGAGTATTTCCAGGAACGTAAAGTATCTTTGGGTTGGCAGTATCAAGCGCGAGGGTAAGAGGACTAAAATTAGGGGAATCAATAGCTTTTAACATTTTATCACATAAAGGATTCCAGCTGACTCCGTTGTTGATTGTTTTTGCCACGCACTTAATTGTTTCTGGAACGTAGGCGATGTTGAGATCGTTAGGATCAGTTACAATATCAAAGGCACGAACTTCTGGAATGCCGTGTCCCACGGCAATTTGTTTCCAAGAATCATCTTTTTGTAGTTCGTAGATTCCGCCAGAATACAGAGAGGCCCAAACTGTTCCTTGGTGGGGTAACATCCGAATTACGGTTCCACCTAATGGACCGGATGTCTGAACCCATCCAGAGATATCCGGATTAGCAGGAAGATTAAATTCTGGATCAACATCAGACACACTTCCAGTGGTCTTTGCATTCTGCTCTCCAACTTGTTTATCCCCCGTTTGCACTATTTTGGAAGGTGAATTAAAATTTTCTGGGGTCTTTGTAGCACACCCATAAATTACAACAAGAAACACTAAAGTACAAAATAATATCAAACATTTTTTCAATTTTATTCCTCTTTTTATATTATAGTAAAGTGCACAAATAATGGAACTTATTGATAGGCACTTTACTACACGAAGAGGAGTTCGTCTCCTCTTGTGCACCAGAATTTTCCACCGATGGAAAATTCTGTGTGTCCTAGCAAAACACACTATTTGTTCCATTATTAATGTGTTTTGCTATTAGTCAACAACAAAAGGTCAATATTTATAAAACTATTTAAAATGGACGGCTTCATCTAAAGAATTTTCTATTTCAAAAAAAACAAACACGCCCTTTTCCCCCACTTCACAGGGTAAAGGAACTTAACAGGAGAAGCCGTCCCGCAATCCTTTTCAGAACCATCAATTTTACAAATAAAAAATAATTTTCCTCATTTAAACCCCCGCCGCCCCTCTCAACTTCCAAATCCCCTGAAAAATGTTTTGCATTTTTGGGGCACAAGAAATCTTCGATTTCTTTGTGTTCTGTACATTATGTGCTGCAAAATGCCATACGTTATCATCCTAAAAGATTAATCTCTGTTAATTCTGTCCCCCACCCGGAACAAGGCATTAGGCACATACAAAATATCTCCACGTGGAGTTTTGATCCTGGTCTGTAAATACCCAATGCGTTCAATCTTCCCGGCCATGTTCTGGACAGCTACTCTTCTTCCCGTTTTCCATCGGCGGATTTTCTGCCAGCCTTGCAGGTTAGGAATGACATCCTTAAGGGTAACTAGCAGGGAAAGGACGATAAGAATAATAACCGCTCCAATAAACGAATACAAAGCTACACGGCGTATATTTAGGTAGTCAAGGAAGAGGATGACCGTAATGACGTAAATCACATAGGCCGCCAAGGAACTCAGCCAGCGTTCCAGGTTATAGTTAATCCCAGCCAGAGCCATGATTTTATTGAATTCCACTTCCCGGAGGACCTTTTGCAGGATTTTCTTGGCCAGCAGGCCGGCACTAAAGCCGATGAGCAGGATAGCGATAGCTACAACCAGCAGGTGCAGGTAGTTCTGGGCTGCTTCCAAAACAGGCATGAACAGAATAGTTCTCTTGCAGTTTATAAGAATTGCGGGAAGCTGTAACGCCTGTAGTATCCTGAAGCGGCTTCTCGACGATGGCAGCGTGGGGCTAGGCCTAGAAGCGAGGCGAGCTGTGCCAGTGCTTGCACTCCGCCCGTCAGGTTACCGTTTCTTCCTTCACTACTGGGATCTACGACGAGAACAGCAGCGGGAAACGGGCGAGCCTCGCGGCCAGCCCCACGCTGCCTAAAACGGGAAACGCCGCCTGTGCCGTGAGCCTCGTGCTTTTCTGGCTTGCTCAATCGTCCAAATCCAGTATTTCTTCCCAAAGAAAAGCACCTTGATAATCCTCAGGAACGAAAGCAGTTCTCGGCTCACCTCTTGGCACTGGCGGCGGCGTTTCCCTCTATTGAGAAGCCGCTTCAGATTGGTGAAGAGCTACGGGAAGCCGTCCAGGGTTATTTCTTCCACAGCACAATCACGAGCACCAGCCCCATCGACACCAGCAGCAGATAAGGCACCACTTTCTTCCCTTTCTCGGCGCTTGATTCATAGACCACAAAGCCAGTCAGCCCGTCGGCAATCCGCTTCTTTTCAGCGCGGGGAAGGGAAGAACTCCTGCCTTCCCCCGCACTCAAAGAGGATAGGGCAGTTTCCTTTGTTTCTTTGGTTTCCACAACTTCTTTCTTTGGTTCCAGAACATAAATCGAATTAGTCAATTCCTTGTTCGTCTTCTGGTTGTCCTTGTTGATTTTAACTTTGATTTTATACTCTCCCTCTTTAACAGCATCATCCACTTTTAACAGGAAATCAACCACTTTTGCTTCCTGTCCATCGAGCCGGAATTTCTGTACGTTTGCCTCTTTCGGTGCGGTCGATTCCTGACAGGTATAACATTTATTGCCGCGATAAATGTAGCTCCAGACTTGGTACTCGTGTGGTTTTACATCGTTAAGAATCTGGACCTGCGCCCGGAGCACGCCGCCCGGCTCCAGGGAAGCCGGCAGTTCCAGGAGCTGAAATGAGGGATTTTTTGTGGACGTTTTTGTGGTAGTTGCCTTGGTGCTTCTTCCTTTACTCCTTTCTCTACTCTTTTCCGTAACTTCAACTTTGATTTCCTGGCAGACATCTGTATCCCGGCCTTCAATGGTAAGTTCCTGCTCTTTCTGCAAACCTAACCCTTCTACCAGCACCCGGGCAGCACCATCCGCTACTGCCCCATCACAGTTGGGAATCAATTGAACGGGAATCGTCAGAGAATAGTGCTGATACTGATCATAGGCATTTAAAGTCGTCTCATCACTTACTTTTCTTCCCTCTTTTTCTACCCAGGCGCTGATGCTGCTGCGAGTGGCATTCCCTTTATACACTTCCAGTTTCACGTCAAACTGCTCGCCCCACTTTACTTTCTGGTCGCTGCCCAGGTTTAGGGAATTGATGGCCAGCGTGGAAGCACTCTGCTGATACTGGGGATTAATCGCAATCAGACGATTGACACGATACAGATTGGGATTAATATCTAAACAGGGTGGCTCTTCAAACCAAAAGCTGGCCTGATAGACCCCTTCAGCCAGATGGGGAGAATATTTTTGCGTGCGGTCAGAGGTAATCGTAACATTTGTCCAGGGCGCATAGCTCTGCACAATATTGCCATTGATCTCTTCAATCTGTCCTCGTACGGTTACGGCATCCACCAATCCGGCCAGGCGGGAAACCATGATGCTGAAAGAAAAATCGTCCGGACGGTAAATCGAATTATTGACGTCCAGATAGAGGAACCAGATGCATTCGCCGGTATATTCATTGTCTTCTTCCGGCGTGGGATTGGTTTCATACCAGGAACCGTCAACATTGCTCCAGGACAAGCCTTCCGTTGTTCCCGTATAAGACATGAAATTAATCAGCTGTCCATCGGGTGCGAACAAGCGCACTTCTTCGTAATCATCATTGTTCAGGCTGAAATCACTGTCGCCGTTGCGATAGACGACGATATAGCCGCCAGGAGGAACGAACAGCTCTTCCTCATTGAGCACGGTTGAGGCCGCGATGAATAATTCATGCTCATCATTTAAATCGGTAATGCTCATCCCGCCAGCATGAATTTCCTTATCTCCATAATTAAGGATTTCAATCCACTCTCCTTCCGGTTTGTCGGCATCATCGTTGTCAAACGGATTGGCCAGCACTTCCGAAATGACCAGGAACGAGTAATCCGAAGAGATGTTAGCAACGCTGTTTTCCCTTCCTGGAGTACCTCCGGCAAAGCGACTTTCGCGCCAATTGCCTTCGCCGTCCTTCTCGAGGGTTTTGTTGTTGCCGTTGGCGAAAGCTGTAAAGGGGGTGTAATCTACCGTATCGTTGCAGTAGGATGTGCCGTTGAGAGTGACCGTATCTCCGCTGTTGGTCAGGCTGAAAGAAAGCGGGATGATGTTGTCCACGGGACCAAAATAAGCAGTAAAATTGTTAACATTCCTGGCGGCGATTAAATAACCATTCCCCGGAATGGTGGTGGTAAGATTTTTTCCTTCCAGCAGGCAGTTGGTTAGATTGACAGCAGTTTCATTCCGGTTATGTAATTCCACCCATTCACACAACGTGTCAGAGCACTGCCCCGGATCGTACATGATTTCGTTGATTTGGATCAGCGCCAGGGAAAAGGCAGAGAACAGAGCAACCACCAGGAACAGGATAATTATTTTCATCCACCTCATTTTACCCACCCCATTTTCCCGGAGGAAAGACCGGCTACAATATAAATATTTCCACTTCACCATTCCAGAATACTAAACAAAGTATATAAATGCTGCCGGTTTAATGGTGGTTATGGGCTGGTTATTTGGAAAAAAGAGGTCGCAGGTACCATTTCCGGAAGGCCGACCGCTCGGCGAGGGCGAATTACGCCTACCGGGAAAGGCGGGAAGAGAACGGGTGATTGAACCAGACCAGATCAAAGCGGCAGCCGGGTTAGAAGAACCTTTCTCTCTGCCGGAAGAGGAATTTCCCGAGGAATCGTTGCCTTCACTTAAAAGAGCAGCAGCTCCTTTCTTCAAGCTACAGAAAAAGCCCGTCTACATCAAGGTGGACGTCTACCAGCGCGTCCTGGGAGAGATGGACGGCATCAAAGCCAAGATCAATGAGATGCAGGAAACGGACCGCAAGCTGGAAACGTCCGAATACAATGAGGAGAACAACTTTGCCCATTTGCGGCGGGCCGTCCGCAGCATGCATGATCATCTATCCATGATTGATCGAATAACCTTTAAAGCGGGTGAATAAAAATGGAACGAATGCCAGTTTTTGTCAAAGTGGAAGAATATAATGATGTTTTGAGCTTAATCAAGGCGATACGGCGGAAGATGGAAGAAGCCAAGGAAACCTTAGCCAAGATTAACGAACTGAAGAACGAGGAAGATCATCAGGTTGAGTTATGGCAGAATTCCTTAGTGGAGATTGAAAAGAAAGTAGATTTCATCGACCATTCGTTAAGCGAGCCGGAACAGATGTAACTATGGCACCGAAGAAAATATGGTATTAAAGAAAAAATGGCACTGAAGAAAAAAGAAGGGGTAGTGAAAAAAGTCAAGCACCAGGCGGGAGAGAAAGAGCCCGAGTACATGGTACAGGTCTCTGACCCTAAAATTCTCAGGAAGGATTTGCTGGAAACGCTGCGGGAAATCATCATTTTCATGCAGGGTTATGAAAAATTCCGCAAGCTTCAGGAAGAGAAGGTCATGACCTTTACCGCGCTGAAGAGCGATGTCAAGGAACTGAACGTTCTCATCAACCACCGCCTGCGGAAGCACCTGCCCAAAGGGAAGTTAAGAGCGCTCAAGGAAGAAGTTCCCGCCTTGCCGGAAGAGCTGGAAGAGCAGCCGGAAGAGCCCCGGCCCAGGGGAGCAGGAAGGGAAGTGCCTAAAAAGAATGAGTTAGATGAGCTCGAGATGCAGTTACGGGATATTGAGACGCAGTTGAGAAAGGTGCAGTAGATTTCTTTTTTTTCAGTTAAATTTATAACAATTCTTCATACTGAGTTCCCCATGCGGACGTGGACAAAGGCTAACTGCCTTTGAACGTCCGCATTCACTCACGTTCATGCGGACGTGCCGGAGTGGCCAAACGGGATAGACTCAAGGCATTGGAGTGATGAGTGCTCAGGTGAGTGCCATGACTAAACTCTATGTAAGCCATCTATTGGCTCAGTGCCTACGCAGGTTCGAGTCCTGCCGTCCGCATTTATTTATCATTAGCGCAGCTCCGGGGTTGATAAGGGGTGTCCCCTTATCCGGCAGTCCGCCGTTTTTCCCTGTTGAAGCATCGTGCTCTCGGGCGGGGGACAGTATGTGGAAATGTATAGGAAGCTTTATATAGTATTGAACGATTTATCCATCCATGAAGCAAAAAATACAAATGTCCCTGGAGGAAGAGCACACCCGCCATCTTGACCAGATTCTCGAACAGCACCAGATTAGCCGAAGCAAGTTTGTTGATTCTCTCATTCGGAATTCTGTGTTTGTTCTGGAACATATTAAAGAAAATCCCGGCTATTATCTTATGGAAAAGATGGTAACTGATTTTTACCGCTTTGGTCTCGTTGATTATTCCCAATTGGTGAAAGTGTTAGGGCCGCAACGAGCTTTTGAGATTAATCAGATTATTAGAACGTCCCGGAAATTTAAACAATGGAGAATGGCCTAGCCTGCGATACGGGGACCTTGTTATCATTGCAAATCGTGGCCGATGACTTTCATTTTGTTGACTTAAGCAGGTTTAACTTTATAACTTCAACACGGGCAGAACAGGAATTAAAAGACTTTGCTCAGCATAACGACGTGCTGGGACGCTCGGCCCAGAAAGTTCTTCAAGGAAATTTAACCATCAGGAAAGAACAGGGGCTGCAGGAATTAAAGAAAGTTTTGGGCGTGAGTGGCCGGCAAAGAATTACCGAGACGGATTTAAGCGTTTTTTTGATTGCCCAAAAAGGAAGATTGCCTTTCTTTACAGACGATTTCCCGGTACTGATTCACCTATCATCCTTTTTTCCTGAGGAGAATATTTTCCATGGAATAGCCTTAATTGCCCGAATCTTGTCAGAAAAATTGAGCACCGCAGACATTTACCAGTACATTTTTAATAAATTCATCCCTAAACGCTGGCCAACAATGACGGAACAAAGGATGGTAGATATCGATACGATCTTAGGTGAAGAGTTAGAGTAATTAAAACAGGTGAATTCCACCATGCTCTGACCGGCCGCCCGCCCTATTTTCGACATTATTTGAAAAGAATTGCCTAATCACTTCTTCGTCGGCTTCTTCCGGAATTGTATAGAAATGCCGATATCTTTCTCGATTTCTTTTCTTCTCTTCACGTTGGACTTCTTTTGTTGCCGCTCGACCGCTTCGGCATAGAAATCAGCAAACAGGCGGAATCCTCCAAAGCGCAGGGCGGGCAAAGTGATCAGCAAGGTTATGACTGGAAGCGAGGCCAGGCTCCAGATGATCATGACAACAATCATCTTCAGCCAGGTTACCAGGAACGAGCCAAGGTGGCTAAAAACCAGTCTGGTGGCCCGGAAGATATTCATTCCGTCTTTGACCTTTCTCTTTTCTGAAAACTGAAAGACCAGCAAGGGAGAGATTAAAACGATGTAAATAAACACGATCAAAAGCCAGGAAGAGGCTCGCGCCAGGAAAGCAGTTGCCAGGAGAGGGACGAGCAGGGCGATCAGCAGGAAGAAGCCAGTACTGAACAACCCTGTAAACGGCCGGATAGCCGGCAATTCCTCATTTTTACCTTTCCGCAACTCTTCAGCGATGCGGACAACATATCCGCCCACCACTAACCAGCCCCAGATAGGAACAAGCCACCACCAGTAGTTCCAGAGGCGGGCGAATTTGACGAAAGGGTACTTTAAGGTTTGTTTGATCGTGGCCATGGGGATCCGGAAAGAAGTAAAGCTTTTTAAACTTTCTTCTTCAACCCGCTTAAAATGCCCTTTGAACTCTGCACCATCGGCGGCTTTTCCCGCACGGAAGGAAACAGCGTTGCCGTCAAGATTGACGATGAAGTTGTGATTCTGGACATGGGCTTAAGCATGTCGGATTATGTTGCCTATACCGAAGACCGGGAAGATGTCAGCCCCAAAACCTACAAGGAATTGCTGAAAGTGAATGCCGTCCCCAATTATGGCTTCATTGACGACTGGAAAGAAAAAGTAATAGCCATCGTTCCCAGCCATGGGCACCTGGATCACATCGGAGCAGTTCCGTTTGCTGCCGGCATGTTTCCTAAAGCTCCAGTCATTTCCACGCCCTACAGCATTGAAATTCTGAAAAGCATTGTCCGTGATGAACATATTCAGATCGCCAACAAGTTCATTACCATTCATCCCAATTCGTCCTACAAGCTGAACGATAAAATTACCGTTGAATTTGTTCATATCACCCATTCTATTCCCCATACGGCGATTGTCGTGCTGCATACCCCTTACGGAAAAGTCATGTATGCCAATGATTTCAAATTCGACCTGCAGCCGGTTATCGGCAAGAAGCCTAATTTTGAGCGGCTGCAGCAATTGGGAAAGGAAGGCGTTTCGGTCCTGATCATGAATTGCCTCTATGCGCATGAGCACCGCAAATGCCCCTCAGAGACGGTAGCCAAGGAGATGCTGAAAGATGTGATGTTAGGCGTGCAGAGTGAGGGAAAAGCGATGATTGTGACGACCTTCTCATCTCATTTGGCCCGATTAAAAAGTATCATTGAATTGGGAAAGAAGTTGAACCGGAAAATTGTTTTTTTTGGCCGTTCGCTGGATAAATATGTGAAAGCAGCGCAGCGAATTGATCTGGTTAATTTCGAACAGGACGTTAAACTGATCCGCTTCCACGATAAAGTTGCTGAGATGCTCAAAAAAATCCAGAAGGATGGGAAAGATAAGTACCTGATCGTCTGCACTGGTCATCAGGGCGAGCCGCGTTCGATCTTATCGAGAATGGCGCGGGGAGAATTACCGTTTAAATTTGACCCGGGCGATATTGTAGTGTTCAGCTGTAATGTCATTCCAGTTCCTACCAACATTAAAAACCGGCAGGTGTTAGAGCAGACCCTGCAGAGCAAAAATGTCCGCCTCTTTCCCGGCGTGCACGTCTCCGGCCATGGTGCGTTGGAAGATCACCGGGACATGTTAGAGATGGTCAAGCCGCAGCAGATCATTCCCATTCACGCCGAGCCGGCCAAGGCCAGGATGATTGCTGAGCTGGCCAGGCAGCTGGGCTCAGGAACAGTGCACGTGATGGAAGACGGGAAAAGGTTGAAGGTATGAAGAATTATTCCAGAACGTCCTGAATGTCCCCACTATTTTTTCTGTTGGTTCCGGCAATAAGAAACAACAGCAGCTAAACATTCCGTCCGGTCTAACAGCCGGGCAAACTGTTCCCTAGGCACATAACCGCGAACCAGAGAATGCTGTTCGATACCCCGCAACTCTCGCTCCAGCCGTGATTGCTTCTCTTCAGAAAGCGAAACGTTCTGAACAAAGGATACAAGACGTTGATAGGGAAAGTAGATCACGCGTTCTGACAGTGAGCCTTCTTCCTGCAGCGGTAAAACGGCAGTAAGGTAATCGTAGATGACTTTCCGATCATTATCGGCTTTTCTCTTCCAGTTGGCTCGCTCTGCCGACGAACGGAGATAAGGCAGATTCGATGAGGGATTGACGGCAAGACCTACTCCAGAACCTAATTTGCGGGACATAATAGTGGCGAGGGAGAAAAGAAGCAGTTATAAACATTTGGTGGGTGGAGTAGATAATACTGGTTGATTTTAACCTGGTGCGCCATGGACGGTGGGAAGATGGCCAAAAAGCTTTCGCTTTTTGAGCACAATAAATCTTATAAAGCCCTCTGCTCTGGAGCAGCCTAAGGGGGTTATACTATGAAATTAGTCTTAGCTGAACCACGATACTTTAAGGACAGCATCAATATCATTTCCGAGATTGTCAGTGAAGTTAAATTTAAGGCTACCAGCCAGGGCCTGGAACTGGTGGCGATGGACCCCGCGAACGTTTCCATGGTCATTTTTAAGCTGCTGAGCAGCTGCTTTACCCAATACCAGGTGCAGGGGACGGAAGAACTAGCGGTTAACCTGAACAATGTCAAGCAAATCCTGCGTCGAGCCGGCAGCGACGACATGCTGACGTTGGAAACGACTGATGAGAACAAGCTGAAAATCCAGTTAAAAGGCGCTACGGTCCGTTCTTTCTCCATCCCGTTGCTGGAGCTGGAAGAAAAAGAGCAGAAAGTCCCTGAACTGCTGTTCCCATTAGCGGTAGAGATGGATTCTGACATGCTTTCGGAATCAATTGAAGACGTGAGTGTGGTGGCCGAATCGGTCACCTTCCTCGGCGAGAAAAGCCAGCTGTCGGTGAAAGCAGAAGGCGATTTATCCAAGGCTTTCATTGAGATCAAGCCGGATGAAAAGACGCTCATTAAGACCGCTTCCACCGAGAAGCATAAAGCCAAATACTCCTTGGAGTATTTGAAGAAAATGATTCAGGGCGGGAAGCTGGCGGATCGGGTCTCCTTGCAGTTCAACAACGATTATCCGTTGAAGCTGGAATATAAGGTGGTGGACCGGCTGCAGTTGAGTTTCATTCTGGCGCCGAGGGTGGATAATGATTAGGATGGATGAATACACTAAAAAAGTGAGCAACTTTGCCAGAAGGGTAGGATTGGCAGCAGTGGTTGGCTCTGCTTGCAGCTTAATCCATTGTTCAAAAAGAGTAGAGGCAGAATATACACCAGTTCGAACAGCAAACATAATTTTCCTCCAGAAATATGGAGAAAATCGTTACGAAATCAATAAAGATTTTTTACATTACGCCTTTCATTCACCGGTGTGCTCTGGTGAGTGGGAAGGAACTGCTCTTAGCAAAACTATTTTAACTTTCCCTGCCAACTGCCCGGAAATTATTCCTCTCGAAGGTATTGTCACATCGCATTTTCCAGGGTGCCGACGAACAACATATTATATTAAGCGCGACATTATAAATGGCAAAGCTGAGAATCAACGGGCTGACATCGTTGTAAAAACGATTCTTAGTGGAGAAATCAAGAATTCTTACGTGCCCGTTAACTGTGTGCGGGAAGATTAACTTTGGAGTGCGCCCATGTTCACACCTCTTTATTTTAGTAAGCTGGTTGTGACTTAGCTATTTGTCTACTTATAGGGGCGCACTCCAAAGCAAAGTCTTTGAGTCGGCCGTAAATCAAGAACGAAGTTCAATCAAATAAGAGAATTAAGAGCAAGAATCGTTTTATTGTTTTAAATCATCCATTGTTCTAATAGGCGTCAAATCCAAATGAACTGGTTCAATGGGTTCATTATCCAAATATTCAGTTGGGCGATTTTTTACATTTATTGTTCTATCTGGAACCATAGCTTCCCTATGTTGCATTTTCCAACTATCCCGTCCAAGTGGAGTAACTTTTCTACCCATTGGACCATAAACTGGATTTGGAGTATAATCTACTTTGATAACAGGATTCGGTTTATTTATCATTTCATAGGTCATTTTATTTACCTCCTATTTTTGATTAATATTCCTCTAAGAGTGGCACTACTATTTAAATCTTTTGGTTTTATAGATACCTATTAGTAGCGGTAATTCTTGTTTTATCCACTAATTAGGCCGACTCAAAAATTGCGCTAAACTACAAACAAGCGAAACCTTTAAATATAAGTTAATATTTATTTGTTATGAGTTAATAATTATTACACACAAAAATGTTAGAATTGCAACAAGAACATAAGCTGGAACATGCCCCAACATTAAATACTGTCCTGATGGTAGAGGACGTTCTCAAGAATATGAATGAAAGTGTTATAACTATCGCAGAACTCAAACGCAGATTACCACGTCAAGTAAATCACAATACTCTTAAAGTCATTCTGGAGTACCTGGAATTAAGCAACAAAATTCTAGTCACCATTCGTGGTATTACCTGGATTCATAATCCCAATCCAAACCTGCGAAAAGCGATTGCCGAGGGGCTGGAATTATGAAGATTATTGGCGTAAAGTTGTCTCCGGAAGCTGAGGAAGTCTACAAATATCTCAACGAGGAAGCACCAACATCCAAAACGGAGCGAATGATTCTCAAAGCCGTCAATCAAAAAGTAGAACTGATAAAATCAAACCCCCATTATGGCGACCCTGTTGCCAAAAATCGGCCGAAAGATTTATATTAAAAGCAGCTTTTTGAACTGTTATGGCAGCCGTAAAATCGTTGAAACAGAAATTTGGGCAATCGTTAGCAGAAGCACGTAAAGATCCGACCTTTCATCGGGACATTCGCAAATTTATTAAAATTACTACCGGCGTCTATAGGTTAAAAGACTACGGAATGGATACGTAAGACCGGTTTCTAAATTTCTTCAGTAAATCCGCATAGTGCAGGAAAGAGGGTGTCCTGACATTTTCATTAACAGGGGTTTTGAGGTTCGCCCCTCGGCTCGGGACTCTCCCAAATCGCCGCAGATTTGATCACGAAATGAGTGGCGGCGACTTCTCAAAACCCCATACGTTATACGACATTGCCCTACGCCGATCCTATAAATTTCTAGAAACAGCACTTAAGTATTCTTGAACTCTTCTCTCAGATGCAACTCCATGTGAATAGCTCGTCCAAACATAGAAACTGTCTGTTGGTCCTTTACCATAAATCCTTATTTGCATGGCATTAAATAATCTTCCCTTTAAAAAAACCTGAGTAGCATCATAATCTTGAACTTCTTCAACAGAACCCAATTTATAATTTTTGTTAAATTGATCTTCAAAACGGGCTTTCCACCCAACTTCTTCAGCAGCTTTAACTATTGCTGTTTCTAATGTTTTATAATCTACAGTTTTACCAATACTTACTTTACTCATACTAATTGGTAATGTGCTTAGATATATAAACTTTATTGCTCGGCGTAATACTTTAGGGCTCGCCGCTATCTGAACCCTCCGGATGCAGCGTAGCGGAGTCCGGAGATGAAAGAGGGGAATACGGCAAGCCCTAAAAAACATCGGAGATTAATAAACTTTTGTGGCTCTTGTACATGGAAAGCTGGCGGGCCGCGAGCCTCGTGCTTTTCCCGATGAGTTTATAGTAAAGTGCACAAATAATGGAACTTATTGATGGGCACTTTACTATCCTAGCAAAACACACTATTTGTTCCATTATTAATGTGTTTTGCTATTATCGCCCAAATCAGGCTTGTTTACTCGAAGAAAAGCACCTTGACAATCCTCATCAACGAAGGCAGTTCTCGGCTCGCATATTGGCCAAGCCAGCTTTCCACATACTGGCTCTTTACCTCCTTTTTTCCAAACCTCTTCACGCCCGTATCTTATACCCCTTTCTAAACCACTGCACGCACAGAATGAAGAACAGCGCCGTTAAAACAAAAACAACCATCAGGGAATAGACTACAGGAACGTCGGCCACGCCAATTAACCCATAGCGAAAGCCATCGACCATATACAGAATGGGATTAAATTTGGCCGCCGTGCTCCAGAATAGCGGTAGCGAGGAGATCGAATAAAATACCCCGCCTAAATACGTCAGAGGCGTAATGATAAATGTGGAGAAGACGTTGACCTGATCCCAGTTACTGGCCCATAACCCAGTGGCAATCCCGGCAAAGGCGAACAATAATGACGTCAACAGCATGAAATAGAACAGCACCGGCACATGATGCAGGGAAAACGGCACAAACCAGTAGCTTACAGCCAGGATGCTTATTCCGACCAGCATCGCCCGAAGAACAGCAGCAATCGTCAGGGCCAGAATAATCTGCCAGTACGATACCGGCGCCACTAAATATTCCTGGATGTTACCCTGGAATTTAGAGATGTACACTGAGCTGGAACTGTTGCTGTAGGCGCTGATGATCATTCCCATCATCACTAAGCCGGGAACGATGAATTCTAAATAGGAAACTCCTCCCACGTCCCTAATCCGGGATCCTAAAGAATAACCAAAAATCAGGATGAAGAGAACCGAGGTAATAACGGGAGGAATGAGTGTCTGCTGCCAGACGCGCAGAAAGCGCGAGATTTCCCGTTCGGTCAAGGCCAGAAAGCCGGTCAGGTTCATTTTTTGGTCAGGTGTAAAAACACGTCCTCTAAGGTTGTTCTGCTCGTTTCGATCTTGAGCAAAGGCAATTTTGCTGCCTGAATCGCGTCCAGGATTTCTTGTGCTTCTTCCTTTTGGGGATTATATTCAATCGTAATTATAGCATCCTGTTCCTGGGGATGATACTTCTGCAATTGTTTCGGAATTCTTCCTATTTTCCTCTTCAGATGCAACGTCATCGTTTCCCGTTCCAGTAACGCCAGTAAATTCTGCTTTTTATCCAGGGCCACGATCTCCCCCTTATTGATAACGGCAATCCGTTGACATAATTCTTCCGCTTCTTCGATGTAATGGGTCGTTAACAGGATGGTCTTGCCCTGCCGGTTCAGTTGCCGGAAATAGTCCCAAAGGAAGCGCCGGGTTTCCACATCGACGCCGGCAGTGGGCTCGTCGAGGATCAGGATTGGTGGATCGTGGATTAAGGCGCGGGCAATTAACAATTTTCGTTTCATTCCACCAGACAACTCCCGGAATTTCGTGTCCCGTTTCTCTTCCAGGCTTAAGTCTTTCAACAAGCGGCCGATTCGGTTAAATCGTTCCGGCCGGGAGAGGCCAAAGTAACCACCATTAAAATAGAGAACTTTGCTGACTTTTTCAAATTGGTCGACGTTGAATTCCTGGGGAACTAAGCCCACTAACGCCCGTGCTTCCCGATAGTCTTTAACCACATCCTTGCCAAATAATAAAGCATCACCACCAGTCTTGTTAGCTAAGCCGGTTATAATATTGATCGCTGTCGTTTTCCCCGCTCCGTTCGGGCCCAATAAGGCGAAAAATTCTCCTGCTTTGATGGAGAAAGTAATTCCTTTTAATGCTACCGTGCCGGAAAGGTAGGTTTTGGTGAGCTGGTGGATGGTGATGGCATCGGTCATGTTTTTTTCACCTTTTTCAATGGAAAGTTTGGGCGTGTCTTCATGATCCAGATCCGCTGTTGCTTTCATTTTTTCTCCTGATCCAATTCAAAGCGCTTCCGGCCCTGAACCAGTTGAGTTCCTCTCCCGCCAAAGTATGTCTAGTAAATATTTTTTCCTTGGTTCTATTATGATGAGTGATTTCTATCTCCACCAGTTTTCCTTCCCGGATATTAGGATCAATAATCGTGATTCGATCTTCCTCCTGAAATTGGTCATAATCCTGCTCCTTCACCAGCCACAAGGGAAGAATGCCCTGCCGTTTCAGGTTAGCTTCATGAATTCTGGCAAAACTTTTGACAATGACTGCTCGGCATCCCAGATAGCGTGGCTCCATGGCGGCATGTTCTCTGCTTGAGCCTTCACCATAATTAACATCACCCACCACCACCCAACCAATATTGTTTTCTTTATACCTCCGGGCGATGGCATTAAACTCCCCTACACCACTATTAAAAACATTCCGGCCAGTTCCGGTCTCTCCCGTAAAGGCATTCACGGCACCACTAAACAGGTTATTGCTGATTTTATCCAGATGGCCGCGGTAGGCCAGCCATTTTCCCGCCGGGCTGATCTGGTCCGTCGTGCATTTTCCTTGGGCTTTGACTAGGATGGCTAAATTTTGAAAATCATGTCCCTCAGGTCCAAAATCCCAATCAGTAAATGGCTCCAGAAAGGCTAATCGTTCGCTGGCGGGAGAGAGCAGCACTTCGCCTGCTCCCGTGGGCTCTTCATAGCCGGCATAATCACTGACAAATCCAGAAGGTGGAAGTTCCTCTCCGGCTGGAGGGCGTAAAAAGATTTTACCTTCAGCCGTCTCTAACTCATCCCGAAGGGGATTAAAATCCAGCCTTCCTGCCAGGGCCAGGGCAGTAACCATTTCTGGGCTGGCGATGAAAGCATGCGTCTCCGGATTACCATCATTCCGCTGCTTAAAATTGCGGTTGTATGATGTCAGGATGGAATTCTTCTGTCCTTTCTGAATATCATTTCGTTTCCATTGGCCGATGCAGGGGCCACAGGCATTCGCTAACACGGTAGCACCGATCTGCTCCAAGGCAGCAAGTTGGCCGTCCCGCTGAATGGTTTTATAGATCTGTTCCGATCCTGGCGTGATGAGCAAGGGAGTTTTCACTTTCATTCCTTTTTCAGCAGCCTGCCTGGCAATGGCAGCAGCCCGTTCTAAATCCTCGTAGGATGAATTGGTGCAACTGCCTACTAACGCGGCGGTCAATTCCACCGGCCAATTATTGTTTTGAACATCTTCTTTAAGCTTGCTGATCGGCCGGGACAGGTCCGGCGTATGCGGACCATTAATCTGCGGTTCCAGTTGGGAAAGGTCAATTTCAATGTAGTGGTCGTAAAATTGGAAAGGGTGCTGTTCCACCTCGGGATCAGCCCGTAAATCTTGTTTACCTTTTTCTGCATACTCATCAATAAAATCCCGGTGGGTTGCCCGCAAATAGGCAGCAGTTCGCTCATCACAGGGAAATAAGGACGTGGTCGCGCCGACTTCCGCACCCATGTTAGTGATCGTGGCCCTTCCGGTGGCACTGAGAGACGGTACGCCTTCGCCAAAATATTCCAAAATACAGCCGGTTCCGCCCTTGACGGTTAAAATCTCGGCCACTTTAAGAATGACGTCCTTGGCGGAAGACCAGCCATTTAACTTTCCCCGCAACCGAATGCCGATAAGTTTGGGCATGACGGTCGTCCATACTTCCCCACCCATGACATCAACGGCATCAGTTCCGCCCACACCAATGGCTACCATTCCCACGCCACCGGCATTAGGAGTGTGGGAATCTGTTCCCAGCAGAATGCTGGCAGGAAAGGCATAATTCTCTAACACCACCTGATGAATGATTCCCGACCCGGGCTTCCAGAAGCCTATTCCATACTTGCTGGCAGCACTTTTCAGGAATTGATAGACTTCATTATTCTCCAGCAGGGCCTGCGGCAAATCCTGCCCGGCACCCACGGAAGCCTGGATTAAATGATCGCAGTGAATGGTGGTGGGAATTGCTACTGTATTCCGGCCGGTCAGCATGAACTGCAGGATAGCCATCTGCGCCGTAGCATCCTGCATGGCCACTCGATCAATGCGTAACGATAAAACGGATTTGCCCCGGACAATCCCGGCAGAAAGATTTTCGCTGTGGGAAAAGATGATTTTCTCAGTAAGGGTTAAAGGACGCGGGAGCAATCGTCGTACCCGCTGCAACTGTTCCGCATAGCGGTGATAAAACAGTTCCATTGTCTCTTTGTCTAAAAAAGGCATAGCCAGCCGGGAAGCTCAAAAATTTATAAGCTTTCGGATGGTGGAGAGGTTATGTCGGTCCAGAGAAATCATTATATACTCTTCTTTTTCCCATCACGATAAAAATGGGTGAACTGATTCTTTTCCACAACAACCGCTGGCTCGTTCCTGATAATCCGGAAATCGGCTTTATTGTCGGTGATGGCACCGGCATCGACATTACTCCGGTAGCCATTAAAGTACTGGATGCGGCCGTCAGGACAGCTTATGCCGGGAAAAGAACAATTGCCTGGACGGAAATTCTCGCGGGTGAGAGGGCAGTACAGCAGGGAAAAGAGTTGTTGCCGCCGGAATCACTGGATGAAATTAAACGCCTGCGCCTGGTCCTTAAAGGCCCGTTGGAAACCCCGGTTGGTGGCGGCCATCGCAGCTTAAACGTGACCTTGCGGCAGCAGCTGGACTTGTTTGCCTGTGTTCGTCCCGTTCGTTATTTTCCCGGCGTGCCTAACCCGATGAAAAAGCCGGAAAATGTGGACGTCATCATTTTCCGCGAGAATACGGAAGATGTCTATGCCGGGATTGAATGGCCGCATCACAGTGCGCAGAGCCAGAAATTGCGGGAGTTTTTGAAGCGGGAATTGAATGTCCACGTTCGGGACGATGCCGGAATCGGCATCAAGCCCATGAGTAGCACCGGCACAAAACGATTGGTAAAAGCAGCCATTCAGTATGCACTGAAACATCGGCGAGCATCGGTCACGCTCGTGCATAAAGGCAATATCATGAAGTATACCGAAGGGGCATTCAAGGACTGGGGCTATCAGGTAGCGAAGGAAGAATTTGGTGAACAGGTCATTTTCGAATCCGATCTTCCTCCTGGAAGGCCCTGGCCAGCGAACAGGATTATCCTCAAAGACCGCATCGCCGATTCCATGTTCCAGCAGATTCTGTTACGGCCGGAAGAGTATGATGTGATTGCCACGCCTAACCTGAATGGCGATTATTTGTCGGATGCGGTGGCTGCCCAGGTGGGAGGGATCGGCATGGCGCCGGGAGCGAATATCAACTATGAAACTGGTTTAGCTGTCTTTGAGGCAACGCATGGCACAGCTCCCAAGCATGCCGGGCAGGATAAGGTCAATCCCGGTTCGCTGATCCTGTCAGGCGTGATGATGCTGGAATTGCTGGGATGGAAAGAAGCGGCGGAGCTGGTTTTGAAAGCGTTGACAACAACGATTCAGCAGAAAACAGTAACCTATGATTTAGCCCGGCAGATGGAGGGGGCAAAGGAAGTGAAGTGCTCAGAGTTTGGAGTGCGAGTAATTGAAAATATGGGGTAGTAAGTTTTATATATCCCTGCTTTTTTCTTCGTGGTATGATAAAAGGGGCGTTCCAGGCATTGCTCGTAATTTCTCTTCTCCTTATTCTCATGAGCTGCGCCAAGCCAGCACCAGTGTCAGCTCCCCCCATTCCTACTGCTCCCGTGAAAGAAGTACCGGCAACGCCGGTAACGTCTCCAGAACCGGCAGTAGCGGCTCCCGAAGCGGAGACGGTGTCAAAACCTCCCGCAACAGCGACTAAACTTCCTGCCGCACCCGCCACCTACACCGTCGAAATCACTTCTTCCGGTTTCTCTCCTAAAACGGTAACCATTAAAGCCGGGGAAGAAGTTACCTTCACTAATACTGATAGTGCATCTCATTGGGTCGCTTCCAACGTCCATCCAACTCATACGACCTATCCCGGCTCCGATATCCGTAAATGTGAGACGGAACCCAAAAACATCTTTGATGCCTGTCATGGCCTGCAGCAGGGCGAGGAATTCAGCTTTACCTTCTCTAAGAAAGGCCGCTGGCCGTACCATAACCATTTACACCCAAGCATGAGTGGCACGGTCGTGGTGGAATGATGAGCAAAAAGAACGTGCCGGCAGACCGTACTTCTTTTGTTTCCTTCCTGCTCCGCCTGGGAATAGCCGTTCCTTTTCTCTATGCCGCCATTGCTGCGGCGCTCGATCCCACTTCCTGGATCGGCTTTTTTCCTTCCTGGCTGCAGGCAATCATTCCGGGCGGAGTGCTGTTAGGGTTATGGTCATGGTATGAGGTGGCTTTATCCTTATGGCTGATTTCCGGGAAAAAAACCTATTATGCTGGCGGGCTGGCTAGCCTGACACTTCTGGCCATCACTGTCTTTAACCTCGGCGCATTGGACATCGTCTTCCGCGATGTGGGTTTATTACTGGCAGCAGTTGCCTTAACGTTACTTGCTAAAAAATGAGCTTCCTGGCGTCGTTCATGGCCTTGTCGGTAGGCGGAATCCTTACCGCCGGCCATTTAGTCTGGCAGCACCATAAGAAAGGAAAACAACCTTTAGTCTGCCCCTTAAACCATGACTGCAGTCACGTCACCGAAAGCAGATGGTCCACTTTATTCTATTTCCGCAATGAGACGCTGGGATTGTTGTATTATGTGGCGATGCTGGTGGCGGGGCTGCTGCTCTTCGTTGCCCCGACAGTCATTCCCACCTTACCATTCTGGATCACGCTGGCGGCGGGAGGAGCCTTCTTATTTTCACTGTTTTTGGTTTTCCTGCAGGCGTGGGTAATCAGGGATTACTGCTTCTACTGCCTGATTTCGGCGCTGATCTCGCTGTTGATGCTGGTGAATAGCTTTTTCTTGGCGTAGGAAAGGGAAAACCACAACATTTATATATATGAATGCTTTTTCATATGAAAATGGATTCATCTGAGAAGAAGTATGGTGCCTACAGGCTGTTCTTTGGTGCCTTAGCCACGGACAGCCGCCTGCATCTGCTGAACGCGCTGCGAAAAGGCCGTAAGAACGTCTCCGAACTCTGCCAGCTCACTCACTGCGAACAAAGCCTCGTTTCTCATAACCTTAAGATTCTCGAACATCACGGGATGGTTTTTGTCGAAAAGAAAGGCAAGTTCCGGTATTATAAGCTCAATGAAAAGACCATCACGCCTTTATTGCAGCTTATCGACACGCATATGAAACAATATTGCTGTAAAATCCTGGAGGGAGAACGGACTACGGAGAAGATGCAGCATGAGCACCACCACTAAGATCATAAAAATGGAAAAATGTACACTCGGTATCCGGGGCATGCATTGTGCCAGCTGTGCCGGGAAGATCGAGAAGGCACTGTTAGAAGTTAAAGGAGTACGAAAGGCGTCTGTCAATTTTGCCACGGAGAAAGCGTTAGTAGAATTTGATTCCCACCAGACGTCAGAAAAGAAGCTGGAACAGGCAGTGGAAAAAGCAGGCTATGCGGTGGTAAAAGAGCCCACGGGGCTTGCTGCCGATACCGAAAAAGAAGCACGAGAACAGGAAATTAAGAATTTAAAGTGGAGAACGGCCATTTCTATCTTTCTTTCCCTGCCGCTGTTATATATAGCGATGTTTGCTCCCGTCTTTTCCCTCCCTCTTCCTGTGCTTATAAAAAACAATCTTCCCCTCAGCGAATTACTGCTGGCCACTCCCGTCATGCTGGCCGGCTCGATATTTTTCTCCAGGGGAATTTTGACGTTATGGAAAACCAGAACCGCGACAATGGATACTTTAATCGCCTTAGGAACGGGAACAGCCTACGTCTATTCATTAATCATCTCTCTCTTCATCTGGCTGGGAAAACCAGG
>JAHFSD010000011.1:22739-33638 GCA_023265925.1 archaeon
GCGTTGCTGATTGCTTTCATCCTATTGGGAAAATACCTGGAAGCGCTGGCCAAGGGAAAAACGTCAGAAGCTATCAAGAAATTAATTGGCTTGAAACCAAAAACGGCTCTGGTCATCCGCGATAAGAAAGAAATGGAAATTCCCATCGAGCAAGTCCGGGTTGGCGAGATCATTATCGTTAAGCCCGGGCAGAAAATTCCTGTTGACGGTATCGTGCTCAGCGGCCACTCTGCCATTGATGAAAGCATGGTAACGGGTGAGAGTATTCCGGTGGAAAAACAGAAAGGAAGCGTAGTAATTGGTGCAACGATCAATAAAACTGGCTCTTTTACGTTTAAAGCTACCAACGTAGGCTCGGAGACGATGTTAGCACAGATCATTAAGCTGGTGGAAGAAGCACAGGGCAGCAAGGCGCCGATTCAAAAATTAGCGGACACGATTTCCGCGTATTTTGTCCCGGCGGTGATGGGTATTGCGTTGCTTTCCCTGGGGATATGGTATTTTACCGGAGCAGAATTTTCCTTTGCCCTGACCACGTTTGTGGCCGTTTTAATCATTGCCTGCCCCTGTGCTTTGGGATTAGCGACTCCCACTGCCATTATCGTCGGCACGGGAAAGGGAGCAGAGCAGGGCATCTTAATTAAAAGTGCCGAGGCCTTGCAGAAAGCACAGGAGATTGATACCATTATATTTGACAAGACGGGAACGCTGACCAAGGGAAAGCCGGAAGTGACTGATCTGATAGCGTCTGGAAATTTCTCTGCTGCTGAAGTAGTACGTTATGCCGCCATTGCTGAAAAGCGCAGCGAGCACCCGCTGGGAGAAGCGATTGTCAGGAAAGTCAAAGAACAGAAATTGACCATAGTTGATCCCTCCTGGTTCAAGTCAATTACCGGGAAAGGGTTAGAGGCAAAAGTGGGGAAGAAGAACATTTTGTTGGGGAATAGGGCCTTGATGAAAGAGAAAAAAATCCTTGTTCGGGAAAAAGAAATGGAAAAATTAGAAAATCAGGGGAAAACCGTCATGATCCTGGCCGTCAACAAAAAAATTGTTGGGCTGATTGCCGTGGCCGATACGCTGAAGGAGCATTCCCTGGAAGCGGTGGAACAGTTACAAAAATTGGGAAAGGAAGTGGTGATGATTACCGGCGATAATGAGCGGACCGGAAAGGCTATTGGAAAACAACTGGGTATCAGGGCAGTGTTGGCAGAGGTTCTTCCCGCAGAGAAAGCCAAAGAAATCAGGAAACTGCAGGCGAAAGGCAGGAAAGTTGCCGCAGTTGGTGATGGCATCAATGATGCGCCGATGCTGGCACAGGCGGATGTGGGCATCGCTCTTGGCTCCGGTACCGATGTGGCGATTGAGTCAGGAGATATTGTGCTGATCAAGGAAGATCTGCGGGATGTGGTCACGGCGATGGAGCTGAGCAGGTATACGATGAGGAAAGTCAAGCAGAACCTGTTCTGGGCTTTCTTCTATAATGTCGTGGGGATTCCGGTTGCTGCCGGTGTCCTCTATCCGCTAACGGGCTGGCTGTTAAGCCCGGTAATCGCGGGAGCAGCCATGGCTTTCAGCTCGGTTTCAGTGGTAGGAAATTCGCTGCTGATGAAAAGGTATAAACCGATGAAGTTAAAAAATGGTAAAAAATAAAAAAGAGGTGTGAACATGAAACAAAACTTAGGAACATTGGATAGAATATTTAGATTTGTGTTAGGAGTATGGTGGCTTAGCCCCTTAGCGCCAGCCTACTCGGTAAGCTGGGTAAACTGGGCTGTTTTTGTCGTCGGCTGGATCGTCCTGGCAGAAAGTTTCTTGGGTTGGTGCTGGGTGCAGAAGCTATTGCAGATTGGCAATAAAAACTAGTAAACGTATTTTTTTCTTATTTTTTTGTTTGGTCTACCTTCGCCGCCACAATAAAATCATTCTTGGACAAGCCGTTAATCGCATGTGTCCAGAGGGTAATTCTTACTTTATTCCAGCTATGGAGTAGAAGGTCGGGATGGTGGTTTTCTTTTTCAGCGAGAGCGCCGACTTTGTTGACGAAGTTTAAGGCTGACTGGAAATCTTTAAATTTGAATTCGCGCTCGATTTTGCCCTCATTCAGGACGTTCCACTGGGGAATCTCTCGATGAAGAATAATAATTTCTTGCACGTTTAATGGCGGAACACCACCTTCACAAGGAACACATTTTTGAGCAGGGAGTTTGGGCATAGGAGAAGTAGATAGTAGTACCAGTCTTTAAAGATTTATCTAATTTCATAGAGTTCTAAAGGAATTCCGTCTGGGTCTTTCAGGAAACAATATCTGGCGCCACTGGCACCAAGTTTAGGCTCAGTGGTAGTAATGCCCTGTAACTTTAATTCCTCGCGTTTCCTATCAATATTATCTACGCTAAAAGCAAGATGTTTTATTCCCAGAACATTCAACTTGGAAAGATTATCTTGACGTTCAATCGGTTGCTCAAATTGCCATAACTCCAGATGAATTTTTCCTAATTGTAAGAAAACTGCTTGGCCTCCCAAATCCTGCCTGGTAAATTTCTTTACTTCCGTAAATCCAAAAATATCTTTATAGAATTGTACAGACAGATCTAGGTTTCTGATGCTCAGAGCAATATGATGTATTTCCATCTCATTTAAAGAATAAACTTCTCCGCCTTCTCAAACCTCTTCCCCACCACCTCCCAGTCGATGGCAGTAATGAATGCTTTGATGTACTCCGCCCGGTTCAACCCATAATCCAGCATGAAAGCGTGCTCAAAGACGTCGAGAATCAATAACGGTACGGTGCTAACCAGATGGCCCACGTCATGCTCATTGACCCAAGTATGGAATAGGCGCTTAGAAACCGGATCGTAGTTCATGATTACCCAGCCAATGCCCCTCATCGAACCGGTAGCGACAAAAGCGCTTTCACACATCTGTCCAGAGCCAAACACGTCCACCATCTTTTTGTACAAAGAAGAGCTTTCTGGCAGGCTCTTTTTGGTTTTGCTCATGTTGCCAAAATATAACTCATGCAATCTCATGCCATTAAATTCCCAGCCAAATCGGCGTTTCAGTTCGGCAAATTCTGGGGTGGTAGTTTTGCCATCTTTAACCATCTGCATCAAAATGTCGAGAAGCTTGTTAGTATTCGTAACATAGCCCTGATAGAGCTTGAAATGGTTCTGCAATAATTGGTTACTGAATCCTGCTAATCCCAGCAGATGGTCAAAGTTTTGTGGTGGGTAGGTCATGGTAGTGCCAACATTATCCATTTTTAGATCCCCTGTATGATTTTATACAGCACCAGAATTATTACTATCAGTCCCAGAACTATTGCTACCCAGGAAATCAAATTCGCAATTTTTTTATTTTTCATCTGTACCACCTTCCTCCTCGAGAGATAATACCTGCTATTTTTATATCTTTCCCCACCAACCCCCCATCCAGGTCTCGTGGTGTGTAGGTCATTTTGCCGCCCCTTCAAAATCTAAAACTACCTCTTTTACTACTTCTCTTACTAGCCTTTTTGCCGCAGGGAATTTACTCCTAACTAATTCCAGACAACGCCGGTCTACGGAATCTTCATCTATATCCAATTCCAGAATATCAATAATGGAAGGCTCGGAAATAGGTTTCACCGAAAGCTTACGATTATACTGTTTAAGCCGATGTTGCTCCTGAATCACGTAATGGCCTGCTACTTTTCTCCAGCACACATCGTAAAAGGCATATTGTTCATTACTTGCTCTATACCCTTTCCCTAAATAGTCTTCTATCTGTTTGATTTCCAACGCTTTTTCCATGTTTTGTGGTGTGTATGTCATGTTTTATCCCTCATCATTTAATTTTGTGATCTCTTTCGTCGTGAGCAGAGCTTATTCTTTACCTTTCAATATGGCGATTTCAATTACCGCTTTAACCATTAAATCGACCGTGACCACCAGCCAGTCGCTGATGATGAACGTCTCCCGGTAGACATTGACAAATAATAGGTATAACAGCGCAAGTGATGATATAATCAACGATACTGCTTGTAAGTTCTTTTTTCTCATCGTAAAGCTGCCACAATAATCATCACAACAGTAAAAATAATTGCGGCTATCCCCAGAACCAACGCGATCGTATCCAGGCCTATTTTTCCCCCACTTGCCATTGTGACCTTACTATAACAGTATTTTATTTAAATCTTCCCCACCAAATTCAGCCCCGGCTTTAACGTTGCTTTCCCCGGCTCCCAGTTGGCCGGACAGACTTCCCCGCCGTGTTCGCGCACATACTGAGCGGCCTGGACTTTCCGCAGCAATTCGCTGCTGCTTCGGCCAATGCTGTTATCATGCAGTTCATAGGCTTTGACCAGGCCATCCGGATCAATGATAAATGTCCCCCGCCAACTTAAGCCCTCTTCCGGAATGTAGGTACCATAGGCTTTACAGATCGTTCCGGTAGGATCAGCCAGCATGGGGAACCTGATTTTTCTGATGGTGGGAGAATTGTCATGCCAGGCCTTATGGACAAAGGCAGTATCAGTACTGACACTGAGGATTTCTGTATTCAGTTTCTGGAATTCATCATATTTATCGGCCAGATCGCCCAGTTCGGTAGGGCAGATAAAGGTAAAGTCAGCTGGATAGAAGACCAGAACGACCCATTTGCTGCGATAACTGCTCAGGCTGATGGTCTTAATCTCGTTGTTCTGGAAGGCTTTGGTGGTAAAAGAGGGTGCCAGACTGTTAATTTTAGGGGTGATAAAGTCCATTTTTTGTTTTGAGGATGGTGGGTTTAAATAAATTGTGGTTTTTAGACTTGCTGAAGGATGAATTTCTTGATTATCCCTCCTTTATATTTAGTGGGCAGATGCGCTTTCATCCTCTTTATCTCTGGATATAACCCATACTTTCCCAATTCTTTCCGTAATTTTTTCTCAGTAATGGTATGATCATACCCTAAACAAACCACGTCCGGCCGATGCTTGATAATGATTTTAAAATGATTTTTGGGATGACCCAATACCGCTTCATCAACTAATTTAAGATTCTTAATTAACCGCAGGCGTTCCTTCTCCGAGAATAAAGGTTTTTTATTCTGCTGTCTCTTGGTGCGATCCCGGGCAATCACGACGATCAGATAATCGCCGTATTTCCTTGCCTGCTTAAAATACTCCAGATGTCCTAAATGCAATAAATCGAAGGTGCCGAAGCACATGACGGTTTTCATTTGTTGTGATACCACCCTACTGGCAGCGATTGGGATTTTTATTTTAACTTCAAAATCGCCCGTTTAATTATTAACCTACCGGTATTTTTGCTCTCCATAACTTTCTCAGCATCAACAACCCCAATTTTCTTCCTGAATAAAGGGCAATCGAGAACTAAACTTTCGGCCTCACCGCCCTCAAAGGCAACATTGATGCCTATCTTCCTGTTCAACCGAACCATGGCGGCAATTACATCCCCATCAATCTTCCTTCCCAGCCAACTTTCATCCAATCCTTCGGCCGAAATGGAAGTAATAATCACTTCAAACCGCTGCTGAATCAATTCCCGCAACTCTTCTTCCTGTGGCTTGTGCCATAACGGAGCGAAGATCTTCAACCCCAATTTATCGGCAATCTTTTCGATCCGGTCCCGCTGATAGGTGGAAAATAAGGCACCAGAAACCAGGCCATCAAGGTTATATTTCTTTTTGGCCAATTTTACCGCTTTCTCCAAATCCACCAGCTCTTTTTCCTTCTCCCCCGTGGTTTCCTGCACCACGATCGGCAATGCCATCGCTTCCGCCTGCAGCTCCGTCATCTCGATGGCCGGCGTATGGAACATGTAGGAATCCTGGTTGGCCGATTTCACGGTGATCAGGCAGGCCAATTCATAATTCTGCTTCTTCATGATGTAAGCCGCATAGGTGGAATCTTTCCCGCCGGAGAACAGTACGCCCAATTTCAGGTTGTGGGTTGGGTAAAAGGTTCGTACGTACGCCGATTTGGACGGAAATTTATTGTTCTTCGCTAATTTCTCCAGGGCCCAGTCTAACTTTGAGCCGTATTGAGCGGCAATTTTCTTGTGGAAGGCAACTTCTTCCAGTATTCCTTGATCGTGAGCCAGGTCACGAAGGATGAATTTTCCCATTTCCCCTTTCAGCTTGTATTTTCCCGGTATTTTCAGGGCATACTGCACCAATTCTTTGTCCAGAAAGGGCAGCCGCAATTCCAGGCCATGGTGCATGGTAATCACGTCATCGCGATACAAGTCCCGCTCATACATCTTCAGCAAGCCCGAAACACATTCCTGGTTGATATTACCAGACTGCTTATGCCGCTCATACCCGGCAAAGATTTCCTCGCTGCCTAAGCCAGAAAAGATGACTTTACAGCCGTCTTGTTTGGCCAGCTCACCGGCTAAATAGAAAGTTAAAGCAACTCCCACTTTCACCACGTTGGAATCTTCAATGAGGGGAACTATTTTCTTCAGATACTGAGGAATCTCCTGAAGCTTGATTTTCCTGATTTTTAATTTCAATCCTAAAACTGCGGCCACTTTTTGGGCTGAGAGCAGGTCAGCGGGCGGCGTTCCAGCCGTATCCAGAACGGCAGTGTAACAGATGAAATCGTATCCTTTCGCCCGGAAATAGTGAGCCAGGTAGGTGGAATCAATCCCTCCCGAGAACAGCAGCCCAAATTTCCGTCGGGGAATCCGCTTTTCCATAGCTTGCTCAAGAAGGTGGGCAGTTTTTTCCTTGATGACAGCATAAGGTTCATGATGTTCGGGAAGGAAAGTGAAAAAAGGACGTTGAGTGGTGGTAAAGGAATTGCCGGCGATATCATAGTGTAGTATCTGCCGCGGGTTTAATTCCTGGATGTCCAGATAGCCAAGCTTTTCCAGCACTTTTTTCTCGGAAGCGAAGGCAAAACTATCAATAGTATGGGCAAACCATAATGGTTTCTCACCCAGAAGGTCGCGGGCGAGAATGACCCGATTATCGCGCCAATAGGCCCAGGCGTAGACACCATCTAACTCCTCTAATTTCTCACTGCCTTTATGATCGAGGAAGGATAAAAGGAGTTCCGTATCATTTTTCACTTTCCATCCATACTTAATGTTCAGCTTCTCCCAGTTATAAATTTCACAATTCGCGGCTAACAGGCCTTTTCCCTTGAGCGGCTGAGGCACATACTCTACAATGGAATGGAGGGCATGCCCCACGACATTTTTTTCTTTCAGCGGATAAAATTTGTTCAGATCATGATGGTGCTGTATTTCCTGAAGGTTAGCTATACCAAACCCGTCTTTTCCCCTATTCTGGAGAAGAGCTAAGCCTGTTCTGGCTTGTTCAAAGGCGTGGGGATGGTTAAAGATGCCGATGATGCCGCACATGTAATTTTAACTAAGAACTTATTTTATAAACCTACCGCCGATGAATCTCCAGCACATCGCCATCCTGAAGGATGTGAGGTAACATCAATTTCTGCCCGGCGAACTTGGCCGAGCTGCCCCAGACCCGGGCAAACTTGAATTTAGCGGCAAACTCCCGATGCAGCTTGTGGCAGACATCCTGGATGGTGGAGTTTTTTGGTACAATCAGCGGTTCCTTCCGATCTGCTTCCTTCTTGGGCTCTTTCAGATACAACCGCATGAAATTTAATTTGGCATAAATCAATTCTTTGAGCGAATCCAGGTTCATTCCCTGCTCAGCGGAAATGACCAGGTCAGCATTTAACTCTTTCTTGGCCCGCTCGACCTCAGCGGCTGAGGCCAAATCAACCTTGTTCAGGCAGACAATTGCCGGCAAATATTTTTTATTACCTTCAATGCAGTCAATGAAATCGTCCAGGTCCAGGGAACTGCGGATCAGCACTTCGGCATTATTGAGCTTGAATTCCTGCAGGATGCGTTTCAACGTGGCATCGTCAATATCAAGCGGGACGGTCTTGCCGATCTGGATTCCACCATGCGCTTTTTTCTTGATATACACTTCCGGCTTGGTCTTATTGATGCGAATGCCGGATTCCCAGACTTCCCGCAGCACGGCATGATATTGTTCCGGATGAAGGATATCAATGATAATTAACACTAAGTCAGCATTGCGAATGACGGCTAAGACTTCTTTTCCCCTGCCCCGGCCGGAGGCTGCTCCGGAAACGATCCCGGGCACATCCAGGATCTGGATCTTGGCCTGCTTATATTCCATCATCCCCGGGATGACCGTTAAGGTCGTAAAGGCATAGGCCGCGACTTCCGAATCGGCAGCAGTCAGGCGGTTCAGCAGCGTTGATTTTCCTGTCGAAGGAAAGCCGAGCAAGAGTACCGTTGCATCGCCGGATTTGCGTACGGCATAACTGTATTCGGACTTGCCGGTCTTGCCACGAGACACTTGCTTCTCCCGCAGCATTGCTAATTTTGCCTTCACTAGGCCGATATGGCCCTGCGTGGCTTTGTTGTACTTGGTGGTGCGCAGTTCTTTTTCCAGTTCTCCGATTTTGTCAGTATAGTCAGGCATGAGTCCGAAAGAGAGGGCTGTTTTTTAAACATATTCCTCACTTCATCGCAGAAATAGGGAAAAGCAAAAGCAGGGTTTACTTACCGTTCTTCCTTCCACAGCCAATAACAGGACCTAGGCCTGGTTCTCATTACTTTTTCCTCATTATCCCAGGCGAAGATGTCGCTGTAGAACCGTTTTTGCCGCTGGGTAAATTCCAGCTGTCCCTCGACGACATCATCTCGCCGGGAAGAAAAGTTTACCGAAGTATTATACCGATGCCGGCCCATGGTCAGACCGCGATAGTCACCGTTCTGGGCATAGCCAATGAGCCATTTTTCTGCATAGTCCACGACCTTTTGAATGGTTATATTCCCTCCAGCAAGGCCAAATCGTGATAATTCCAGGCTGTTGCAGGCAAGAACTTTTCCTCCAGTTTGATTTACGGTTTCAAAGGCCAACACCATTCCCATCCGTTGTACTTTTTTGCTGCTGACTTTTCCCTGCTGATAGTGTTCAATCATGGTGTGAACATCCGTTCCATTGGCCTCCACCCGATACAGGCCAAACAAGCGAACATGCTGGTTAGTTAAATAAAAAGGCACAAACATTCCGTTCTGCAATCCTTCCCTGTTCTCTGGCACAAAAATACAGCAGCCCGAATCATTGCCAAACGTAACGTCGAGAGGATCTTTGGGAAGTTCCACCATGACATAGGTATGATTTTTCTTCTTGCGCAGGTAGGTGGGAGCAGCCAAGTCGGAAATGTCAGGGAAATTGTTAAGCAATTCTGTTAAGGAAGTATTAATCTCTCGAATTTGGGCTAAAGTGCCTTCAGAGTAAGGAATGTTGGGGAAGTGGTAATGATTTTGCAGGACGGAAACGGGAGACGCTTCCGGATTGGTAATCGGTCCGCCGGCGAGCAGTTGTTCCAGACCAATCTTCAGGTGGAAGAATCGGTCGGCATCCTCATTGAATACTTCGAGAAATTTCTGGCGGGTAGGGAGATCTGTTTTGAACAAAGCCAAGAATTTATCCTGTACTTCTTCCGGCTGAACTTTAGTCCAACCATCTTGGTCATAACAAATAAGATTCTCTATTTTAAATTCCGAAAATGGATCAAGCCATTCTATGGTTTCTTCTTCATCATCATCTCCAGGTAACCCACCATAAATTTTTATCTCTTTTTTTGCTTCTTTAATGACCCGCTGATGCTTCGTTGCTTTTAAGTTCTCCAGCCAGTGGGTGAACGCTTGCTGAGGATTTTCCTTCAACAATCGTTCTCCTGCGGCAGCAAGTTTCAGACATTCTTCTTTCATTTTCTCTTGCGTACTTTCGTCATGTTCCTGAAAATTGAAATTATACTTTTCCTGTAAACTGTCGCGGATGCCTTGCCCCTCTCCCGCGACGGAAAATTCTGCCGGTGCAGCCATTTCAGAGAGCATAAAGAATTCATTTAATAAAATGATAGAACCTGCGTCCAGTTCGACCATTCTTTGCGTCCGTTGAATCCGCTCAGTTAACTTTCTCTGATATTGCCTTTCCATCCGCTGAAGTTCTTCTGGCCGTAACTCCCTTTGCCCAGGAATGATATCCCGATCCATATACATTTCATAGAGCAGAGCCTCATCTTGTTCGATGCGTTCCGCCACTTCATTATAAACTGCCCGATGTGCCTGATAGGTCAACTGGGCAGCTTGCTTAGTTACCTCAGCCGCTTTCTGCAATGCAGGAAAATCGAACTGGCTCTCAATATGAATTTCCAAGGAAGGAAGGCGATAGTCCCGCTGTTGATAGTTGGTTTCCAGTACAGCGGTTGCTGGCGCGTTTTTTCTGCCAAAGATTGCTATAAGAAGGCGCTCTTCCTGACTCTTTTCTGCCCTCCAAAAGCGGAGAAGCTTACTATATGTCTCTTCTCCCACAACTGGTTCTACTCTGGACTGCCAGCGTGGCTGCAGCAATGCTCTCACATACCCAGATCCAGCCTTTGAGTCCAGCAGCACTGCCTGCCGCCCTAAGCCTTTTTCCTGAAAGGCCTGGGCCAGCTCATCAAGAGTAATCATGGTGGAATGCCCTGTAAACAGCGGCTTTTATAAATCTTCCTTATTTTTACTCTTTAGTAGTATTTGGTGATTTTCAGAGATAACACTCTTCCACCATCACAATCTTTATTAATCCACAATCCTCTGAAAGGCACCGTGTCAGCAATCATTTTCTTGGGCACCGCCGGAACCAGTACCGTTGCCAGCCGGCAGTTACGCGCTTCCGGCGGCGTAATCCTGCAATTGGAAGACTTACAATTTCACCTTGACCCCGGCCCGGGCGCGCTGCTGAAGGCCAAAGAATTTGGCATCAACTTCCTGCAAACAACTGCTATCCTTGTTTCCTGTAACCAGTTGAGCCATTGCAACGATTTAAACGCGGTTATCGAAGCGATGACCC
>JAHFSD010000012.1 GCA_023265925.1 archaeon
TTCGTTAAGGTATGGTTCGTCACTTCCCGCACTTTAATCGTGGAACCAGGCAGCAAGGCCAGGAACGGAATCAACTGATCCTCAGCATGGATATCGACAGCCGCTCCTGAATCAATCTCCCGGATTAATTTTTCTGCCGCTTCCTTGCCAATTTCTTCTGACGTCTTGCCTTTTTCCACCAGTACATCTGCTCCCAGAATGGCCCGGTTCACGTCCGGCGTTTTCCCCTGCTCACTTTTCCCCTGCTCGCTGAACACGGCCCACAGCACGATCTCCCCGCCCAGGCTGCGGGTAGGAGCATATTCAACCCGGATATTCAGGGGGACCCGATATTTCTGCAGCATCATCTCCGCGCTGGCTCGGATTCTCTCCGCTACTCTTTTCTCCTGCAATGGTGCTGAGACATTCACTAGGCCCCGAATCTGCTCCAGCGTGCCCTGCTGATCCAGGAAGAGTGGTTTTATTTTTGAATTTAAATGGGCAGAAAAATCAGGGAAAGCGGAAAAATCCGAGAGCTGGTATTTTGGCGTTATTTTTACTTCCACTTTCCCGCCTCCTTCCGGGTAATAGCCACGCTGCAGAAGGCGAATTTCCATCTTTTCTACAAATCTCTGTAATTGCGGAACCACAACATTCTGCCAATAATCCACGGAAGAAGCCCACTTGCCGCTGGTGCCCCCGCTGATGGTAATCGTCGTTGTTCCGGGGGCAAACAGGCTGGGCAGCACCAGGGCCTGCAAAAAGAGAGAAATGCTGCCGGCGGTGCCGATGTTAAATTCGTACCTGCCGCTTTTAATTTTTCCCGGGATGAAGGTGAGTTCGGTTGAGCCCAGCTGGATCTCATTTGTTTCGGCATCACAGATTTCTTTCAATGCTCTGATGGCGGTGAGGTGTTGTGCTTTTAATCCGGCATCTTTTCTTCCGGCCCGGATGTTGGTGACCCGGAAGGGCTGACTGGTTAAGGTGGATAAAGCCAGTGCTATTCTGGTCAAGGCACCGCCGCCTTCGCCATAGCTGCCATCTAATTCAATCATAGGACGGAGAAAACAGCTGGCCGTTAAAAGCTTTACCACCAGCCGAAGAATTTGCCGATGATGAGCAGGAGTATAACCAGTAGGATGAACCATAACAGGGGCGTATACTCGTACCACGGTATCCTTGGTTTTGTCATCTTCTCAGCTCTTTCCGTATCGCCAACTGGACTAAAAAATAAAACACTAGCAAGCTAAAGAGGAGTAAGAGGTGATTGTTTATAACCCTTTCGGCAAAGTCTAAAGTGGTATTGATGATCAGAACTGTAGCGATCAAACTAACGATTACAAGGTAAGCGAATTTATGCCCCTGAAGGAGACGCAAAAAGTACTCCATCATTATAACAAGAGGGACGAGCTATATAAAATTTTGCCAGAAACCTTAATAAAACCAGCTCTGTTTTCTGCCGTTGTGGGGCTGTAGTATAACCTGGCAGAGGCATTCTACATGCCGCCAAAAACAGGAGCCTCCAGCGGTGGAAGGTTGAGTTCAACGCGAGGGCAAAACTTTCCCTGAAGCCAGCTTCGGATCAGGGTTCAAATCCCTGCAGCCCCACTTTTTGTTTATCTGTAACGAAAAATAGAATCGAGGATTGAGAGACTTTAGAGTGCACTCCACTTTTTTTTCCGTAACATTTATTTCTCCGCCAAAAATACTGCGTGGCCTGAGGCGCACTGAAGACCCGCAGATGAATGGGCTTAAAAACCGATAGGTTTTTCAGGCGCATAAATTACTCATTGAGTCAAATATCCACATTGATAGGATGCTCACTTACACATAGCCGCATCTTCGTAGCTCTTCACTGATCTGAAGCGGCTTCAGGATACTAAGGTATTACGCATCTTCAAATTACCTTCTCCACCCCTTTCTGCACAATCTTAAACCGACACTCCTTCCCTTCTGGCAGGGAACGGTGCTTCCGTAAGGTCAGGCCATGAGCATGATTAAATTTCTGTAACTCCAGCAGGCACTTTGAGCCATACCGCAGCAAATCTCCCCCTACCATCTTAACCTGGTCGCGGCGGTCAAAGTCGCTATAAACCTGGGTCGTGACTAAGACCGGGATATTTTTCTTCCGGGCAATTTCCACCAGGATGGCAATCTGCCGGCCTAAAGCAGCATTGGTATCATAGACTTCATCATTCTTCCCTAACTCTACCCGGTAAAGCATGGAGATGGAATCAACAACGATCAGGCCGATGCGTTCATTGATCAGGTCCCGCAACTGGGCGATGATTTCTTTCTGATCCTCAAATGTATAGGAGTTAAAGAAAATTATCTGGGGCAGGAGCTCTTCGTAGTTCCCGCAGATCTGCGCTATCCGTTCCACGGAAATGCCGCCTTCTGTGTCCAGGAAGAGAACTTTCTTTCCCTGCTTGGCAATCTCAATCGCTGCCAGTAAACAAAGATTGGTCTTCCCGCTCCCGGAGGGACCGTAGATGGTCGTGACGATATTAGCATCATACCCGCCACCAAAAAATTCGTCCAGGAAGGCGGCGCCGGTAGGAATTTTAGCTGTCATGAGAATGCCAAAATCCCATTACCTTTAAATAACCTTTCCTCTTTTCTTTTCCCTGATGATAAAAATCAGGGATAGCCATTGGCTTCTGCTCATTTTCCTGGCAGTGCTAGCAGGAAGGCTGTACCTGGCTTTCACCATCCCTAACTTCACCTACGAATCCTATTTCCACCTGCGGCAGGTCAATGAAATCAAAGAAACAGGATTCCCACTATTTTACGATCCCCTTTCGTATGGGGGAAGGGAACTGCGTTTCCTGCCATTTTTCCACTACGTTGCCGCTGTTGTTGCCTTGTTCCTGCCTTTAGAACTGGTAGGAAAAATCCTTCCTAACCTGCTGCTGGCCTCGTTGACGATTATTGTCTACTTCCTGGCGAAACAAATCGCCGGCCGGGAAGATAAAACCGGCCCTTTATTGGCAGCGTTAATTGCCGGTTTCCTGCCAATCCTGTACCGGACCAACTCGTTTACGCCGGAAGCGCTGTTTATCCCGCTGCTGTTCATCTGCATTTATGCTTTCTTCTCCATCCACCAAAAAATTCCATTTTATGTGTACAGTATCTCATTTATCCTGCTCTCGTTTACCAGCTCCTCAACCGCGTTGCTGCTGCTGGGCTTTGGCCTCTACCTGCTGTTGTCAAAGATTGAAGGCAAAAAAATTGACCGGATGGAAGTGGAAGTGATCATCGCTTCCCTGTTCTTTTTCATCTGGGTACAGTTCCTGTTCTTCAAGCGAACGCTCCTGAAGGAGGGCATCAACTTTGTCTGGCAGAATATCCCGGCGCCGATCTTGACGCAATACTTTCCCAAATTTTCCCTTCCGGAAGCCGTGATTGCCGTCAGTATCATTCCCTTTGCCGCTGGCATTTTTGTGGTGTATCGCTCGCTGTTCCGGTTAAAGAACCAAAAATCCTTTCTGCTGATTAGCTTTGTGGTTTCCGCGGCCATCGTGACCTGGTTCCGCCTGATTCAGTTCCGCCTGGCCCTGACTTTTTTTGGGATCATCCTGTCCATCTTGTTTTCCTTGTTTTATTCTGATGTTCACCAGTACATTAAAAAGACCAGGATTCACCGCTACCATCGCTTTCTGCCACTGCTTTTAGTGGTAGTGCTGGTGGCTACGCTGCTGCCTCCCGCCTGGAACGCGGCCCGGCACCAGGAAACCCCCGCCGATCAGGAAATTGCCGCCTTTCAATGGATGCAGGAGCATCTTCCCACCGATGCCACTGTTGCTGCCTCGCTGGAGGAAGGGCATCTCATCACTTATTTTTCCCAGCGGAAGAACGTCATGGGCGACCAGTTTACGCTGATTCCTGATGTGGAACAGCGCTTTCATGACCTTACTACGGTGTTTACTTCCTCATTCCTCACGGAGGCGATCGGTATCTTTGACAAATATGGTGTCTCCTATCTGGTGTTGACGCCGCATACGCAGAAAAAATATGGCTTGACCAAACCAAAATATCATACGATTGACTGCCTTGAGCGGGCCTATAAAGATGAAACGCTCATTTACCGCCTAAAATGTTCCCTGGAAAAACAACCATTGAATGAGACTCGATCAATTGAATGAGACTTGATCATGACCTTCCTTTCTGAAAAGAACCGGATCCTGGCCCACTGCCTGCGATTTCAGTACCGATATATCGTCATTCTTCTAGTGCTCTTGCTCTCTCTTCCGCTTCTTCTCAACGCGATAAAGCACCATCCCCTTCCCCTGGGAAGCGAAAGCTATTTCCATCTCTCGCGGCTGGGGGGAGGAGAAATCGGCTTCATCCCCTTTTATTGGCTGTTAGCATTACCGGGGGCAGCCATCATTGTACCACCACTGCTCGGGCTACTGTCAATGATATTGTTCTTAGCCATCGCCCGCTCGGTCAACATCTCCAGACGATTCACGTTCCTGTTTTCGCTGCTGTTATTATTTTCCCCGCCCTTTCTTGCTGCTTTCACGACTATTTCAACCTATGGCTATCTCACCAGCCTGCTTCTTCTGGGCTTCTTCCTGCTCACGCGGGGAAAAATCACGCAGGGAAAAGATTGGCTGGCCCTCGTCCCCTTTCTGCTGGCCAGCTTTCTTGACATCTTTTCAGGAATTCTGGTACTCCTGCTGGTAGGCTGGTATTGGTACCGCTGGCGAAAGAAATACGCTTTTCTAAGCGTCCTGGTGATTATCTTCCTGCTCAACGGGCTTGTCCTGCAGGCGCCATTGTTTCTGGGGCCGTTCCACGCCGGAGAGTTCTGGCGAGACCTGATTGCCGATTTTGGGGGAAATGGAATTGGCTTCTTCCTGATTGTCCTGGCAGTGATAGGTCTGGCCGTCACCTGGAAACAACGGGAATTCCTGGCGCTGTATTTCGTTCTTCCGGTCGTGCTGGGGAGTTACATTATCAATACAGAAACAATTCTGCCCCTGACGCTGATCATCACTGCGTTTGCCACGATGGGCCTCATCACGTTATTTGACCGCCCCTGGAAACGGAAACTGCTGCAGCGGTTCACCTTGTTAGTCCTGATCTTAGGGCTGCTGTTCTCCTGGCTGAGCTATGTTGACCGGGTGACGTCAATCGGCCCGTCAGCCGCAGACCAGATAGCATTGACCTGGATCCGAAATCATGTCCCTGACAGCGCCGTGATTCTTTCCGATCCGGAAAATGGCTACTACCTTTCCTACTTTGCCCAACGAACCCCTCTTCTTCAGTTCCATCAGCCGGAGAACCTCCTCCTGGGCCAGGCCATCTTCTCCTCTTCTTATATCACTGCTCTTTTTCCCTTGCTGGACCAGCACAATATCACGGTATTATATATTACGCCGACGATGAGAGCTCGCCAGCCTGCCGATCAGGGCTTTTTATTCCTGTTAAAAAACGAAAGGTTTAAATTGCGTTACGCGAACGAAGGGTATGAGGTGTGGCAGTATGGAACAATTCGTTGAAGTAATGCTGTGGGTGATTTACTTTTTTTCCCTGTTCTTTGTAACCTTTTGGCTGATGACCTCGGTAACGGAACGAACCGTTACCCGACGAAAGAAATGGACTGCCTGGCCGGCCGTCAGCATTATCGTCCCGGCGTACAATGAAGAACGGGGAATCAAGGACACACTTTATTCTCTCATAAAGCTAAATTATCCGCGTTCCTTGCTGGAGATCATTGTTGTAAATGATGGCAGCACCGATGCCACCGAAGAAAAGGTAAAGGAAGTGACCGCCGCCTTTCCTGAAACCACCATCAAACTGCTTTGCCAGGACAAGAATAAAGGGAAAGGCGCAGCCTTAAACTTGGGCATTGCCATCGCCAAGGGCGAGTACGTCATCTGCATGGATGCCGACTCGATTGTCGCGGATGCTCAGGCCCTGTACCAGATGCTGCCCTACTTCTCCTCTCCTGACATTGCTGCCGTCCTGCCCTGCCTGAAAGTGGGAGAAACAAAAAATCTGCTGCAGAAAATGCAGCGGTACGAATATCTGGTCAACATGTTCTATAAGGAACTGATGGGCAGACTGGATTGCATCAAAGTTACGCCGGGCCCATTTGCCCTGTATCGCAAAGATGTCATTGTAAAGTTGGGCGGGTTTGATGAAGTGTTTAACCGTCATCTGACGGAAGATCTGGAGATTGCCTTACGGCTGCAGCAGCATCAGTATAAAATCGTGCAGACCATGGACACGATCGTGCTCACCATTCCCCCTGACAACCTCAGGGATTTTTATCGCCAGCGGAAAAGGTGGTATACAGGCGGCCTGTTGAATACGCTGCGCTACCGCAAACTGCTGCTGAACCGAAAATTTGGCGATTTTGGTCTCTGGGAAATGCCCGTGACACTGCTTTCCGGTTTCATCATGGTGGCCCTCTTATTCAGCGTTCTTTATTATCTCGCCCGGCCCCTGGTGGAATGGTGGGCAAACTTACGCAGCATTAATTTTGATGTCTGGACGCTCCTGCAGCAATTCCGCCTTGACCTCAGCGTGCTTGACTTGCATTACAGCCTAATTTTTGTGGGCGTAACGATGGCAGTTGCCTCGATTTTCGTGCTGGCGCGGTCGCATGTGCTGACGCGCGAGAAAGCCTTTCGCTATGGAGCGATGCCGTTGGTGTTGTACTCCCTGTTGTACTTCCTGCTCCTGGCGGTAGGATGGGTCCTCATTTTTCATGATTTAGCGCGGAATAAGGAACAACGGTGGTAATAGGAACAGCGGTGGTAACAATGGTCCGGCGGAAAATCAGCAAGGGGAAATTTGTGTTCGCTCTCGTGGCTACCGCTGCTATCTTCGCACTAGGACTCCTGCTCGGCCTGGTCGTGGAAGGAAAAAGGGTGAATTACGTTGCTCAGGTGTACCAAACGCATGCAGTTAATTTCATCAGCTCCCAGTTGCAGTACGATTATTTGCTTTCATTGAAAGACCAGTCTTCCTGCCCCACCGTCTATGCCGGGTTAGATGCCAACCTTGCCAATCTGGATCAAACCCGGCAAAAACTGGAGCGGTATTCTCAGGACAACCAGATTAGTAAAGAAGAATTTGAGCTGCTGCGCCGGCAGTATGCCCTGGAACAGCTGCGGTACTGGTTTTTAGCCGGCCATGTGAAAGATTTATGCAAGACTGGAGCGGTACGCCTGATTTACTTTTATTCGGATGGCGCCACCTGTCCCGGCTGTGAGCAGCAGGCCTTTGTATTAACCTACCTGAAAAAGAAATTGGGAGATAAATTGCTGGTGTTTTCGTTTGATGAGCGCATGGACGAGCCGTTGATAAAACTTCTTAAGAAACAGTATGCTGTGACGCGCTATCCCGCCCTGATCGTGGAAGAGACGACGGTCGAGAGCGATTATTTTGTCTCCAAAAATGAGCTGTTGAAGATGATCTGCAGCTACAACGGGGATAAAGAGAACTGCCCGGCAGGCCGGGAAGATAGTCGTTGATATTCAGATGCTGATGGGGGTGCAAATCCACCACTCACCCCGGAAGCCATTTCAGCCTCCGGACTGCTCAAGGAAAAAATTCTTTATAACCACTTTTGAGCTGTCGGTAAGTTGGGGAATGATCGAACCTGGTGTATATCCTCCCACCATCAGTCCCTGGGGTCGTTTTGGTTTATCTAAAGCATAAATTTCTTCAATGATAATGCGATGGTAATCATCCTGAAGCTCGCGCAATTCTCTGCTCTTGGTAGTGTATTCCGATGGTGCATCTGGGTTAAAGGCCTCTTCGTAGGCAAAATAAATGTTACCCATCCATTCCGCCTTGTTCTCAGCCGCCTGGCGGATGGAAACGGTGTAGGTCTCTCGTACTTTATTTCGGCGAAATTCTTCCAGATTCAAGATAAAGTCATGACTAATGGTATAGGCGACAACGTCATACCCCTGTGGATCCAATCCGTTGCTATAGTCTCCCAACTTGGCGACAATTTTTCCTTTGAAGACTTCTTGTACCTTTGGCAGTATCTGCTGCTGCCACCTATTTGTTTCCTCAATTTTTTTTCGTTTTCGTTCTGATTCAGAATAGCCGGCAAGAAAGTTATGCAGTTTACTGGGAAGCTCATTGGCGGGAGCAAAGTATTCTACCTGGTATTCTTCAGCGAGAGCCGCCCAGGCCAGCGCTTCCCGTTCGACAACTTCAAGAAATTGGTCTTGGGTCAGCTTGGTATACTCTTTCTCTGCCAAGGGCCCTCCCATATCAAGAATGAAAACAATTGCAAACCCGGCCTTCTTAATCTCCCTGATGGAAGAAAGAGTAGTAGACTTCATGAGCTCTGATTGTTCCTGGTTAATGCGTGGGTTAAATCGGTCTACCCCCTGCATAATGCAAATCGTGTTTATACCTAAAGGTTTTAACTCATCAAGACGTTCCACCACCTGTGGCAATTCTGGTGAACTCACCGAAGAACATTTGATGAAATCAGGATACGTGCGGACGAGTGGTGGTGGGCTAGGTGGGAGACCAGGTGGAAGACCAGGTAGTAAACCAGAAGGAGCCGGCACTTCATTTGCTTTAGCCTCTATCGCCGGTGAATCTGGTGCGGGGGATTCTTCTGTTGGCTGTGCTGGAGGTTGCTGTAATTTTGAATTGACGATATCTATGCACCTTTTCAGAGCTTCAATCTCTGGAGGAGTGGAAGGTCGTTGTTTGGCGGCAACTGCCTGGAAGGCTTCCTGACCAATTTCCTGAACAAGACAGGCTTTGAGTTCGTCACCAGCGTCCACAAATGGATCTCCCGTCTGCTGCCGGAAAGGGGAGGTGCTCGGTGCTGCGGGAGCACAGCCATACACGAAAAGAATCAAAAATATAAAACAAGGGAAAACAATTTTTAAAAAATAATCGATTGTTGTGTGTTTCATCATTTTTCAGCCTTTTTTTGACTACGCAGTTCCTGTTATAGACAGTAAATCTTTAAAGTATATAAAGGTTAATTATTGCCCTAAATCTCCACCTTCCATCAGTGCCCACCGGAACTGCTTTCTCCCTGATCACCGGCTTCTGCCGTTGGTGCTGAGGGGAGAAGAGCCCTGGTTCGTTCCAATTTTTGATGTATTTCCTTTTCAACACCATTAATTTTATAGGTTAAATCAATTTGCACGGAATGTTTTTTATTGGAGATATCGGTATCAAACTTATAGTGATAATGAATTTTTCCCTTTTGTCCTGGCTGAAGAATTAGCGGCTCGTTGTGGTAGTAGTTGGGATGAATGTTAAGGTATTCTATCCTTTCCCAGCTCGATCTCGAGGGAAATTTTTCCCACGTTCCACTGTACTGGGAATAGCTTTTCCCATCTAAGAAAAATACCATATCAGTAGAAGTTATCTGGACAGCGACATTTCCATCATTGTAGACGAGAATTTCCGACTCATCCGCTTTAAGATATTTTGAAGCAGGATCGAGAGGCCAATAATGCTCAAAAATTACTTGGCCATCCTGGTAGAAGGCATACTCGCTCTGAGGAAGAGATTCGATTTGCTTCCGTTCTGTTTGTGGAGAGGGCAATGATGCCGATAGCAAGGAGAGAAAATCCTCGTTCCGGGAACCGGGGAAACGGGCATCTCCATTGATGGTTCCCTCCACAGGACAAGGAGCACGGTCTCTCGCTTCTTTTGGTATTATGATGTTCTCGGGAGTGATGCCCTGCGATTTGTATTCCTCCAGTACTGAGTCGCTCATCTGCATAAAAGGAGAATCAAAAATCTGGCCAGCAAAACCAAATTTCTTAAGCCCGATGTCAAAGCTCGCGGGGGAGTCTGGAGAACCAGAGCCCACTAATTGGCCAGCTTTTACTTCCGCACCCGACTTTATTTTCGCAGTGGGAACAATGTGGAAAAAGATAAAATTCCAGCTGCGGTCTTTTGAGGAAGAAATAAACACTTGTTTTCCTGGGAAAGATTCTTTCACTTCGCTTACGATACCATCAAAAGGGGCATAGACTTTTACCTTATCCGACCCGATCAGCTCCGGAAGGGGATTAACATAATGTTTCATTGATCTTAATGTTTCTTTTTCCCTGGCAGAATTCAGTCCACTATAATCATGCCCAACACAGCTTCGGAATTTGGAAATCTTTTCTATTTGAGAAAGATCTAAAGGGTTGAAAACAACCAGTTTCACCGACTGGTCGGAGAGAATATCCCCTCCGGCAGGTTTGTTCTCAACAACTCCTTCAACAATCTCTGGAACAGGATGTTTTTCGTCTTCCGGCACTTGCTTATTTTGCGGAGTGCAGCCACTGGCAAAGATCACTATTACCACGAAGAAAGGTATTAATTTCCACCAATGTTTATTCACCATAAATCATCTCATTCCATTTTCCTCCAGCATCCTCTCTGCATTCTTATAGGCAAACTTTTCCTGTACTTCAGGCTCCAAATAGCCAATAAAAGTTCTTCCAAATTCTACTACCAATCCACTAACCTCAGGATCAAAGTGCCATCTATACCATCTATCTGTTCCCCAAGTGAATTGGTCTGGATGTGCTTCTATAATTGGCTTCCAATTACGGAGTCCTTCTTCCAATAATGAGTCAAAATTTTCCCTAATAAATTTTAGATATTCCTGTTTAGTTGGACCTCTGTTGTCCTGTATCGTATGATAACCAAAAATGTAATGAATTTCTGCATCTAGTGAATAATACAAGTTATTATGAGTTTCCATTAATTTGCCGATTTCATTCTTCTGATCTGGCATTACATGCGCAAGGAATTTAACATTGGGGTATTTCTCCAAAAGACGCTTAAGTGCCTCTAATTGTCCTTTGTTTGGGTGTATTTGAACTATTAAGTTACTTTTATCGGCTAGCCTATACATCTCAAGGAAATACTCGTCCTCAGGATGTGCGTTAGTTCCCAAATTAAAATCAAATCTGGCTTCTCCATAACCTTGAAATAATCCAGGATTTTTATTGAGTAGTTTTTCCACTTCAGAGGATGTTGGATTAAGGGTTTGTAATGGCAATGGAGGCATGAAGAACTTCACAAATTTATCTGGATATTTTTCTTCGACATTTTTAACATGGTTCACAGCATATTCCGGGGCTATGTTTGGTATAATGAAAAACCCAAAAGTTTTCGTTATTCCCTCAGTATTAAATAGGCAGTCAATGTAATCTGTTGAAATGTCAGCTGAAGCGGGCATATCCTCAAATCCAGCCTGTAGTGCAACATCACTAATAATTTTTGAAGCTACTGGCATATGGACATGGGTGTCAATCAAGGGGCCAGTATAATAAAGTTCTTTTTTAAACTCTCTCTGTTTTGGCTTAAGATTACATTCGTATTCTTCTGATCCCTCTGTTTTCCCACCTAAAATTTGATCAGTAATTTCTTTCGTTCTCTCTTCTGTTTTTTTTTTGACTGCATAATTGAAAATGAAATATCCAACGACCAGAAATATAACAATCAAAACTATGATAATGGGAATTGATTTTTTCATTGGTTATTTTTCAATAATGAGGTATTTAATATTGGTGATTAAATAAGTTCCACATCAATTGACCTCCTTTTGGTACATACATCTGTTAGTAATTTATATATGTTTTCGTTTCTATTATTTTAACTACACACTTTTCCTCTTATTGACCGTAAATATTTAAAGTATATAAAGGTTAATTGTTTTCCCCCTTCCGCGGTTTAAGGCGGTAAGATACAGACGAGCGCCCTCAGCGGGCTTTCTTTATACTAACTTTAAGCCATCACCCTTTTCTCCTTCAGCCCCCCCAGCAGTTCTGCTCCTTCAACCTGTCCAGCAGCTTTGCTCCTTCTGTGCTCTCCATCTCCAGCACGTAAGTTCGGCTCTTCAGAGTGTGGTCATAGAGCGGATCATAGTAATGTTCCAGAAGAAGTTTCACGCCCTCCAAGTCTTTTCCCTGCTGAAAGAATCCGATGATTTGTTGCTGCTGCTGTTTGCTGATCACCTTCTGTAAGCTGCGCGTGATTTCAATCAGCTGTTGGCGGTCTTCCGGCCGTTTCAGGTATTCTTGAATTGCCTTCCTGGCCCGAGTCTCTAAATCCGCTGTCAGCAAAACGTGAATCCCCTGCACCATCGCTTGGTACAAGAAGGCAGGAATTTGTACATTGCCAATTTTCTTACTCTCGCCTTCAACAATAATATGCTTCTGGCCTTGCAGTTCCTCTAATCGCTGTAGCAGCAGGCTGTCAAACCGCTTCTGCGAATTCGGCCGTAAACCGATCGCGCCAAACAAGCTGCCGCGATGCTGTGCCAGCCCTTCCAGATCGAGCGAGTTGGCAAACTGCGACAATAAGGCGGTTTTTCCGGTACAGGTTCTTCCCCAAATCACGATGCAGCGTGGTTTCAGGGCATACTGTTCCAGCCTTTCCCGCACATACTTTCGGTACTGCTTATACCCGCCTTCCAGCTGCCAAACTTTATAACCCTGGGATTCGAGCAGTACCGCAACCGTTTTTGACCTCATTCCCCCGCGCCAGCAGTTGACAATGATATTTTTCTCTTTAAATTGTTCCATTCCCTGCAGGAACTGCGGGATTTTTTCTTCAAATAATTCTTTTCCCACCTGCAGTGCTTGCTCCTGCGAGATTTTTTTGTAGATCGTTCCCACCACTGCCCGCTCTTCATTGCTCAGAATCGGCACATTAATTGCTCCGGGAATATGGTCTTCCTCAAATTCAAGGGGAGAACGGGTGTCGAGGAAAATTGTGTTTTGTTGCTGGAGTGCGCAATTAACTGAAATAATATTAACCATCGGTAGTAAAATTATTCATTTCTTTAATTAATATTCGGATCATAATCGTCTCCAGGATCAAAAGTAATCCTTCGCTGGTTCGTTCCGTCGTAATTCATATTGTAAATCTCACGATCACCATCGCGGTCAGAATCAAACACGATTCTAAGCCCATTGGACGAGTAATCAGGGTTGCGGTCATTAGCTGGATGGTTAGTAAGGTTAATAGCGTTAGTTCCATCTGGATTCATTCGATAAATTTCGAAATTACCGTCCCGATTGGTTTCAAAAACAATAAATAAACCATCTGGTGACCAGATGGGTGCGTTATCGTAGGGTGATTGAGTTGTAATATTCGTATCTCCTGCCCCAAATGGAAGAATAGAAATCTCGTAGTTTCCCTCATACCATTCCCAGACATAAGCAATTCTTGATCCATCGGGCGACCAGGCACAAGACTGTTTGTAAGGAGCATTCAACAGAACTTCCTCTAAATTTGTCCCATCACTATTGATAAGATAGATATCACCCCGTGGTCCACGATGAAAACATAACTTTAGGCCATCCGGTGACCACGACGGGAAACGATCATCAAGCGTTGGCTCGTTGGTCAGATTAGTAAACGGTTCAAAATTGATAATTTCTAATTCGTTACTTTGACTCGTTGATTCGTAAGCAAAAGTGTAGGGAGTTAGATTAACAATTGGTGACCAAGAAGGAGAACGATCTATTGCCGAATCTGTCGTTAACTGAATCAAATCAGTTCCGTTGGCGTTGATTAAATAAATATCTTCATTGTTATTTCTGTTCGAAACAAAGAGTATTTCTCCCTCTAAATCGTTGCAGTCTATCACTCCATCACAATCGTTATCAACGCCGTTACACTGTGCTTCACCTGGCCCCCCTTCTATGGCATCACAGTTAAAGTATTCCTCGCTCCAGCCTTGCTCACCCTGGCAAATTTTATATTCCAGTCCACTGCCTTGACAGGCTCCTGTTCCTACAGTGCATCCCTGGCTGAGAACGGTTAAATCATCATCGATGAATTCGTCGCAATCATTATTTAATCCGTCGCAGAGTTCCAATGCTAAAGGATTAATCAAGTTATTATCATCTGCACAATCAAGATTGTTTAAAGACCAAGGGGTGGAACTATCATCGCATACATAGACTAATTCCGTTGAGCCAAATCCATCGCCATCATTGTCTGCATAGGCCATAAATTCCTGCCAGACGGAACTGTCAGTATCATTACAATCTAAATCATTAAGGGCATATCCTTCCGGCAGCGAATTTCCCTGGCAAATTGTAACGAGGTTGCCTGCTCCAAACCCATCACCATCATTATCAGGATACGCTAAGGCCTCCTGCCAGACGAAAGCATTCGTGTCGTTACAGTCACCAGAGATTAAAGTATAAGTATTTTGCTGCTGTCCTTCACAAAAGATTTGATTGTTATTTGTATCACCTGAACCATCTCCATCACTATCCTGAAAGTACTGCCTCGGGATACATTGAACTTGAGCATCTTGGCTGATATCTGCATCAGCAACAAAGTTAGCATCGGGAGTGGCAACATCCGGACTGCCATCATTTTTTGCATTAGGCAGCAGCGCGTCAGGTTGGGCTTGTGCATCATTGCTACCGTCACTCTGGTAGAAAGTGTCAGGATATTGAATGCTGCCATCAGGAGACAGAGCATCGGGAGTAGTGTCTCCTCCATCAGATCCAGTAGGTTCAGCATCAGCAACGAACGAGTCTATGTACATCTTAACTTGGGCATCTGCTGGAGGGGACAGAATCGACGTAGGTGGAATTCCACATCCTGCAAGGCTGAGAGCAGTACTTATGAGGAAGAACTGTTTTTTACCAAATTGAATGATCTTTTCGAGTGACATATTCTAATATCTCATTCATTACTTAAAAGAAGCGTTAATTTATAAATGTTTTTGTGTAATGAACAGAGTAAATTTTCAATTATCGCCTGCACAGTTTTACTCCTCATCCAAAAACACAGGATTCTTATCCAGCAGGAATTTTTAAAGGTAAGGAATACCTAAATCGGGCAGTTTCCCAGAGCTAAGCTACGCTGGCTGAAATTGTTCCTGTTGTGGTGGAAGCACTTTCTTAGAAAAAAACTGCCCCGGCCGGGAAATTCGTGCCGCAATCCATTGTTTCAACCTCATTCGTGGGGTTTCCGCAGAACACCCCACTTGAGCAACTTGCATAGATTGCTTGCATTCGAACCCGGGTCAATGCCTTTCTCTAAACCTTCTTTTTGCCCAAAGGTTTGCGAAAGGGCACTATGATAGTCCGGATTGTGTTACCAAAACCAGTGGTTCCAGCATCTACACCACCGGGGCATTGGCAGGAAAAAGAAGCAACCGCTTTAAAAATGTTTGCCAAACTTTGGCTCTGAACCTCCCCGCGAATTTGAGGAACCTTTATATTCCCTCCCCTTCTTTCCAGTGTATGAAATGGCCGCTGTTGCTCGTGCTCTTCACCATACCTATTTTTAACATTTTCAGTGCCGCGGCCCTGGAACAAAACCTGTACTTCCACGATTCCTTGGACATCGAAGTGAGTATCAATAGCCAATTTGACCTGGTTGCTGAGGGAAGCAATCCCACCCTGCAGAGCGTGGATGCCGAACTTCTCCTGTTCCCACCAACTGATTTCCGGCAGGAACTGCTTAATCTCAAGACTGACGGGCAGGCTCAGCAGGATAAAGTTGTCTTCCGCTGGACTGATCGGCAGGTTGAACCAAAACAGTTTGGGTACAAAGCGTTAATCCATACCCAGAATGAGCGCTTGCCGGTGCGAAACAAAATATCGTTCCCCCTGCGGAACGAGGATGTTCACGGGTATGAGCAGTACCTGAAACCCACTAAAACCATTGACTCTAACGATCCGGCCATCATCGCCCAAGCCAGTGAGCTGGCCGAGGGAGAAACCGATTTGTTTAAAGTTGCCTTTAAAGTGGCCAACTGGGTGGATGAGAACGTCAATTACGATTTAACCACGTTAACGGCTGAAACTTCCCAGAAAGCCAGCTGGGTGCTGGAAAACAAGCGCGGTGTCTGTGATGAAATGACTTCTTTGTTTGTAGCGATGATGCGTTCATTGGGTGTACCAGCCCGTTTTGTGTCTGGGATAAGCTATACCACTTCAGATTTATTTAGTGCTCCCTGGCAGCCGCACGGCTGGGCGGAAGTGTATTTTCCCGGCGTCGGCTGGGTCGCCTTTGACATTACTTTTGGCCAGTACGGGTATGTGGACGTGACCCACATCAAGCTTCGTGACGGGTTTGACCCGCAGGAACCAGCTACCAGGTATGAATGGCTTGCCACGGATGTCGATTTGCAGACAAAAAAGTTAGACGTTAATGCCGCCGTCAAGGCGGAAGGAAAAATGCAGGCAGAAGAGATTCAGCTGGAGCAGGAGATCGTCGCCAGGGAAGTAGGATTAGGGAGTTATAATTTAATCAAAGGAATTCTGAAAAATAAAGCCGATTATTATGCTGCCAGCACTTTGAAAATTGCGGTGCCGCAGGAATTGGAAATTGTGGGAAAAAACCGGCGAACCATCCTGCTGGGGCCTAAAGAAGTTAAAGAGACGTACTGGATCGTCAGGATTCCCGGCACACTGGAAAGCGAATTTATCTATACGTTTCCCGCCCTGATTTATTCGGAAAAGAACGTTTCCGTGCAGGATGAATTTACCGTGCAGAGCGGCAAGCAGTACTATTCTAAGGAGGACATCCAGAATCTGGTGGTCAGTGATGAGGAAAAAACCTATTCGCGGAAAGTTTCTTTCGACTGCAATTATCCACGGGAATTAAAGCAGAACCAGGAAGCAGTGATTAGCTGTACCGTCAAGAACAGTGGCAACACCAACCTTTATCAGCTGAATTTCTGCCTGGAAGGAGTCTGCGACGTCATGGACTTGCCCATCAATCAGGAAAAAAGTACTGTGGTCAAAATCAAGGCCGAACAGGTGGGCTGGCAGAAGATCGTGGTCAGCGCTGAAAATAATCTGGTGGAGAAGAAAGCAGTCCTGGAATATCTGGTCAGAGACGATCCGGCCATTGCTGTTACGATCGAGCATCCGCCATCAGTGCAGTTAGGTGCAGTTGTCCCTTTGACCATTCAGTTGAAGAAGAGCTCGTTCAGCGAGCCGCTGTCAGTGACAGTAGTGGTGGAAGGGCTGTCGCTGAGGCATAAGATTGAATTAGAAAGGCTGGAGAAAGATCAGGCCTTCCCGGTGGAACTGGAAGGGAAGAGATTGGCAGGGAAAAATTCTATTGCAATCACCACAACCTGGAAAGATCAGGATGGAAAGCTGTACTCTGACCAGCAGACCGTTATAGTACTAGGAGAAGCTGCTTCCTGGGAAGGAAAAGTGCGTTTGTTCCTGAATGGTATTCTGAAACTGTTTTATGGGTAATTCCTTAATATCCTGAAGCGGCTTCAGACCGATGAAGAATCACTTTTATGAATAAACTTTAAAAAGGAGCGTGCTCTTCCCTCTCCCATGGCAGTAATGGAACAACCTTCCTCCCCGGTACAGGCTGAAAAGAAAGTCCTTTACTCGGAAACGATTCCCATCCAGGACGTCGATGCCGACAACCACAGCTTAGTGGAATCCATCGAACGGCTGGAGCAGGAAAACCGGATGATTTCTCACACGCTCAGCAAGCTGGAAGAAGAAAGCGGCCTGCTGCGGGAATTGTTCAACAATGCCAACCGGGAACTGGCCAGCATGAAAAAGCCGGCCTTATTGGTGGCCGAAGTGGTCAATTGCCAGGGGGAAAACAAAGCAATCATTAAATTGCCTAACGGCAACCGCTTCTTTTGCCATATCGCCCAGGAAGTCAAAGAGCTGCAGTCGGGCGACTGCGTGTTAATTGACCAAAAGACGCTGAACGTGGTAGAGAAGGCGGCTATCGCTACCAGCCTGGACGTGGAGAAATTCATCATTCTGGAAAAGCCAACGGAAAGCTGGGAGATGATTGGCGGCTTGTCGAAGGAAATAGAAGAGATAACCGAAGTGATTGAATTGCCGCTGAAAAAGCCAAAGTTGTTTGAGAAAGTAGGCATTCAGCCGCCCAAAGGAATTTTATTGCATGGCCCGCCGGGAACGGGAAAAACTCTCCTGGCGAAAGCTGTTGCTAAAAGTACCGAGGCAACTTTTATTGAAGTGGTCGGTTCCGAACTGGTGCAGAAATTCATTGGTGAAGGGGCAAAATTAGTCAAGGATATTTTTAATTTGGCAAAGAGCAAAGCGCCCGCAATCATTTTCATTGACGAGATTGATGCGGTCGCGGCCCTGCGGATGGAACACGGCCTGTCGGGAGAACGGGAAGTCAATCGGACGTTCATGCAGTTGCTGGCGGAGATCGACGGGTTTGATAATTTAGGTAACGTCAAGGTGATTGCTGCCACTAACCGGATTGACATTTTGGATAATGCCATTATCCGTCCGGGCCGGCTGGACCGCCTGATTGAAGTGAATTTGCCGGATGAGCAAGGCCGGACGGAAATCCTGAAGATCCATACTAAGAACATGAACCTGCGGAAAGTAAAGTTGAAAGAGCTGGCCGCTGAGATGGTAGATTTCAGTGGTGCTGACATTAAAGCGGTCTGCACGGAAGCGGGCTACTGTGCCATCCGGGAACAGCGGGAATATGTTACCCCTCAGGACTTCCGGCAGGCTATTGAGAAAGTGCGCTGTGAGTGTGACGAGGAAGAAGGGGAAGAGCTGTTTGGGTAGATTAAAGCACCTCGACCGCAGAATCAATTAAGATTCTTTTTCCTGCTGCTTCGATCAAAAAACAGCTCTGCGCAGATTTGGTCAGCTTCATGGGGAGATTTGTGGGCGTTCAGCAGTTACTTTCCTTTGGCATGACTGCCATTGGTGTTCACCTCATCACCACGCCAGCCACTCTCGATAGTTTGACTCTACTGGGTCTCTTTAGCGAAACAAAGACGGACTCCCGCGTGCCCTGGTCTTCCAGGTACGGGACAGCTTTATAAAATTATGGGCAAAGATTTATAAAACGACCGCTCTTCATTGGCTTAAAGCACCGGAAAGTAGCAGGAAGAGCCGGCTCTTTCTGGTGTGATAGAAAGAACAAGGAGTTGAAGCAAAAATGGAAGGAACCGTGAAGTTTTTTAACAAGAATAAAGGGTTTGGGTTCATCAACGGCGATGATGGCAGTGACTATTTTGTGCATTTCACCGCTTTGCCGCCGGGGTTATTCTTACGTGAGAATGACCGGGTCGCCTTTGACGGCCAGCAGGGCGATCGGGGCTTGAAAGCCCAGAATGTCAAGCTGCTGCAAAAAGGCTCGGAACGGATGGACACGGGAGCAGCACCGAGAGAACAGCCTGCGGAAGGAGAAAGCGAAGAGTCCTCGGATGAAGCGGAAAGAAGTGAACAGTAAAATCTTTTTCTTTTCTTCTCTTTTTTTTGTGGATTACTTTATTCATTCCTTAATTTTTCTTCGTCGTATCTTCTCAGCGCTTTGTTGGAGTGCTGAAAAGAAACTATACCACTTACGCCAGCAATCTTTAGCGCCTAATCGAACCATTTGTTTTTCTCTTGGTGTGAAAGAGAATTGCATTGCCTTTTCTGAACTATCCACATGATTTGGCTCTTGCTTCACATGGATGTCCACCCAAGGGAAGTATTCCGCCTGAGAGATCTGATGAACTGCTTCTCCCAGCCCCGAAACAATAGTTAAATCAATTACTTCTGTCCCGTAAAGATAGCCTAGTCCTGATAAATAATTTGTTGTAGAATCTTTGTAGCCTTGTACAAGTTGCTTGGTAGCAGGAAGTTTTCGCCCCTGGATGATCGCAGAAAGGTCAAACCCGGCTTGCTCCATCATCGATTTATACAACGTAAGATGTGCCTGGTCAGGATTTCCTTCCCCTAACTCCTGCCAGAGTATCCGTGAAAGGTGTGTTTGCATTTCTATCGCTGGTGTAACGGAGATAAGCCTGGAAAGGTAATGAGTGAAGTATTCTATAGGCAAATAGTATTGAGACAGGAAAAGCGTGACTTGTTCTTGGTCGAGAGACTCTTCACGAGCATAATGGAAAAAAGGATGAGCAAGAAGCAGTTGGCGGAATCCCTCTTCCTTTAGCTCTTCAACGAGTCCACGTGCCATTTTGTCAAAACAAAGGGAACGAATCTTTATAAAGTTTACTACTCTAATGTAAGACAGGCCTCAGTTCAACACCTTCAGATCAAAACAGACCCGAAACGTATAGGGTGCATACTGCCCGCCGGGCACGGAACGAAGGAGTTTAACCGGCCGTTTCCACTGCTTACACATTTGTTTTATCTTCTCCCCTTCCTGTTTAATTTCTTCTTTGCGGCAGAAGGTGTAGAGATGAATGATCGTGTCTTTCTTGGCTGCTTTCAAAGCCACATCCAGAAATAACTCTCCCGTTTTGGGCAAGGGCATCACAATCCGATCAAATCTTTTCCCTAATTGCGGGACTATTTTGCGCACATCGCCCTGATAGAGCACGATTTTCCGCGGCAAGTTGTTTAGTTTGATGTTCTCCAGGGCATACTGATGAGCTAATGGGTTCATCTCGATGCCGTAAATCCTAGCAGCGGGAGAGTGTTTCGCTAAAATCAACAAATAGGGCCCTACCCCGGAAAACATTACCAGGATTTCTTCCCCCCGTTTAACCTGCTTCGCTATCCTCATTCGCTCACCCACCAGCCGGGCGGAAAAATAAGCTTTCTCCAGATGCACTTTCAGGAGCACGCCGCTTTCCCGATGGATAGTCTCCTTGGTATTCCTGCCGGCCAGGACTTTTACTTTTCGCAGCCGATACTCGCCTTCATGAACTTCATCCTTCTTCACCACAGTTTCAATCTGCTGGTTCGCTTTCAAATAGGCTGCGGCAATCACTCTCTCTTTCTTTTCCAGCCCTTCCGGAATTTCTATAATTAGGATTTTTCCCACCTGCTCCTGGCTGTGGGGCAGCAGCTTCAATTCTTGAGCCGTCAACTTTCCCGACAGGAAATCTTCCGCTTTTGGCATCTTTTTCCTGGCCGGGAAGGAAAATCTGGCATTGAGAACCTGCGCGTTGGGAATGTTCACTTTCCGGGCTAAGGGGAAATAGATGTAGCCAAATTCTGTAGTGAGGAGGTAATCGGGATGCAATAAGTTCTTCCGGATCAGGAACTGCTTGACTTTTTCGGCATTCTTCAATTCGGCTTTGGCGGCGAGCATGGAAGGAAGGTATTCCAACTGGTTTTATAAAAGTATCGAGCTACTTCTTCAAATAAGCTTCAAACGCCGGCACTAAATTAAGGATGAGATTATACTTTTTGTATTCTTGGGGATCGATCCAGAGAAAGTGATCATGGTCTTCACTCAACTGTACCCGATTATTCTCTGCCTGCACCTCAAAAAACGTTCCGACAATCTGCCACTGCTCTCCTTTCACGGTTCCTTCCCGAGCCGCTGCCCGAATCCAGTCAGCACTATTTTCTTGGTTTTGCCCGTTCATGTTTCAGGTACCGTGCCGCTTTCAAAATTAGAATCATGCTCATACCACTATTGATCTCCCCATTCATTACCTTTTCTACTGCTTCTTCCAACTTCATTTTTATCATTGATATTGTTTCCGTACTATCTAAGCGTTGCCGGCTAAATCGTAACTTCCGAGCTAAGAAAAGCCCGGTAGGGTTGTCCATGTAGGTCGTAAAGCGATACACTTTGCCAAGATCAATCCATTCTTCAGCTTCGATTCCCAATTCTTCCTTCAACCCTCGTTGGGCCACCTCTAACGGTTTTTCTTTTCCTTCTACTCCTTCCGCTACCACTTCAATTGTTTCTCTTCCTACGCCATAATGAAATTCCCTCGTTAAATAGACGTGCCCATCACCATCCAAAGGAAGGACCACGCTTCCTGTTTTCAGATCAATAAACGTATGAATCCCCTCCTTTCCATCCGGGCAGACGACCTGGTCCTCAAAAACGTTCACCCAGTGATTCTGATATTTGAGCAACCGTTCTTTAATTGTCCACGGCCCATGTTTTTTCCCGGCCATTGTCAGAAAAATCCCCCCAGCCCTTTCTGCTGCAACTGCGTCTGCACTGGCCTAAGTTTCTCCAGCTTGCTCTTAACTCTTTCTTCACTGAAATCATACTCTTCCACCAGCAATTTCCACAGCTTCTGGCCATCAACGGGCTGCCACTCCAGCTGGTACTCATCCGTCACTGGCATTAAAGTGATGGTATCATGCACTTCTTTCCATTTCAGATCAGGAAAATGCCTGCTCCATTCCACCTGCTCAAACAACCGTTCCGGGGAAGTGTGCTCTTTGACCAATTTCAGGGCAGTTTTGGGTCCGATTCCCTTGATACCGCCCGGGTTATAATCGGTCCCGATCAGGATTGCCAGCAAAATAAGCTGATCAAGGGTAAGGTTTAAGTTTTGGAGGATTTCCTTAAGCGACAACAGTTCCGGTTTTACCTTTTCATAGGCAAATTTGCCTGCTTTTTTCCGCTTTCCTTCCAGGGAAAGATTCCTGACCAACAACGGGCAGCCAAAGATCAGGTTGTCATAATCCTGGCTGACGCCGGCATAAGCATCGCCCCGCTTGACCAGATGAGCGGCCTGCGCTTCCCCTTCCGAAGGAGCCTGAACAATGGGCAGGCCCAAGGCAGCAATTACTCTCTTAGCATCATCAACCATGTCACGGCTTAAGATAGCTGTCCGGGCCGCAAATCTCTTCATGGCTTCCACATCGCCTTCCTGTTCTGCTTCCCTGAATTTAATCAACGCTTCGGCTTTCACGGCACTTCTCTTTTCCCAGGTCCGCAGCTTGATCTCAGGAGCTTTGCCATCAAACACAAAGATTAGCTTCAGGCCTTGTTCCATCAGGGAAGCAGTGCGGTTGAATAAGCCGATTAAGTGGGAAGTGACCCGGCCTTTTTTATCGGTGAACACCGTGCCATCAGGTCCTCTGATCGTGCTCAGGTACTGGTAGAGATTGTTATAGGCGTCGACCGCTAAGACTTTTCCTTTGAGATCGGCAATGGAAATTTCTTTCTTGACCACGAGATCTTTGAGTTGCAGGCCCATTTTAATACTGAACATCCAGGGGGAAGAATATAAACATTTCTGCTCTTTTGCACACCCAAAGGCAGTAAAATTTAAATGCTGGCAGCAATTCCTGGTCTTATGAAAGTTCTTTTCATCTGCAATCAGAACCAAAACCGGAGTAAAACGGCTGAAGAAGTGTTTCGGGAACAATTTAATACCCTGTCCGCCGGGTTGTACAATCAAAAACCGGTAACCGAAAAGCAGCTACAATGGGCCGATGTTGTTGTGGTGATGGAAGAGGAGCAGCGGCACGAAGTAGCAAAGCGCTTTCCTGAACTGTACCTCCAAAAACGGATCCTCTGCCTTGATATTCCTGATATTTATCATTATAACGACCCACCATTAATCGAGATCCTGAAATTGAAAGTGGAAGAGAACCTGGAATTACTCGCATAACTATTCTTCAAACTGCTCTTTAGCTGCTTCTAAAGTAGAGAACATTTTTGTCTCGGCGACAGCCATCACGGGAAGTCTTCTCGTTACTTTGTAGTGTACTTCCGTTCCTTCCTCTAATTTAATCAAGGAAATTTCCCATTTCTTGGTGGGATGGCTTTTTATTTCTTCCATGTTTGTTAAGTGCTTAAGATCCTACTTTCCTCACCATCACGTTCTCAAATGCACCCGAACGCAGCATTTCCTGCGCCTTCTTGCTCAATTCTCCGGTATGCAGGAACAATAACGGCAATTTCTTGATCTGCGCTTCCATATAGGCTGCCGACAAATCTTTCTCATCACACTTGCTTTTATTCCTGGCCTTGCCGAAATAGGTCATTGGTCCTACCGCCGAAGGCACTTTCAGGATAAAATTCAGTTCCTTGTTCTTCCGCACCGTTTCCTTCTGCTCGATGGTCAGGGATAACTTGCGGAAAATCAGTTCAATGGCCGGGAAAAAGGCCTGTTCTTCCGTTGTAGCTACTCTTTTTTTAGGCACTCTAGGCTGTTTTCCTAAATTTTTGCGGTCATCCGGCTCCGGCATCATCACTTCTTTCTTTTCCTCCCTGGTCACTCGACTCACGGGGGCTACGGGAGATTCGGGAGCTTCTTCCGCAGGCAATTCTGGCTCTGCCCTGGGGGGAGTAAGGAGCCTTTCTATACATATAGTGGTCTCTTCTTCTGATAACAGGTGCCATTTCCAGAACAATTCGGCTTTTCCATCGACCGTCACCTGCAACGGTACGGCAAAATCTTTTAAGCTCCGTAAAGCAACCTTCTCCAGCAGTTCTAACTGGCTTTCCCGCACTATTTTCTCTTCTTTGAGCTTATTGAGCACCAGTAAATCTTTGGGATTGATGTTCCCGGGAGCGAAATTATACAACTGCTGCTCCTGCCCTGGCAGGTAATAAAGCGGTGAGCCGCCAATTTTCAGGCTGGAAATTTTTACTTTACCCTGTGCGGCCAGATCAGAGAGATGGGCCGAGGCAAACAAGATCTGCGTATTGAGCGTTTTAGCCACCTTGCCGGGCAGGCTGGGCCCCGACATCCGCAAAAAGCTGAGCGTTTTCTCCTGTTCGTTCATGGAATGGCGGGGAGGAAAGGTGGTTTAAATACTTTTTGCCGGGAAAATACCTTTTTTCTCCTTTAACGACGACAAAATTAATGAAAATGTTTCCCCTTACCATTTTTTTCCACTTTTCAGCCACCAAAAAAAATTTAACCATTGAAATTTTTTCTCGACTATAAATCAGAAAAATTTTTCCAAAAACAAAAAGTATTTAAATAAGTAAATATTTCTAATAAAAAAAAGTGAAACAGAAAAATAAAAACAAAAAAAAATAAAGAACTTAAACTAAATCATACCCGCGCTCAACCGCCTGAATGGAAATGTATCAACCCGCATCGCTTGAATACCTGAACACTGCCACGGAACGTAAACCAGACGTGTATGCCTTTTCTTCTGCGCTGCCCACCCAGCAAGAAACCACGCTAGATGTAGTGGTGCAGTACGCTGCGGCGGATGTTGATGAAGAAGATGAGCTGCTTGATGATCCGGAAGATGGGAAGTTGGCAGGAGAATTGGCGGATATCATCTATGGAAAAGACGCTCACGAGAATGGAGACGACTCAACGGGGGGGGAAGAGCCGCTTTATGGGCGTCCTGATTTCACCTTTCCTGATGACTATTCCGCTTCCTTATTCCGGGAAGATGAGGAATTGCCCGCCTATCAACCGCTGCTGCTCTATCAGCCCATCCAGTATGAGGAAAGCAGTTATTTCCCGCTGGCCCTGGACGCCGCCGAGCCGGATTACAGTGGGGAAGAGCGGGAAGAATCAGAATCTCCGCTTACAATAAAAAGAATAGAAGGAAACCTGGATTTGGAACAGCTTGTTTCTGCCACTTAAGGCTACGGCCGCATCCAGCGAATTTCATAGTAGGTAACGTCCCCTTCATCATCGACAATGCCCATCAGCAGGCGCTTCTTAGTGCTGTGTGCTACCCGGTTCTTGGCGCTGAACTCATGCCAGGTTAACGTCGAACCTTCATGAACCGGATAAACGATCCAGCGGGCATGATCCTCGCCCGGCTTGACGCCGCGGTCATAGACGCGGAAATCCGCACCGAATTTTAAAGCAGTCTTGATTATATATCCCCGATTGCGCATATCTTTAAACACGCAATAGCGGATCCAGAAATTGGGCTCGACTTTGCGAGCACTTTTAACGAACTGCTCAAAGCTCATGATTTTACCGGCATCGCTGCGCACTTCCAGGCGGCCTTTTTCCATCAGATAGAGCGCTTCCAACAGGGAAAGCTCGATCTTTCCGCCTTCCATCTGGTTGCCAAAGCGCGACTGGTTATAGAACTCTCTGGCCTCGTCGGACGATTCCGTGATGGCTTTCTCCCCACCCAGGACCGCCAGAACTGGTTTTTTCTTCTTTTCTTCAGACGTTTCGGCCTCGGCAGCTTCTACGGGTTTTTCCTTCTGCTTTTTCGCCATGATTCGAAGTATTCGGGAGCGTGTTTTTAAACATTGTGGTGGGGATGGTCTCATTTTTGTTGTGACCACACTACATCTAAACTTGCACCTACTCCATCACCATAATTTATATAAATTACTTTTCCTACCCAAAAAAGATGAAATACGCTCACCTTGCTGACCTGCATCTCGGTTCCTGGCGCGATCCCAAGATGCGGGACTTATCCACCAAGGCTTTTCTGCTGGCGATGGAAGATTGCGTGCAGCAGCAGGTTGACTTTATCCTGTTTGCCGGCGACATTTTCAACACTTCCCTGCCCTCGTTGGACATCCTGAAGCTGGTAACAAAAAAACTGAAAGAATTTCAGGACCTGCACATTCCCATCTACGTCATTGCCGGCTCGCATGACTTCTCGCCCAGTGGCAAGACCATGATTGACATTCTGGAGCACGCCGGCCTGCTGAAGAACGTGTGTAAAGGAACCGTCAACCCGGAAACGCAGCAGTTGCACCTGCAATTCACGGTTGACCACAAAACTGGCGCAAAACTCACCGGCATCCTGGGAAGGAAAGGACAGCTGGACCGTTCCTACTATGAAAATCTTGCTCTGGAGCATCTCGAAGCCGAGCCCGGCTACAAGATCTTCCTGTTTCACACGTCGTTGACGGAATTGAAGCCGAAACATCTGGAAAAGATTGAATCCTACCCAGCCTCGTTTCTGCCTAAGCACTTTAATTATTATGCGGGCGGGCATCTTCATCATAAAACGATGGTGGAACTGCCAGACTACGGCCCGTTGACTTACCCTGGCGCCTTATTTCCCAACAATTTTATGGAAGTGGAGAAGTATAGCCATGGAGGATATTATATTGTAACCACACAGAATGTTATAACTGCCCAGAATGGCGCTCAGGTCATCGAATGGCGGGCGATTATCCCTATTAGCCACCGCCATCTTGCGGTCAATTGCGCTCATACAACGCCGGAACAGGCTATGGCGGAATTAGAAAGGCAGCTTTCCGCAACGGCTGTTGATAATTCCCTGATCACCATCCAGTTCTCCGGCATACTGGAGCAGGGCAAGGTGTCAGACCTGCCGCTGAAAGGTATAACGGATCGTCTGCTGGCCCAGGGAGCCTATTTCGTGATGAAAAACACTGCCCAGCTGCAGTCGCCGCAATTTGAGGAAATCAAAATTGCCAGCAGCAATCAGGAAGCGCTGGAAGAGGAATTGATCAGGGAACATCTGCAGCAGAACACGCTTTTTTCCGCCGAGAAGGAATATCATCTTACCAAAACCCTCCTGGCTGTCCTTAATACGACTAAAAAGGAAGGGGAGACAGTGAATGACTTTCAGGTCCGGGTCGAGCAGGAGATAGATAAACTGTTGAATCTATGATTTCCCAGCCCCGAAATGATTAAATAGGTAACCCGGCCTCAACCAGGAATGGTCTCTTTAGGCTTGATAGAATATATTATAATCGCCTTAGTCGTCTTCGTAGTTCTCAAGCTGATCGTCCAGTCGATCCGCTTCATCTTCTACTTCTTTCTCGTTGCGCTGGTGATCGTACTGTTCTTTGGCATTTCCTCGACGGACATATTCAGGTTGGTTAACGATATCCTGCTTTGGGTATTATAAAAATTAGGCTTTCTGCAACGATAAAACTTATAAAACAGCGACACTCCCAGCCTGCTCATGACCTCTTCCATCTGGACCGAAAAATACCGCCCCTCCACCTTTGACGAGATCAAAGGCCAGCAGGACATTGTGGAAAAGATAAGAGCGTTTGTGAAAACCAAAAGCATGCCGCACCTTCTTTTCAGCGGGCCGGCCGGTGTTGGTAAAACGACGTTGTCCCTGGTCATTGCCAAGCAACTCTTCGGCGAAAACTGGCGGCAGAACGTTCTCGAGCTCAATGCCTCGGATGAAAGGGGCATTGACGTCGTCCGCGTCAAAGTCAAGGATTTTGCCCGCACCAAAGCGCTGGGGGACGTTCCATTTAAAATCATCATCCTCGATGAAAGCGATGCCTTAACCAAAGAAGCGCAGCAGGCTCTCCGCCGCACGATGGAGAATTACACCAAAACGGCGCGCTTTATCCTCCTGGCCAATTATTCCTCCAAGATCCTTGACCCGATCCAGAGCAGATGTGCTATTTTCCGCTTCAAGCCCCTGGCGGCGGAAGAGATTTATCAGGTCATTGATAAAGTGGCTAAGGAAGAAGGTTTGGCCATCAGTCCAGAAGTGCAGCAAGCTCTCTATGAAGTCTGTGATGGCGACTGCCGGCGACTGGAAAATGTCCTGCAGAGCTGCGCGGTACTCAGTAAAACGATTACCTCGGAATTAGTCTTTTCCATGGCGTCCGTCGCCAAGCCTAAAGAAGTGAATGAAGTCTTGAGCCTCGCGGTCAAAGGAAACTTTCTGGAATCGCGCAAGAAATTGTTAAGTTTGATGCTGGATTACGGTTTAGCCGGGCTGGACATCATCAAGCAGATCCAGAAAGAGATTTGGAACCTTAAAATCGAGGACAAAAAGAAAGTGGAATTGCTGGATAAATGCGGCGAAGTGGAGTTCCGCATGGTGGAAGGTTCCGATGAGTATGTGCAGCTGGAAAGCTTTTTGGCCTATGTGGTGTTGGTGGGGATGAGGTGAGGAACTTGGGTAAAAATACGGTATTTGTTTAGCACCTTCGAAATCCCTGATGCGGTAGCCGAACAGATTACCTGTCCCGTTCTGACTATTCATGGAAATAAAGATCTGGCTGTTTCCCTCCAACAATCACAGGAGTTAATGAAGCATCTTAAGAAAACAGACCTGTTGGAAATTATACGGGGAGCTGACCATGATTATAGTGAACAGAACGCATTGGAGAGAGCCACGATGCTGCTGGGAATCTTTATGAAAGGAGCACTGCGATGAAAGCAGCGGACGACGAACTGATGGGCGTGGTCAATTTACCCGCCAAACAGAAAAGCAAAGAGGAGGAAGCCAAGAAGGAGACTACCAAGGAAAGCCAAGAGTCCCACTATAAGAGATTTCTGCCAATTAATGTGCAAGGTGTGCTTCAACAACGTTATGGTCACAACCAAACTTAAAATAAAAGGGATTGATTGCAGTAGCCTTCTCAGCAGGGAAGGAAGGAGTGAACCTGGTTCACCAGCTCTGAAAAAAGAACTGATAATAAGTATGCCAGCCAAGAGGAAGAAACTTCCTACGGCAGCAATGCTCAAAGAAAAAAGACTGCGGCGATTTCCTTTGGTAGAAATCCAGCTGACGAGGCTAAGGACTATCCCATAGATGAGCGTAAAAGCGACAGGAAAGACATTCATCTCACCTATTTCTTTCTTCCACCATACGCTAATAACGATGAGGCACAGTACTCCTACAACAATAAGAATATAATCACTGCCGCTGATATTTCTGGAAGTCTGTTTTTTAACCATAATACTCACCAACCTTACTTCACACTCTCCTTAATTCTCAGCTTCTCCTGCACTAACTCTTTATAGGTATATTCCAGCGTCAGCCGCACCTGCTTCATATAGAGATCGCTTTCCGCCAGCGGCAGTTTCAGGCGACAATTGATGGTAGCTACACCATCCGTCAAACGTGCCTCATTTTCCCGCCCGCCCGACTTGCATTCCCATTTAGCGGGCTCGTCAACGATATAACGCACCTGGTCAAACCGCGTGTCAAACGCCTGCCCCGGAATCGCCGACTGCCCAGTTCCAGCATCCTTAAGAACAATCTTCAGCAGCATAATCCCTTTCCCCGCCACATCTTCCTCGACCTTAGAAATGGTGATGGGTGCTCCCGACACGGAAAATGTTTTTGCTTCCTTCACTTCACACACTTTTTTCTGGGTTATATCTCCCTTAAAACAGACATCATTGACAATCAGCTGCGTCTTGTAATCATACCAATACTCCAGATTCCAGGTGATGTCGGTAAAGCCGGTTACCGGCCCGGTATATTTTGCCCGTGCTCCTGCGGGCGTGAACGAGACAACCTCTTCCCCGCCGTCAGGATTGAATTCTGAGATTTTGTCAATCACCTGCTTGTTCAGCAACTGCCAGGCAGGAATGTTTTGGAACAAAGTGGGAAGCGGCCCCAATAAACGGAGTGTTGCTTTTCCCACTGGAATAGGCTCTTCCCCTTTATTCTTCAGGGCAATATCAAGAGAAAAATCTTCAGTGTCATAAATAGTGTATAATCCTGTTTCGGGATCTTTGACGCTGAGCGGCTCAAAGGAAGCAACTAAACCTTGCGTGCCACCGATAAATGCTCCACCCCCGGCCGGAGTAGTAGGTTTAGTGGTACAGGCCAAGAGAAAAACACTCATAAGAATAACACCCATCAGGAATCGTTTCATGCTAACCAGCCTCATTTAGGGGAAGAAAGAGCAGGAGCTATTTAAAGCTTACTGCGGCGTTTTCACTACTTTAATGGGCTTCGACAGTGCTTTGATATACCCATAATCCAAATCTATAAGAAGCGGTGTCTCATAGGCTGAAGAGCCGGGAATGGTGAAGGTGCAGATGATTTTCCCCTGGTTATTCACCAGGCGCACCAGCCCGTCCTTGGGCTTGCAGTCGGCAATGCTTCCCCCGCTGCTGAGCTGAACGGTATAACGCACTTTATCCAGTTCCGTATACTCCAAGCCGGAATCACAATTCTGGATATCTACGTCAGGACTGAGCACTCGTCCTCCACCCAGATTGACCACGCTGATTTCAAACACGGCTTTGTTACCCAGCATATTCACACCTACGTAACTTACACCAACGGGAGCGGCCTGTCCTCCTCCTGTCAGGACGCTCTTGCGATAGTTGCAAGCTTTCTGTTCTCCCGTAATCTGATAGAACAAAGGATCAACACAGACGGAGGGCCGGGCTTCCGTCCGATAGCGGTAGCAGACCTTGAAATTCAGGGTAGGATTATAGTCCAGGACTCCTGGTGGAAGATTGATGTTGGTGGAACGGAATTCGATCTGGTTTACCGCTCCTTCGATGTTATAAACATTTTTCCCTTCCAGCGTTCCCACATTTTCAGCACAGGAACGGGGGCCATTCAGCCCGCCCAGGATGATATTGGGATCAAATCCGCTTACCTGCACGGAACAATCAGTCGCTTCCACGGTATGCCTGCCTTTATTCTGCACTTCCACTAGGGCAATTAATTCATTCTGATCATAGACTACCGGAGGAGGATAATTGGGAAGAACTTGTAATTCTACACCCTGCGTTCCCGTCTGCACCAAACGCAGCGCGGCTTCTGTTTCCAATGGCTGCTGGCCTTGGGGAACCCGCCCTTTACAGGCTACGAGAAGAAGGAATACTACAAATATAATAGACCATTGCCACGTCCTCTTTTGCATAAGCGTGGGATAAACCACCTATTTATATAAGCTTTTTGGTGGTTTAAAAGAGCTCCTTTCCCCCGTATAAGGAAAGCTGGCTTGGCCAATGTGCGAGCCGAGAACTGCCTTCGTTGATGAGGATTATCAAGGTGCTTTTCTTCGAGTAAACAAGCCTGATTTGGACGATAAACTCATCAGGAAAAGCACGAGGCTCGCGGCCCGCCAGCTTTCCACGTACTTTCCCCCACAAATTAAATAAAGGAGTGCCTCTTTAAACAGCAAATGCCCACGATGGTGTATAGCAAGGAAACTGGTGCAGTGACCATCGCCCGGCTGAAGCGCTTCGGCAAGACGTTTGAAATCAGTGTTGATTCAGATAAAGCTCTCGACTACAAGCAGGGAAAAATCAATGATGTTCGTGACGTGCTGCTGGCCGAAGGCATTTTTGCCGATGCCAGGAAAGGTTTGCGTTCCTCTCAGCAGGATTTACAGAACGCCTTTAAAACCAGCGAGGTTTATGCGATTGCGGACATTATCGTAAAACAAGGCGAAATTCAGCTTACCACGGAACATCGCGCCCAGGAGCGGGAGCAGAAACGCCGCAAGGTCATTACCCTCATTCAGCGGCAGGCCATTGATGCCCGCACCGCTCTTCCCCTGCCGCCGGAACGGATTGAGGCCGCGTTGGAGCAGGGGAAAGTCGCCATTGACGACCATAAAACGGCAGAAGAACAATTGGGCGAGATTATCAGCAAACTGCGGCCGATTCTGCCGCTTAAGATTGAGCAGAAGCGCTTGACGATTACCATCCCGGCCCAATTTGCCGGGAAGAGTTATCAAGCCGTCAAAATTTCGAGCACCATTGTCAAAGAATCCTGGAACAACGACGGCAGCTGGACTGCTACGGTAGAGATCCCGGCCGGGTTGAAGTTAGAATTTATTGATAAATTAAATGCGATCACCCATGGGCAGGTGGTGGTGGGGGAATAAGTTATACACCATCGTGAAAAGACGTACACTGCTCCCGGAGGTAATCGGCTTCCGGGAAGTGTATTTATCCGATCTAACGAATAACATCAAAAACTAAGCGGGACTTCCTTTTGAAAATTCAAACTTTTTAATCTTCCCTTTCTTAATATCCTCGACGGACTTCAATAGAGAGCGAAGAAACTCATTTTGCTCTTTCAGTTCTTTCTTGATAGTTTCAACTTCGGCACTCATTTTACAACCTCTACTCTTCCTTCTTCAACATTGACTATTTCTATGCAGAGCCTATCAATAAGCTCCTGCCGTTCATCAATTAATTGTTGGATTTCTTTGTCCATTTTATATTATAAAGAGCCCATTATTTATATTCTTTTCTCCCTTTTTTCCACAAATTCTTTGAACACTCCCCAAGCCATTACTCTGAGTACAGGAGTATTTCTATTTAAACCTTTTTCTGACCGTAGTGCCGAAATTCTAATGCTACTACGTTACTGACGGGGGGGATTATCCCTAGTTATAACTATTTATAGGGGGTTAATATGGGAAGATTTATAAAGAAAACCAGTATTTATTCAAAAATGGATGCCCGGCTACTGACATACAAAGAACTAATAGAACCTACCAACCGTGGTGAAGCAGTTATTGGTCCTGGTAGAATTCCAGTTCATCCTTTAGTATATCACGCTGATCTTACCTACACCGCTGACTTTGTTGCTCTGGTATATTCAAAACTGGCGGAATCCATTGCACAGGATTTAAAGGCAATAGAAGACCGGTTGCATTGGACACCAGGGACCGTTGAAACTATACTTGGAGAAAAGCATATCTCTGCATACATTAAGAGCAATAAACAATCCATTGACGCCGGATTCGTGGGATCCAATATTGCTCTTGAACCTAAATCTCAATGTGAAAAAATCCTTACCGAACCTTATCAATTTCCACCATTTTCTGAGGAAAGATTACGAGAATTCTCCCTAACTCCTAATAGAATTGCTATACCCTCCTGGTACACCCATACACCAGGTGAAAATGGTTTTTCGATATACCTTCAATTAAGGAACTTTGCTATCTTAGTTAATAATCTAGGTATACAGCGATAGTGTTTAATCTTCGGGATATATTTAAATAGTAGTATTCATTCTCTTCTAAAGAGGTGATTAGAATGGTTCAATGTATCTTTTGCAAGTCGTCCAATAATATTGTGAGAGCTGGTTT
>JAHFSD010000013.1 GCA_023265925.1 archaeon
ACCCTTGGAATATCCTGAAAACACCATTTTAATATTAAAAGAGGCAATAAATGATGAAGTATTGCGAGTTTTGAGCGACTTTTATGCGCAGGAGGTATGTATCAAAGAAATGAGTAGATTACCGGGCGTTTCCACTAAAATAAATAAAAATGATCAGGCACTTGTGACCTATATAGTAGATAGCGAGGAGAAACAAGCACTTATCAAGAGCCATAATTTTTCCCGTAAAACAGAGAATGACTGGTATAGTGCAGGTAAAGAATATTTTACCCGTGAAAAATCGTTCCTTCAGAGGTTTCATCAGCTTGGATGTTCTACTCCCGCCTACTTTGGTTCGTTTAAATTTTGCGACTATGAATTTATCCTGATGAAATATTATCGGGGCCTGGTGCTGGATGAACATATTAAAAACTTGACAAAAAGAGAAGAGGGAATGGGCCTTCTGCACCAAATTGCGTATTCATTAGCCAAATTCCAGATTCGTGCAACATTAGATGCTGATGCCTTGGAAAATGAATTAGGTACCCAAACAATGGAATCACTAAAAATGCAGGAATTTACCGTAGATGCCTTAACATCCTACTGGAAAAGCAAACTACACTCGAGAATATCAAACAACTTAGGGATAAATTTGGAATTAGATGAAATAGATACCGATATAATTGAAATCCTGGCTATTGCTAAAAGATATGCGGTTCATCGTGATATACTGCCGCGGAATATAATTTATACTGGAAGAAATGACGATAATAATGGTTCTTCTTTTGTATTTATTGATTTGGAATCTGTATCAATTCCTGCCTCGGGCAAAAAGACCGGTGGACCAATTGCATTAGATTTAGGATTTTTATTGACGTGGCCATTGCTGGATATGCCCCACCTTTTCTCATTTGATGGATATATGTGTCCCTTTCCAACTGAGATCATTTCACCAATCATTAATACTTATATAAACTCAGTCAATGAAGAATTAAAAACCACGGAACAGATACAAAGATACAAAATTGAATTAAACAAGGAATTTATGTTTCAGGTTATGTCAGCTATGTATTTAGCGTTTAGTACGAGGATACGTAATTATGCACATGAATTTCATTCGACGAGAACAAGCGACAAAGAGATGCTTAATGCTTCAGCTGGTGCGAGTACAATGAAAAGTATACTTTGGCCGCTGATCCAAAGAGAAGTTAAACATTTAAGCGAGGAAGAGATTACTGCATTATATCTTGCTCATCAGATGGAGATGATGAAAAGGATAAAAGAATTGTAGGGCAGAATTCTTCATAAAGACAAACGTTGGCGGAGGGTATGTGGATCTTGAGATTGGAGGGATCCTGCCGATTCTAAATCGTCAAAAATAGGACATTTTGCCGATTGGAAATCGGGAAAAGCCGGGAAGCGTTGGCGGTGATGAAGCTACTACCAAGTACTAAAATAAGAAAGATTTATAAATAGCCGCCCTATCGGGCTCCATATGAACAAAACATGTGCCTTTCAGGAGACAGAATTTCACGGCTGGCCCCTTCTGAAAATCAATTATCCCCAGGATGTATCCCGGTTAGAGCCCCATCCGCAGCCGTACCGCAGAATTGTCGTTCACCATGCCGGTTCGGTGGATTACACTATTGAGGACTTAATCGGCCTTCATCGAGAAAAATTAGGCTGGGGAGCAATCGGCTATCATTTTCTCATTGGTTCTGCCGGGGAATTATATTATGCCCGTGACCTGCGCTTTAAAGGGGCCCATGCCTATCCGAATACGGGAAAGATCGGAATCAGTTTCCTCCGCAGTTTTGAGGAGAAAGAACCCAATGAGCGGGAACTGGCCACCTGGACCACTTTTACCAAACATCTCACGGAACAATTGCCGATTCCCGTTGTCGGGCATAATCAGGACCAATTTTTAGAACTGTCGAAACGGTACGGCCTTGTTGCTGATTATCCTGAACTGGCACAAAGGTTACTTATCCCCAAAAGCAGAGAAGACTTTGAACAGGCCAAGCAACAACTTCATCGCCTTCATGATACCTTCGAATATCACCAACTAATCACAAAGCTTAAAACCTGTCCCGGCATCGGGTTTTACCGGAGGATGCCGCATGGCTAAACTGGAAGAATTATTTACAGGGAAGTTGTATTCCATCCAGAAGAAAGTAAAAGAAAAAACAGGGGCAGATCTGAAAATAGCTTTCGATGATTTACAGAGCAACACTCAATATAGCGTGAATGGAACGAAGCCAGGCTGGGCAGCATCGATGATTAAAATTCCAGTGCTGATAGCAACATTTAGGGCTATCGATGCCGGAAGGCTTTCGTTGGAGGATGAATTATCCATTGACCATCGTTTTACGTTAGATCCTACTTCCGAAATCAGCTATCGGCAGCAAGGCAGTACTGCCACAGTGACAGAATTAGCTAATTATATGATTTTAGCTTCCTGTAATGAATCCACCAATATGCTGGCAGATCGTATTGGCATACCATTTATTAATTCAACAATGCAGGAATTGAACTGTTCTGCCACACGGATGAGCCATCTGATCTATCAAATGGCGCCTTTAGAGGATCCCGGTATCGATGGAACTTCGTCTAACACGACAACGGCAGAAGAAATGACATCCCTGATGAAAAGGATTTACCGTTCAGAACTTGCTTCTCCCGCCTCCTGTACCAGAATGAGGCAGATATTGGAAAATGATCCCGCCTTGGAGTATGGAAGAGCATCAGTAAATCATTTCCTGCAAGCAAGCCTCCCCCGAGGAACTTTGGTAGGAGCAAAATGCGGCGTATTAGGTGACGACATCATGGAGACAGGTGTTATTAACGGAGATTATGCACTCACGGTTATGCTCAACAAACTTTCCTCTGCTGCGGGAGGAGCAGGAGTAATCTCAGCAATTTCGGAGGCAGTATATCAAAGATATTACCATGACCAACTACCAAGCGTTAATGGGGATCGAGAGCGAGTTTAGGTTGATGGACGCTGGCCATCCCCGGGACGGAAAGGAACACTTTTCTGCTGTAGTCAACGCTCTTCCCATTCCTTACTTTAAACGCAGCGATAATTGTGTTCGCCTCGCCACTGGCGGATCATTTTATATCGACGGATCGGAGCCGGAAGTTACCACTGCCCCTTTCTACGTGGAGCCAGGAGCAGTTACCGGGTTAGCCTCTAACCTATACCTAAACTTAAATCCAGTCCTGGCGGCATTGCAGAAAATAAATGGCGAGAACGGAAAACTGTATTTACAGGGCTATTCTGCCCATTTTAGTTTTACTTTTCCGGCAATCTCTTCCAGGACCGCTCAAGTTGCCCATCTCTTGGCGACAACTGCTAATCCCGCTATCCAATTATTCATCGAAAACAGGAAAAGTAGCGGCGTGATGTTTCGTCATCGGGCGAATGGAAGATTGGAAATTTGTGGGGATTATGTTCCTGGGTTAGAAAATTTGGTGTCAGCAGTTGCCTTTCAGGCAACATTGCTTTCCACCATAGACCATTGGCTTAGCGAGGGAGCAAGCCTGGATGACGTGAAGCATCAATTACGTTATAGTTTACCGCCAGAACAAGTGCGAAGTTGCCGTTTACGTCGGGGATACCTGCTGCCAACGCCGGAAGTAATTCAGCAAGGCCGCAGGGCCCTTCTCGAGATGCATGATGGCTGGGATGGGCGTACTGCTGCCCGGCAACTTTCTGTACAGGAACTCCTGGAACATCTCTACCAGCTGTGTGAGCCAGCGGCAGAAACAATTCTTTCTCCTGCCGAGCAGAAACTCCTGCTGGCCGCAGTGGAAAGGACAAAGAAACTTCCCATTGACAGTCATGGTTATCCGGCTGGCTATGCGAAAGTTGAGCCTGTACCTGTCAATGCCAGAATTGCCGTCTCTCCGTTAACCAAAGCGCTGGGCAATGCCGTGCAGGAAAGACAGGTAGAAGGGGTGCGGTTAATTCCTGACTACGTTGGCTGGGATGCCGTTGGGTATTCCTGCCAGAATGGAAAACAACCTGAAAAAATATGGGTGCCATTGAAGGATCTGGTTGCCTTTGACCGGCTGGTAGAAGAGCATCCGGAACTGCTTAAACCATTGATTGCCAAAACATTGACAGAACAGCAAAGAATAACACTGGCAGCAGTAGGGATTACCGATCCGGATAGATTCTCTACCTACGTGCCGCCACAAGAACAGCCGGCAGATCAACATCATAACTATCTCTTAAGCTTCCTCAATGGGAACATTATAGAGCTAGATCAAAGAATGGAGAATTTGCGTGAAGAAAGGCAGATGTATTATAGTTCCATCGAAAACATAATTAATTACTCCATTAAAAATAACAGTAAAAATGGTGAGTCTATTTTCAAAGAAGAATACAATAAAGATAAAATAGTGGCATATACCTCTGTTCTCTCAGACAAGATTAAGATTAATGAACCGAAGAAAAAATCGCCTCCGCGAAATAAACGGCCAGGAAGATTCGATAAAGAAGATTTTGGAAGTGAGCTGGAGGAGATTGTTTCTGAGTACTTTAATTTACATGAAAATAGTATGAATCGAGAAAAGGATGAGAGAAAGAGAGAAACCAAAAAATATATTCCCTGATGAAGTAGCGCGACTGCTTCTTATATGTATAAATAAATATATCCCTAGACTAAACTCCTTCCCGTCATCTCCTTTGGCTTCTTAATACCAAGCACCTGCAGAATTGTGGGCGCCACATCGGCCAATCCGTATCCTCGTCTACACTTTCACCAGCACCGGCGCAGGAAGAGGTATTCTTCTCTCTACTGACCTTGAAAAAGTGAGCTTCAGCCAGATGTAGGTAACCTCTCCCCCCCGGCCTTGCTTTATCAGGAGGCCAGCACCATTCAGTTCCGCCAGCTGTTCTAGAGTGATCTCTGCTTCTTTAAGAAATTCAGTGGCATTCATTATCTCTACCCCTACAATATTTCCAGCGGCATCAAAATCGACGGTAAAATCACCTAATTCGGCACTACCAGCGGTGGCAATACTTTTCTTGTGAATGTTAAGGATATCGGAATGTTCACTATAGTCCCAAACGAATTGATCGGTTTCCCCTAGTGCCATTGGTAGTGTAATATTCCCATTCTATTTAAAATCTTCGCTCTCTGATGAAGCCAAGCTTAAATGTTGATGTTAGCCTCTTGACTGTTCGGATATTTACCTTTTGATGTGTAAAGAGATCAATAACAACTTTCAACTCCTGCCGCCGGCTTAATCGGTAGTATAATTTGTATACTTGAGGCCGGTCTTCAACGAGACGTATCAGTTTAGAACTTTCATAAAGTATCATTCTCTTTACATCATCAACCGTGATGCTGTTCTCTTCACAGCGCATACCAACGTGAGGGTCATCAGTAAGGATATTATCTTCTGTATAATTTCGAACCAGTCGTTGGAAGTCGTCTACGTTCATCCTACCAAACCCCTTCCCGTCATCTCCTTTGGCTTCTTAATACCAAGCACCTGCAGAATCGTCAGCGCCACGTCGGCCAATCCGCCGTTTCTTAATTTTCCTTTGATTCTTCTTTCTTTATCCACGATGATCAGTGGCACAGCATTTAACGTATGGCTGGTCTGCCACCTCCCGGTCATGTCCTCGCAATTCCCATGGTCAGCAGTGATGAAAATGATGCCCGGAAACATTTTCACGATTCTTCCTATCTCCCGATCCACTGCTTCCACCGCTTTCACTGCCGCAGTAATCTTACCGGTATGCCCCACCATGTCGCCGTTGGCAAGATTGACGACAAAGAAATCGTGGCCATCAAGGTTGTGCAGTAAGGCAGTAGTGATCTGTTTTACTTTCATTTCAGGGGTCTTATCGTAGGTTGTAACTAACCTGCTTTTAACATGAATCCTTTTTTCATGCGGGAAAACACATTCGCACAAGCCATTGAAGAAATACGTCACATGGGCCCATTTTTCGGTCTCGGCCAAGCGTAACTGGCTGATGCCCGCCAGGGAAATAACTTCGCCTAAGGTATGCAGCGGTATAATTGGGGGAAAGGCGACAGGCACTTTTACCAACGAATCGTACTGCGTTAAACCGACAAATTTCAAATCAATCAGTTTCTTCCTCTGAAACCTGTTGAATTTCCCCCAGACAAAAGCGCGGGTCAGCTCACGGGCACGATCCGATCGGAAATTAAAAAAGATAACGGAATCGTGCTCTTCCACGACGCATTTGTTGGTCAGGACGGTAGGTTTGACAAATTCGTCGGTCTCGCCGTGATCATAGGCATACTGAAGTGCTTTCCAGGGATCAGCAATTTTCCGGCCCAGACAATTGACCATGCAATCGTAGGCTTTATGCTCGCGGTTCCAGCGATTGTCACGGTCTAGGGCATAGAATCTGCCCATCATCGTGGCTAACGTTCCCACGCCCAGTTTGTTCATTTCCAGCTGCAGCCGCAGGAGGTATTTCCCCGCCGATTTTGGCGGCGTATCCCGGCCATCCAGGAAAGCGTGGACATAGACCTCTTTCACGCCATGGTGTTTAGCCATTTTCAGCAGGGCTAATAAATGATTGATATGGGAATGAACACCGGCATCACTCAATAATCCCATCAGATGTAATTTCCGATGATGTTTCTTCACATGATCAATCGCCTCCAAAAGAGCCTGGTTGCGGAAGAACGATTTATTCCGTATTGCCCGATTGATCCTCATCAGATCGGAATCAACGATCCTTCCTGCTCCCAGAGTTAAATGTCCAACCTCAGAATTGCCCATGAAGCCGGGAGGAAGGCCAACTGCTGGACCGGCTGCCTGGAGAGTTGTATGAGGATATTGTTTCCAGAGCTTATCAAGGAGAGGTGTTTTTGCTAAAGCGATGGCATTTCCTCTTTTTTCCTGGCGAAATCCCCAGCCATCGAGGATGAGCAGCAGGATTTTGGGCATGGTACAATCCTCTTTATCGAACAGCAGTTCCTTTTGATATCCTGAATATATTTGTTGATGATTGCTTGAACGTTCCAATTCCTAATAGTGAGTTAGCACATTCGAATTCCACTGCCACAGAACCACAGCGCGAATCTTCCTTTGGCGTTTCTGTGGGTGTTTGTGCTTCTTCAGTGTCCACAGTAGAGCCACGCTGGCAGAATCCCGCACTTTCTCCGGAAGCTGCTGCCCCCTCACCACCTGTAAACATCTCACAATCAATCATGCCAAACAGGTCTAACAATGCCTCGCCACAGGGAATGCCTTCGTAATCCTGTGATTCTCCGCGTGTATCGCCACCTAAACCATAACCTGGCCCCTTCGCACCGGGAGCCACGCCCCCGATATCAACCGGCTGGCCGGTTTCACCTAATTCTAACGGTGGTTTCTTTCCTGCATCCTCACAGATTGCCCATTTACACCAGTCTGCCCTAGAAATTTCTGACAAGGGATTTGGACCTGTTCCGCGAATGCAATTGTCAAGGGCACCATTAAAAGCTGCGGAACATACACTGTTATCTACACTAAAACTTGCACCACCATCGTTAACATAATCAGCAGCACACTCTGTCCCCGATATAGAAATATCATCAGTAGAATCTCCGGCGGTACCCCCATTCTTTTTATTTGTATCCCATACTTCTGCGTGCGTGTCGTGTCCTCTTACTTCTGTTTCACTTGCTCCTCCAAAAGCATTGCTGAGGGCATGGTCTATTTCATGCCGTACAACTCCTTTCGTCGTCATCTTAGTTCCACAGGCTTGTGCTCCACTAGGTGAACCATAAACGTTGGGAGCAGCCCAATCAGGGTTAGCTTGAGCTGTACTCTGTGCGATATAAATTTCCTGCCCATAAGTACAGGCTGTTTTACCGTTGCATTTTTCAATAATGCCTTTATCTGAAAGTACGTTAATATTAAATAGTTTAGAAGCATCTTTCTTAAAATTTTCTTTTTGCTCCTTTGTAGCCGTATCCCAATCGCTTATTCCGAACATCTTTTTCAACTGTTCGCCACACCCTTTCGTTTTACCACACTCTTCTAATGCCGCCTCCTTCAGTTGGTCTAGCTTCTTAGACTGTTCAACTCCATCATAACCGCCGTTTGTATCCTTTCCTTCTTCTTTTACGCCCCCACCTTCTCCACATCCTGATTTTGGGCCAGTGATGCCGTGTTGCGTCAACCTCTGATTAAAAACAATGACTGGCTCGGGCTGAATTCTTCCGTAGTTCTGAAACCTGTTGGCACAGGCAAGATGTTCTCCGGGAACTTTTCCCTTATTTTCGCTTTCCGTTCCACCTTGCGTCAATCCATTTTCAGGCTCTACGTCGCTTCCTCCTGCAGATCCTCCCGACGGCTGTACTTCACCAGAAACCTGCTGTACAGCGAATCCTACACTAGTACAGGACAGCTTCATTGCATTTCCGACGCTTTCCCAGCCTTGACCGCTGCTTCCTTCCGCACAGGGAAGTAATGGGCGAACCAGAGCGGAAAGACGATCTTCCCCGATGGTAGCAGAAAGAATTCCGCCAGGAAGGCCAGAACCGGGAGTGACCCGTCCTCCTCCGGAAGCCCCACTGATTGTCCCATTGGCTGCCGGGCGTATTGATGATGAGCCTGTTCCGGCAGTGGGAATCGTGCATTTCCCCGCAATATTATCGACAATCTCTTTTCCTGATATTCCCAACGGGCTCACATACATCATCTGGACATCCTCCTGAATAATAACATTGTCCTTTAATTTTGCTTCCAGTAATCCCCCCGGGCTGCGGAAAGCAACTCCTTTTGCACAGACAAACCCGCTGGAAGCCCATTCGGTTAAGGTACAGCCCACTCCATAATTCACCGGGTCGAGAGCGAACTTCCAAAAGAGATCATGTGCTGCCCAGCAGAAAGGATTTTGTTTCCCTTTCTCACAGACTATGCCATAAAGATCAAACTTACCTGAATAAACATTCCAAGTAATGAATGGGAAGCTTACTTTGGGATAATAGAAGTTGCACCGTTGTCCAACATCTTTTGCTTCTTTGAATTCATGGTATATGGACGATTTGCCGGTGGGCAGAGTTAAGTCCATGACCAGAAGGGAGGGCTGAACCAGAGCATTAAAATTATTGCAGGCAGTAAATTCCTCTTCTGTCGCTGTTGTCCTTCGAACGAGAGCGGCTAGTTGGTGGAGAGCATTTCCCAAGGGATCATCTATCTGGAGAATAGTTTCCGTATCCATACAGGATAGCTTATCCTGGAAAACTCCTAATCTGGTTATCCATTGAGTATTGTTGCCTTGAAGAAAAAGAGTTCTCAGCACATTGATTTCTGAGTCAAGATTCAATTTACACCCCTCAAGACCTTTCCAAGCAGCAACTTGAGTACTATGCTCACGGGGGGGAAGAGAAGAATAAACCTGCTCGATCTGGAGCCGCAGTTTCTTTTCAGCTTGTTTCTCAGAGACAGATAAGTATAATATTAGCACCACAATAATAACAACGAAAAGAATTATTGCAACAATCGCTGTCTTTGTTTGGTTCTGAAAAATAGGCTGTACAGAAGTTCTCTTCTGGCGATATACCATTGTTTTGCCTCTTTTTTATGGAGATAATAAACTGAGTTATTTAAATGAATCGGTTTTTTGATTCGTAAAATAAATGTTTTAAAAATTCTTGCAAAAAGTATTTAAAGATTCTTACCTTAAATGCCCCTGATTATGAAAAACAAAGTATCTACTAAAACATTTCTGTTAGCTGGATTACTGGCAGTGCTCGGGCTGCGAGCCTGGTACCCCTGGCCAACAGGCAACCCACCTCAGCCTCCCAAGATCAGCATAATGAAAGATGGAAAAGGAAACTATCGCTACCATGATACAATTAAGCCCCCTTTCATTGAATGCAAACAATACACACACTCCGCTGGTAACGAAGATGAATATATTAAATATGTCCATTCGCTGAAAGTGGTTCCACCCAACTTTTATGGAGATCCTGTTCTTGATGGATTAAAGCATGATTGCAATAGAACAGAAATACGGCGAATCCACGACCAGATAGAAGAACACGTTTCAGAATTAAAGAAAGAATTAAAAAAAGAATCTAATTCTGCTCTGATGCATGCCGAATGGAATTACGTTGGTGATCTCATTACTCTTGATAAGAAATTGGCAAATTGTAGCTATCGGAATGATGAACGACGGTACAAACAACTCTGGGAAGAGATCGCCGGGCATCATCTTAGCCTCAACAGGTTTTCAGCAGCGGCAGAAGCGTACTGCGCTGCTGGTGACACGCAAAAGGCAAAAGAATATTTTTTAAGAGATATTCAGCGAAGTAATGATAGTATTGGTTTTTCTGCAGAAAAATTAATTGAGATAACCCCAACTAAAGAGCTGTCCGAACTCGTTACAACTTATTTGCAATGGGGTGATCTTCTCAACGCTGGAAAAGTTGAATGGGTGCGAGGAAATGATAGAAGAGCAAGGGAGCTTATTATCTGGTCGCCGACGTATCAAATCATTGTCAGTAATATCCAATCTCTCATACAAAAAGGAGATTATTGGCAAGCTGTCCGAAAAGCATGGGGGGGTGCACGAGTGCCTTTCTATCGGGACATTCTTAAAGAGTTGTGCGTAAACAACCCTGCCTGTATAGATGAACTGAATAACTTCTACATCTCAGAAGACTTTCAAGAGGCAGTACAGCGGCGGAATCTAGCGCGGGTAATGCCCTAATCAGAAAAAGGCGGGAAAAATTGTAAATTGCCTGGATTCTTTAATTCCTGTGGTATCCCCAGCCATCGAGGATGAGCAGCAGGATTTTGGGCATGGAAGGTAAGGAATTCTCTTTTATACATAAAGTTTTCTAAAAACAGAAATTCTGCGAAAGATTTATAAGGAACAGTGTCTACAATGTAAACATGGAAGCATTGTCAGTACGAATATCGAAAGATCTGGAAGCGGGCCTTATCGAAGTTGCCAGGGAAGAAAAACTTGAGCAGCCTTCAGAAGCAGCACGAAAAGTTCTCTCCATTGGATTAGAGCACTGGCGGCAGGAAAAGGCACTGCAGTTGCTCACCGAAGGAAAAATATCCTTTCTAAAAGCGGCAGAGGTTACCCGGATGAATGTCTGGGATTTTGCACAATTAGTGAAAGAGAAAAAAGTAGCCTGGGTAACTGACCAAGTGATTCGGGAAGATTTGGAATCGGCAAGCAGATGAACGAGCCCTCCATTTTCGATGCCACACCACTCATCTACTTAGGGAAAGCACGAATTCTCGATAAAATACAACTTCTCTCCCGAAGGAATATTATTCCTACTCGCATTTTTGAGGGAGTAGTCAGCAAAGGAAAACAACGTGGAGATGCCGATGCTTTCTATGTTGAAGAATTAGTACGGTGTGGCCTCCTGGAAGTGCAGGAAGTGCCAGAGCAACGGCAGGTTCTTAAGGAAAACCAAAACCTTTCACCTGCCGATATTGATGTATTAAGCCTCGCGCATCAGCTTCGGGGGCGGGCAATTACTGATGACCAGGCAGTGCGGCTGGCAGCAGCGATAGAAAACATTCCTGTCGGAGGCACACTTTCTATAGTGCTCGGCTTAGTCAAGAGAGGAGAGATTACCAGGCAGGAATGTCGACAGCTTATCGAGACAATGATTGAGCAAGGCTGGTACTGCTCGGTATCGATGTATGCTCGTATCCTTCAGAAATTAGATTTTATATGAAGAGCATAATGCAAAAGTATAGCAAATGACGCAAATATTTATACAAATCGGTCATTTGCTATATTCGGAAGACGCAACTATTTTTGTATAATTATTTGCGTCTTCCGTTATAGAGGTGTGTAGGTTCATAGGATTTGTCACCCCCTGTTCTTAAATGGTAGATTCGAAAGTAAGGAAAACGCCGCCAGTGCCAAGAGGGGAGCTCGGCTACACGATTGCTTGCACCCCGCCGTTTTGGGACGGAAAACCAACCATGAATCCATCCTCGTTGCCGCAAATGACACAGCCTGTTTTCCGCCGAGCTCCCGGCACGGGGCGGCGTTTTCCCGTGACGCGCCGCCGGCCCGCCAGTCTGCCTCGCCCCTGCTCGATTCCATTATGGCAGCATATCGCTGTATTCATCGAGGGCAGGGGAACTAACGACGGGCGGGGTCTGACGAATAGCATAGCTCGGCAGACTCGTTAAGGGCGGGGCCGGCGGCGCTACTTTCGAATCTACCACAACTGATTAAGGGGGTGACAAATCCAGTGAACCATGACATCTTCCGTTATAGAGGTAAGATTCACAACGTTTATAATCAACTCCTCGGCAACTCACCAAGGTGATACTCATGGCATCCAACGAACCTATCCGCTTAGGATATAGAGGCGTCCAGATTCTGGAAACAGGTGACAAGGTATTGTACAAAATTGAAGATGATGCCGGCTTTGTTCCGGCAGTGGTAGTCCAAGAACCTGATCCGGGATCCACAGGAATCTACATAAAGTTATTAGACGATTACAGGGGGAAGGTGACCAAAATCGCTTGCGGAAATGAATTTATTGCCGGCACCAGAGAATTATATTGGGACCGGAAAAGCCCCATACCAGCCAGCAAGCTGGAAAAGATTCTTGCCGGGCTGGGAGAGCCGATCGCAAAATAATTTATTTTTCTACCGGTACCAGACAATCGGTTTACAAAGGGGTAAGATTAATTCCGCTGTGACGAATTTCCTGCAGCAGAGGATCTTTTTTCCTCTTGGTGAATTCTTCTTCATCCATAATAATAGTCTGAATGGTATATTTATGTTCATATTTTTCTTTAATTTTTTCCAGCTTTGCTTTAATCGTAGGCGTATTCCCCCCTTTTTCCACTACCATAAATAGATCAATATCAGATTTCTCTTTGGCTTTTCCTTTGGCAACCGAACCGAATAACCAGATACCTTTCAGGCCTTCCAGCTGCTTGATGCCATCGTTCTCGACATTAGCTATGACCGTCAGTTTTTTGGGGTCAATCCCCTGAAAAAACCGTTTTTCATATTCCAGCAGCCCTTTTAATTGTTCTACTATTGGGCTCTCTAATTTCAATTTGTATCTCTTGCCACCTTTCTTTTCCACGTATACCAGCCCGTAATATTCCAATTTTTTCAAGGCGAGCAGCATTCCGGCCCGGCCCGCTCCCACAAATCGCTCTATCTCCAAAAATGAGAAATACCTGTTCGGAGACAGATATAAAAAGCGGATGATCCTTATCAGTACTTTATTTCCAACGATGTTGTCAATCATACGTCCAGCTCCTTCATGATCCTGATAAACGGCGCCACAATCGTGTCCATAAATTCCCTTGCTTTCCTGCTCTCCGCTCGCTGTTCCGCTGTTTGTTTGGAATGGTAATAACTTTGCGCTGCCCTTTCCGACCGGCCCTGCCGCAACAATATTGGTAATAATTCCGGTGTTGGCTTGGAGAAGATTTCATACTCTTCCTGTGCTTGTTTCATCAGCTCCAGGGCTCTTTTCCTGGTGACTTCCTTGGCAATCTTCTCCTTCAAAGCCCGGAGTGTTAGGCTATGAGTGTCGTCGTGAGGAATTTTAATGCTGAAAACATCCCCCAAATATTTTTTAGCGATATTGTGCATTGAATAATAACCCAAGACAATCGCGTTTCGGGGATGCCCTTCTATCAGCAATTCCGCAGAAACCCAATCATCCCGGTAGGCCTGCTCATGCCATCGGACATAAATCTCTTTCTCCGTGATGTCCATGATTTCCCACGGCTGAGCTGATATTACCATTTTTAGTAAAGAAATATGTTTTCACTTATAAAGTTTACTATTTTTGGTAATAAATAATGGCTTCTTTCAGAATACTGCCTACATTATTGTAAAGCGGGTCCCGGTACGCCTTCCACCGGCACCAGATAATTGGTAAAGACCAGTGATACTAAAGCTGTGCCAAATTTCTTGACGGGAATGAAGCTGTTAGTCATCAATTTGATCTCCCCTAATTGAAATGTATCGGAAAAGCCGTTCCGGTACAATTCCTGTAAGCTCGCTTTCAAGGATGTTCCTGCTTCTTCCTCCGAATCATTGCCGTTATATTCACAGACTAACCCGCCATATTTCTTTCCGCTGATTTTATCGTACAGCCAGCCGAAGATGATGCCGGCAGTCGCTCTTTTTCCAGTGGTAGAATGCGCCGTAGCCATAATCGTCTCAGCCACTGAGCCATGAACATACTTCTCCGGCTTGTCCACTTCCGTGGCAATGGCCGGAAGAATCGAGGAATAGGTCATGATGTTATAGCATTCGATTCCAGCGTCTTTCAGCGCCAGATGATAGCTTCCGGCATGGATAGTAATGTCGCTCTCACCCGTTCCCATCGCTATAAAGAAATCTTTGGGAATGCGGTTACCAACAATAATGGGCTGCTGGACACTTTCCTCTTTTAAGACTGTTACTTGCATTTCTCCTAACGAAAACTCGTTGTTACCTCCTTTTTTGGCAATGAAACGACCGGTTGCTTATAAATATTTCGATTGGGAAAAAAATCACCTTTCTAAACGGTATAAGGAAAGCTGGGAAATTGCTGGCTTGGCCAAGAGGGAAGCTCGGCTACACGATTGCTTGCACCCTGTCGTCGTTGGGGACGGAAAACCATCGAAGGATACCATCTTGTTGCCACGATCATTCCATCTGGTTTTCCGCCGAGCTTCCGGCCTGCCAGCAATTTCCCAGAGCAGCTTTCCTTATACTCTAAACATAAACCTTTTTAAATCACCCCCGGTTCCAACTGCTCATGGGCACTCAACGCGTCGAAGTCTTGATTGAAGGCGGGAAAGCAACGGCAGCTCCTCCGTTAGGCCCGGCCCTGGGCCCTCTCGGTGTCAATATCGGACAAGTCATCATGGAAATCAATAAAAAGACCGCTGACCTGTCCGGGATGCAAGTGCCCGTCAAAGTCATTGTTGATACGGATTCTAAGCTGTTTATGATCGAAATTGGCACGCCGCCTGCTTCGGCTTTGATTCGCAAGGAAGCGGGCGTGGAAAAAGGCGCCTCCAATCCCCTGACGGAAAAAGTCGCTGACCTGATGATTGAACAGATCATCAAGATTGCTAAAATGAAAGAAGATTCTCTTCTTGGTAAAGATCTGAAGGCAAAAGCCAAAGAGATTATCGGCACCTGCAATTCCATGGGCATCCTGGTGGAAGGAATGCCGGCGAGAGAGGCATTGCGGGCGATCGAACAAGGCCGGTTTGACGAGGAGATCAGGCTGGAAAAGACCGAACTTACCGCTGAAGAAAAAGCCCACTTAACGGAAGAGCGCAAGCGCCTGCAGGAAGAGATTGAAAAGCGCCGGGCTGAATTCGAAGCGAAAGCCAAGCAAATCCTCAAAGAAATGGAAGGACAGGAGAAAAAGAAGATCAGGACGGCGATGTCCACTGCCGGAATTCCCCAGAAGATCATCGATGAGCTGGCTCCCCCCGAGAAGAAGGAGGAAGCGCCGGGCGGGAAGAAAAAGTAGAGCGAAATGATTTCTGAACACTACAAAAAATTTATTGTTTCTCAGCAGCCCGTAATTTCCTGGCTTTCTGGAGTTGCCGGGCAATTAAAGCCAGAAGGATAACGACTTCTAGGGTGATCACGCCCAACAGTATTCCTATCCCTAGAAGAACCTCTGTTAACGGGATATCCACACCAAAGACGAGCATCGTATTCCTCCAAATCATCCCATTCTTATAAATATTTCTATCCCATCGTCACCGGATAGCGTTGTTCCGCCAGGACTTCTCCATCATGATAGACTTTTGTTACAACGGTTACCGGGCCATAATACTGCCGCTCATCATAGGCAAATTGCTGTGCAAAGATAAAACCCTGCTCCGCCGGAAGGTGGAATGAGCCAAACAACTCGCTGTACAGCATGCGCTTTTTCTGCCGGCCAAGCAGCCGGGCGAACAATCGGGCGGGAAGGCTGCTGCTGACCACAGCTTCTTTCTCGATCAGCAGTTCCAGTTGATAGTTCCCCGCAGCAGCTCGTGACGGAAGGACAAAGTAGAGGTCAAAAGTATTGGCGTTCCGATCGACGTCCACCGCTCCTCCGGTGACGACTTTTTCTGCCGGGAGTTCTTTCTGTAACACTTGTTGTCCGGCAGAGATGAAGCTTATTTTCACCGGCTTCGGCGTTAATGACAATCCCCGGCGGACTTTAATTTCTGTCTCTACCGTCGAGCCGGGGGGAACGACAATCTTTTCCAGCCCTTCCAATTCTGTTTTCAGGAGTGTTCCACTGATGCGTTCCCCCGTCAGGGAAATGCCGCTAAGGGAACGTTGGTCTTGATGAAGTATTGTTCCGGCACGGAAACTTTTCACTGCCACCGCTCCGCCGGTGAGTCCGGTTCCTTCTCCTCCTTCTTCTCCTCCAAACAAAGGTAAAAAGCTGTACTGCTCGCCAATAATGTATTGGCCGTTCTCCTGCTCCCATAATTCTATTGTTTCTAATTGTTCATTTGCTTCTTCCTGGGCCTCTTCCGGTGAAAGATCAAGATGGGCAGCAAGAATTGCCTCAGTGAGAGCTTTCCTTACTTTTTCTTTATCAAACGAAGGTTGTGGTGGTGGACCGCTGGTGCTTACCTCTGCTTCCAGTATTATTGTTTCCGATCCAGTATTGGTAACAGCCACCTCCACTGTTTCTGTCCCGCCGAGTTCCGCTGCTGTTCCTTCTTCTCCCTGGGCAGAAGTATCTTCCGGAGCTGCCGGCGGTTCCGCCTGAGTCTGGATATCAACGTGCTGCTGGAAATACTGTTGCTGTTGTTGTTGCTGCTGCTGTTGTTGCTGTTCCGGCGTCGGTGCAGAAGGTGCAGGGTAGGCGGCCTCTGGCTGTTGCTGCTGTTGTTGTTGTGGTTGTTGCTGTGTTGATGGTGCATCCCGGGAGGCAGCACCGCCACCGCCATAACTTGAAGTTCCTCCTGACCCGCTACTGCTGGGACTAGGCTGGTCTGCACACTGGCTGGGAGCACCTACTTGTTGCCACGTCACACGGATACTTAGATTGGCAACACTATTATTGAGATTGTTCAGCGTGTCATTGGCGTAAACCCGGATGTCGTGCTCGGCACTACAGACCCGGGCTGCCACGAAATCCACCGTCCAGTAACTTCCCGCCTTGGTCGCCGTTTCGTTCCATACCGAGCCATTGACTATCTGGGTAAACTGGAACTTAACGGTATCAATGCTGGTCGTAGAATCGTTCAACGTAACATTGATTTGAACTACACCACCATCCGTTTGAACTGTATTTGCTTGAAGTACACCACCGATGGTAACATTACTGATATTCATCAAAAACACACTCACGTTCGGCGGCGTGCCGTCAATCCTAAAACTTAGATTGGCAACGCTATTGTTCACATTATTGGCCGTATCATTGGCATAAATTTTCAGCGTATAGAGGCCATCAGTCAAGGTATTCAGGCGCAGCGGCGTATGGTAGACACTGAGATTTCGGGTAAGGGTAACATTAAATTCTGTCCCGTTGCGAAAATCATTGGTTAAGCCGATACGAACTTCCTGGACAGTTAAGGTCGAGTCGTTGGCCGTGACGTTCAATTCTATTGTTCCCCTGGCAGTATAATTGCTGTTGTTTAAATCGCCCGTAGAGTTCATTAAGAATTGGGTTACATTAGGTGGAAGAGAGTCTATTCCTACCTCAAATGCACTGCTGAGATTAATTTCACCGATGGAAGTGCCATCAACCGTCAGGTTCTGGATAAAAATAGAGAGGTTATAGATACCATCAGGAAGAGGAGTTTGTTGCGGAACCAGCTGTAAGGTAAAGCTTGACTGGTTGGCTGTCGCATTTCGCACGGTCTGGTTGAGCATATAAGAGCCATTTAACCTGGCCAGCTGCCAGCCAAAACTCACGTTCACGATATTGCCATGCGTGACATTGAGAATGAGGCTGATGTTAAAGAAGAGAAAGCTGCCCTGGCCGCCCACCACGGCAGTGCTGATATTCTGGTAGGAAACTGACGAGCCGTTGATATTCCGGGCAAGGGTGGTGGAAACGACAAACCCGCCACCACTCGTAGAAGTGCCAAAGGTGCTATTAATCATCTGCACCGCTACATACTGAGGAAAATGGCCCGCAACGTGATGCTGCACACCAATTGCTGCGCCGGTAAGTTGGTAGAGTACTGGCCGGACCGCCAGATAGCCCAGCCCGAGGAAAAGCAGTAGCAGAACTACAGATACGGCAACGTCACCCTTTTTTGTCCTGTACATGAATGGAAGTAGAGAAAGAGTTTTGGTATATAAAGGTTTAGAGTTCGCCGTTCCCTGTAGTATCCCGAAATTATTTCCTGAGGATAGGATTTGTTGGGTTTCTATGAAACTCAATAAATCGAAAATACTTGAAATCCTCAGGAAAAAGAACAAAGGGATAAGCAGTTATCAAGCCAGAAAAGAAGCCGGAGTAAGTGAAAGAAGAGTAAATCAAATCTGGCAGGAATACGTAGCAATCCAGATAATACCTGAGCTTAAGAAGCCTGGCAGACTACAAAAACAGATTGAGCCAGAGGAAACAAAGCTGGTGAAAGCTGTTTTTACCAAATATGGCGCTTCTGCCATCATACTGGAGAGACTGATTATGCGCGACCATAATCGACATATCTCCCATAATCGGATTCACAAAATCCTGTTGCAGGAAGGTTTAGCAACGAAAAGAGAATATATGCCACGAAAGAAAAATTGGATTCGATATGAGAGAAAGCATAGTTTAACGGCAGTTCATATTGATTGGCATCAAAGACCTAATGATGGCATCTGGGTTTTTGCAGTGGAAGATGATGCCAGCAGAGCTATGCTTTCTCTCATTGAAACGGATAGCCCAACGACAGAGACAAGCATTGCTGGAATGAATGAGGCGCTAAAGTTTGGCCTCATTCGCGAATGCATCAGCGATCATGGCAGTCAATTTACGAGTAATATCGGCGGAGAGAGTAAATTCAAGGAATTTCTTGAAGCTCAGGGTATTAAGCAAATACTCTGCCGGATAAAGCATCCGCAAAGTAATGGGAAAGTAGAAAAATTTTTCCATCTCTATGAGAGGCACAGGGATCATTTCCTGACCGTTGAGCAATTTAAGCAGTGGTATAATGAAGTGAGACCCCATATGAGCTTAAATTTTGACCTATTGGAAACGCCTTGGCAGGCGTTCCAACGGAAAAAGAGGTCTTAATCAATGGCAAAATTTATATCGTCAGGAAATAATTACGGGATAACACAGTGCAGTTTTGCTGGGAAAGGTTTAAAAAGAATGTTACTCTGAACGAGTCATAATGGCTCTGGAAAAAATCATCCGGCAGGAGTCTTCCTGGCTCGTGAGGGTACAAAAATTCTCCCGAAGGATTGCCCTGCGCTACTCTCTGGGAATTTCCTTAGCTGCGGCTGCCTGTGCCGGCAGCGATACCGTCGGAGTAGCTTCCAGCGATGGTGGTACAAAGCCCGATTCCGGCATAGCACGCTGTGTTGATAACGATCAGGACGGATTTTATGCAGCTGAAAACTGCGGCACTCTTGTTGACTGTGACGACCAGAATTCAGCGATTTATCCGGGAGCATTCGAGTTTTGTGATGAAATAGATAATAATTGTAAAGACGGCATTGACGAAGGTGTGACCAGGCCTTTTTATGAAGATAAAGATAAAGACGGTTTTGGCAATGGCGATCCGGCAAAAGTTGTGCAAGCCTGTCTGCCGCCAAAAGGAAACGATCCTGACACCCTGCTAAGTTACGTGGAAAATGCTGATGATTGTGACGATAATGATTTTCATATCAACCCCAATGCACTGGAAGATTGTGACGGGCTGGATAATAATTGTAATGATCTGACTGATGAGAATTTACTGGTTCCTACCCAGGTCTGCACCGCAGGCGAAGGACAATGCCAGCAGTATGGATCAGAATATAAAACCTGTTTAGGAGCAGCTGGATGGAGTGCAGGTTATAGCGGCTGTGACGCTGTTGCCCTTGATCCCCTGCCGGAAGAGTGTGACAGCCTCGACAATGACTGTGATGGATTCAGTGACAACAATTTAAATTACCCCTCGCAGCCTTGTTCTGCCGGTGTGGGAGCCTGCCAGGCCTCTGGGCTGGAATATAAAACCTGCCTGGGAGAATTGGGCTGGAGCACCGATTATAGCGACTGCGATGCTGTTGAAGGAACACCTTCTGCCGAGATTTGTGATGGCTTTGATAACGACTGCAATGATATTGTCGATGACGGTGTTTTGTCCCTCTATTTTCTCGATAATGATAATGATGGCTTTGGCTATGTCAATGAATGGGTTCAGGCCTGCAGTGCTCTGCCAGGCTATGTCGCCAATTTCTTTGATTGTAATGACAACGATTCTGCCATTAATCCCTTTGCCGGCGAAATCTGTGACGGTATTGACAATAATTGTGCTAATGGAATTGATGAAGGGCTCACTCCACCTTCACAACCTTGTTCAGTAGGAATGGGAGCCTGTAAAGGGTTAGGGTTAGAATACAAAATCTGCCTGGGGGGAGCCGGGTGGAGTGCAGGTTATAGCGGCTGTGACGCCATTGAAGGACAGTCTGCTCCAGAAATCTGTGACGGGCTGGATAACGATTGCAATGAAGTCATCGATGATAATTTAACACCTTCTTCCCAGCCTTGCTCTCTGGGCGAGGGGGAATGCCAGGCTTTTGGGCTCGAATATAAAATTTGCCAGGGTGCAGCCGGGTGGAGCCAGACATATACTAATTGTGATGCCGTTCCGGGACAGCCAACGGATGAAATCTGTGATGGCCTTGATAATAATTGTAATGGTCAAACCGACGAAGGATTGATTCAACCTTTTTACAGAGATCAGGATGGTGATGGATTGGGAAACCCTAACGATAGCGTTCAAGGCTGCTTACCTCCCGATGGCTATGTTGTCGATAACACTGATTGTGACGATACTGATCCTGATAATGGGCCAGGATTGTCTCAACTCCTTGATGATTTTAATCGGCCGGATCAAAATGGATTGGGAACGAACGCTTTAGGCAATCTTTGGGCTGAAGCGGGACAGCTCGATGATTGGGATATCATCAATAACACTGCAGAAACCAGTTACACAGGAGGGCCAGCTGCCAACCCTAAAGCATATTCAATTATTGGTCATAGGAACCATTTTGATCTTGAAATTAAATGGAAAACGAACAACGTCTCTGCAGTTGGCGGCGGGGTTGTCATGGTAATAATGAATGCAGACTCTACCGGAAGTGCTGGTTTTCTTGCACGTTTATGTGTTGCCAATTGTTCAGTTCATAACATCAGTAGTCCTACAGGATTAGATAGTAATTCTGATACTTTGCCCCCCCTCAGCGCAGGCGTGTATTATCTCACCCGTTTTAAGTATGACGGTACTAATTTAATGTTAAAAATATGGGAGGATGGCGCCGCTGAGCCACTTGATTTCTTAATCACGGGCAGTACGGCTGATACACCAGCGTCCCAAAATAGGATTACTATATCCAGCGATTTAGATACGGGCGAAAGCGCAGCCGTAACCATTGATTACATCATCGACAAGAAGGGTTGCCAATAATTATTTAAAATACTTCTCACCCAAAATACTTTTCCCTTTCCACCTTAATCTGCTTCGCTCTTGCCACCGAAAAATAATTCTCCAGTTCCTGATAAGCAGTTTCCACTTCTTTATCCACCGACGGTTTGACGGCTTTCAGGGCCTCCTCAAAATGCTTCAGGCTTACTTCCTTTGACTTCATGTCTTCCCGCAGGGCGATCATCGCCGCTTCCCGGCAGACCCCTTCAATGTCGGCACCAACATACCCTTCTGTCTTTTCTGCCAATGTATCCGCATTTACGTCTGCCGCCACCGGCATCTTCTGCAGGTAAATTTCAAAGATCCTCTTACGGCTCTGCTGCTCAGGAATCTGGGTCAGGATGATGCGGTCAAACCGTCCCGGACGCAATAAAGCCGGGTCTAACATGTCCGGCCGGTTAGTGGCGCCAATCACAACGACGTCATGCAGGCTTTCCAATCCGTCCATCTCGGTCAGCACCTGATTGACCACCCGTTCATAGACGCGGCTTTCATCGCCCGCACCCCGGCGGGGAACCAGGGCATCAATCTCATCAAAAAACAGGATCGTGGGTGCAGTTATTCTCGCTTTGCGAAAGATTTCCCGGACGGCTTTTTCGCTGTCGCCGACCCATTTACTCAACAAACTAGGGCCATTGACCAGGATAAAGTTTGCTTCACTTTCCTTAGCAACTGCTTTTGCTAACATCGTTTTCCCCGTTCCCGGCGGGCCATACAGTAAAATGCCGCGGGGCGGGCGGATACCCATGCGTTTAAAGACTTCCGGCTTCTTGAGCGGCCATTCCACCGCTTCCTTCAGCTTATCCTTGATATCTTCCAATCCACCAATGTCTTCCCAATTGATGTCGGGTGTTTCCACCAAGACTTCGCGCATGGCACTAGGACGAACGACCTTGAGAGATTCCATGAAATCTTTTTGCATAATCTGCAATTTTTCTAAAATCTCTTTGGGAATGGGCTGGCCTTCCTCGATGCCTTCTAACTTAAGGTCGGGCAGGATGCGGCGCAGGACGATCATCGCCGATTCTTTGGCCAGAGCATTCAGGTCAGCGCCGACAAAGCCATGGGTGATGCGGGCTACCTCTGCCAGATTGACATTTTTAGCAAGAGGCATGTTACGGGTATGAATTTTCAGGATCTCCAGACGGCCATGCTTGTCGGGCACGCCAATTTCAATCTCCCGGTCAAACCTTCCCGGCCTTCTCAAAGCGGGATCTAACGTGTTCGGCATGTTGGTGGCCGCAATGACGATGACTTTCCCCCGGCTTTTCAGGCCGTCCATCAGGCCCAGAAGCTGGCCAACAACCCGTTTCTCGACCTCGCCCCGCAGCTCTTCCCGCTTGCTGGCAATGGCATCAATCTCATCGAAGAAGATGATCGAGGGTGCATTCTTTTCCGCTTCTTCAAATTTCTTGCGCAGGTTTTCCTCGCTCTGCCCATACCACTTGGACATGATTTCCGGCCCATTAATCAGAATGAAATGCGAGTTAGTTTCCGACGCAACCGCTTTCGCCAGCAGGGTTTTACCCGTTCCCGGCGGGCCATGCAGCAGCACTCCCTTCGGCGCTTCAATTCCCAGCTTTTCAAAGATTTCCGGATGTTTCAGGGGCAGCTCGACCATCTCCCGGACTTTTTTGATCTCTTCTCCCAATCCACCAATATCTTCATAGTTGACGCCGACGCTGATGCCGTCTTCTTCCTTCAATTCCACGGCCTGCGGATTGAATTCCACTTCCGTTTCCTGGGTGATGACGACGATTTCTTTCTTGGGCATGGTGTCAACACATTGGAAAACAATGTCGCCAAAGCCAAAGCCAGAAAATTGGTCTTCCATGGCAGCAAAAATCTCTTCAATATGCCCGTGAACATTGACCCGGCGCCGGCTTCTGCCGAGAGAAACTAAATCGCCTTTGACGACGGCTTTGCCCAGCAGGCCCTGCTTAAATAACTGTGGATGGGCTTTGACCAGGATGCCCTTGGTAGCCGGGGCGATGACGACACGCTTGGCGGCCTTGACTTCCGCTTTCTTGACGGCAACCATTTCGCCGATCGACGTGCGGGAATTCCGCCGGGTATTTCCGTCCATGCGGACGATATTCAGGCCAATGTCGCCGGGATAAGACCGGTCAACGACTGCGGCGGTGCTGCGTTCGCCTTTTAATTCCACCACATCGCCGGGGCTGACGCCAATTTGTTTCATGAAACTGGAATCTATCTTAACCAGGCCGCGATTGACGTCATCCTGTACTGCTTCCATCACCTTCAGCCGGATCAAAGGCCGGGAAGGCGGCGGTGGTGGAGGGACTGTTCCTTGTTCCATGGTTTGCCTATCGTTATGCTTTTAGAGCCGGTTCTTTTTAAAGATTGTTAAGTTGTCAACTATTTTTCTCTGTAAGTGCCTGGCACCAACCCAACACCATTTTCTTTATAAACTTTTCCGCTTCATGACTTAGGGGTAGTTATGGAAGAAAGGTTTAAATAGTTCTGGCTCTCCACGAGAAATAATGGCTGGTCTACCCCCGGAGGTGCAGCAGGAATTGGAACAGTTGGAACGGTTTAAAGCAGCCTGTGCACAACAAAAACAAAGTTGGGCATCCTTTCTGAACAATTTTGTCAACCGGCTTCCTTACAGTGAGCGCATTGGCAGCCCGCGCTGTTATTTTGAAAATGATTATCCTGATGTTCTTGATAAGAAAGTAGGGGATTTCGAGCAGGCCGATCCCTCTTTATATAGTGACCGTTACCGCTTAGAAACTCAACGCGAGTTTTATGCCACGATCGACCAGGCGCTGAAGGCGGAAGGAATTTATGACCTGGTAAAAAGTCTGGTTAAACCGGGATTCAATATAGAGGAAGTTTATGAAGCAGCCTTGCCGGCCTACCTTCGCCTGCGGGCAATGGGCTATAAAGCCTATCCGGATTTGACGGCGTAGCATCAGATTTAACTGCATAACATTTAAATTAATCAGATGATTCCCTGACATAATTAATGCTTTATAATTCATTCCACACCATGACACTCGATGCCTATCTGTCCGGAACGGTTGTGCACCGTCTGGAAATATATAAAGGAGAACAGACTGGGGAATTGCAGTTGCGCCGAATACCAGGAGACGGCGACGGGTTTAATATCGTCAAGGAAAGGTACGCCCTCTGGTACGTCCATCCGGCAACACCGATGGTCAGGCAATTCCTCCGCAACCATGATAGGAGATTAACTGGTGAAGATTATCGCCAGCTGTTTAAAGAGATTGATCTGAAAGAAATCAAGCAGTATGACCAGCTGCAGAGATTTTTGGAAGAGTATGAAGAAAAGATGACGGATTCCGATGAAAGAAAAACAGAGTAATGAACAGATAATAGCAAAACACATTAATAATGTCATGAAAATGCGGGAAAGCGCCGCATTTTCAGGACGCCAAAAAAGAAAACCACGCCCTAAAATGAGGGGCTTTCTTTTTTGTGCGGAACAAATAGTGTGTTTTGATAGGATAGTAAAGTGCCTATCAATATAGACAATTGCGTTGATTATGTTACACGGAAAAAGCCAGAAAGCTACGGGCTTTAGCCCGTAGATGAAAGGCTCTGGCTTTTTCGTGTCCTGAAAATGCGGGGGCAAGAAAGCGCCTCAGTTCAAGCCACGGACTTTAGTCCGTGGTGAGGCGCTTTCCCGCATTTTCATGACTTTGATACGCAATTGTCTATCAGGAAATTGCGCTGGATATAATGTCACTAAATTAGCGCAATTGACTATAAGTCCCATTATTTGTGCACTTTACTATAAGAACAAGCAAGTGATTAATTCATCTTTATCATTCTACAAATCCATTTAATAACCTTGCCTGTGCCGGCTGCCGTAATTTTCGTAACGCCCGTTCTTCCACCTGGCGAATGCGTTCCCGCGTAACGCCATATTTATCTCCTACCTCCTGCAAGGTATACACCCGCCCATAGCCGATGCCAAAGCGCTGCCGCAGGATTATCTGCTCCCTATCGGGCAATTGCACCAGGGCCTGCTCGACTGCTTCTTCTAATTCCCGGTGAGTGCTGTAATGCGATGGCAACGGAATCTCCGTATCTTCCACTTGGTCATGGAGGGTGTAATCCTGGTCATCTCCCCTGGGCGCTTCCAGCGAGAGCAGCCCACGGGCATGAACAGCCAATTCTTCTATTTTCCGCAGCGGCTGGCCCAGATATTCGGCGATTTCTTGCCGCGTCGGCTCCCGCTGCAGTTGCTGCTCCAGAGAATGGCGGGACTTGCGGATGTTCCTGGACTCTCCCATTTTGTTGACAGGCAGCCAGATCTGCCGCTCGTACCCAAAACAATTCCAGGTATTCCTCCTGATCCACCAGATGGCAAAGGTGTTGAAACGGTTTCCCCGCCGCCAGTCGTAGCGATCAATCGCCTTCAGCAGCCCAACATTGCCTTCCTGCACCAGGTCAAGGAAAGGTATGCCGCGGCCGGCGTATCCGCCTGCTACCATCATTACCAGGCGCAGATTGGCTTCGGCAAACTGGCTGCGGAGCTGGTGGTACTCAGCTACCCGCGGTTCGACTGCCGCTCGGGCTTGTGGGGTAACGGTAGGATCACTGTTCACGTAGTTGACCAGGCCGGGCAATTCTTCCGGCTGCAGGGGAGGAATCAAATCAATTCCGCGTTGAATGTACTGCTCGCGCAAGTGCGGCCGCTTCTGCATTGCCGTTTCGATCGTTTTATATTTTTGAATTACTTTGGCAAAATATTCCTTCCTTTTTTTGGTCTTGACCTTTTGAAACGAGAGAACAGTTTCGATTTTTACTTCCTTCCTGTCCACCTTTTCCTGCCGGGAATAGAGGAAGGCATAGGCTTGCTCCGGCACTTCCCGGAAAATACAATGGTACAGTTGTGTTCGTGCCGCATCTAATTGTTGCGCCAGGAGCCGTTCGCCATCCCGGGTCAGGAGAGGCACACGGGATGCCCGGGCAAATAGAGGTTGAGAAGACTCTTCCCATCCTATCTTCGTTTCCAGGGAAGTGGAAGCACCGTTATCTGATGAATATAGTGGTGAATATAATGGAGAAAATGGTGGTGAAGTGGGTGGACTGCCTAATGGAGAAGATGATGCGGAAAATGACACAGGATAGGCTTTCATGGGTCCTCTTTCTGGCAGCAGCCTCAGCGAAGGTTTTTAAAGATATATGAAACTGTGTTCGTGGGATGATGAAACCAAATTATAAACAGGGGAATATTGTCAATCTGATGAGTTCTCTTCTGCAGGGATTGGGGGCTCACAGTAGATACCCACAACTGGACCGCACTCTGTCGAAGGAAATCAAAAAAGCCAGCAATGTCGTACTGGTGGTCATTGACGGGTTGGGAGCCGATTCACTGCGAAAGCTGCCCCAAGGAAGTTTTTTGAGGAAATACTATTATCGGACTTTAACCACTGTCTTTCCCTCCACCACAACGGCAGCGATAACGACTTTTCTTACCGGCGTAAGCCCGCAGGAACATGGTTTCGTCGCCTGGTACATGAAGCTCAAAGAATTTGGCGGTGAAGTCGTCATCATCCTTCCCTATATAACTAAGGAAGGAAAGCCACTTTCCCACTCGGTCTCCCTGAAAATGCCCCGATCCTTATTTGAGCAAGTTCCTGTCCCCACCTACCTTATTCTCAAGAGAAGATACTATGAAAGCAGATATAATCATCTATTGGGCGGAAAGGCACATTTTCTTGGCTATCGGGCCGCAAAGCTCGCTGAATTTGCCCAAGCGACACAGAAAGCGATACTTTCCCCCGGGCGGAAATACATCTATACCTACTGGTCACGATTTGACGACCTCTCACATTGGTATGGGAAGGAGAGCCGGGAAGCACGGCAGCATCTGTGGGAATTGGATGGAGCACTGGAAAGATTGGCCGGGAAACTACTGGGAACAAACACGCTGCTGTTGATCACTGCTGACCATGGGCAGATTTCCACGACGAAGGAAAAAACAATTATTCTGGAACAGCATCCGCAATTCCTGAACTGCCTTACGGCATCGCTGTGCGGGGAAGCCCGGGCGGCAATGTTCTATGTCCATCCGGAAAAACGAAAGCAGTTTGAACAGTATGTTCAGAAGAAGTGGGGGAACTATTGTCAGCTGTCTACTTCTTCAGAGCTACTGCAGCAAGGATATTTTGGCCTTCATCAACCTCATCCCTCATTAAAAGATCGTATCGGTGATTATATCCTTATTCCCCAATCGAACTACATCTTCAAGGAACATACCATCAGCAAGAAACATCCTTTTCTGGTCGGCCATCATGGCGGGCTGAGCCGGGAAGAGATGGAAGTGCCGCTGGTGAAAGTGGTACTCTTGTAATTATCCTATATACATAGCAGGGGAACATTTGATGCAGTGAGATTTATTGTCCAGTGCGGGAGTGGCTCGGCAAAAAGAGGCATTACGGCTTAAAAATTAAAAATTCTCTGGTTTTAGGGGGTGGCAGGAGTTGTCCAGTGGCTAGGAGTGGTAGAGATTTTTGTGATTAGCGAGTAGGATTCTCTTTTGGCTTTATGGAGTCAGTAATACGGCTTTATATAGAGAACTGCGCAACTTATATCCTATTTGTGCGCAGTTCTAATCTGGTAAACTGCGTATCAAAGTCTACACTTTTGCGTTTCTGAGAGAATCAATCGCCGCAAAAGTGTAGATTACGAGGCTTTTGCCTAATCAGATATAAAACGCAAAAGTCGAGGAAGTGTGCTATAAGCTACGCAGTTTACCATATCACTAATTTTGCCAGTTGTGGCCCAATTGGAGATATAGGGGGTTATGTTTAATTTTTGCCCATGCTAATAAGCTTAAAAACCACGATTTTTAGGGCAAAAACTCTGCGGATTTCTGCGGAAATCCTTGCCTCGCACCCAGACTTTTCCAGCTCTAAAATTTCCCTGAAATTTCGAGGGAAAAGTCGGGCTCGGAAACATAACCTAGTTAAGCGACATATTACTCAGGAGCACTTTTTGGATTTAAAACGGGCAGGAAAATTTAGATCGCTGTCGTTCTTTACAGCGTTACGAACTCTGTCTTCAATTGCTTCAGCGATGTTAATGAAACGATTTTGTTAATTCCTCTTCGTGAAATGACATTCTTTACTAGATTATAATATGTATCTTGATCTTTAACTCTTACTTTTAGAATCATCTCCCAATTGCCTGTACAAATATCTACACTTTCAACTTCTGGATGTTTGGCTAAATCCTTACCAATCTTTTCAGGATTCCCATATTCATCTGGGGAAAGACTAATCAGTACAAAAACACAGAATCCCTCATCAATTTTCTTATAGTCAAAAATTGCCTTATAGGTTTTAATGGCTCCCTCTTTCTCTAACTTCTTAATATTGTAATGAATTGTCGTAGATGGCTCTTTGAGCTTTTTTGCTATCTTGGCTATCTGAGGAGTGCAATTTCCTTCTTTGAATAGTTTTACAATTTTTTCCGTGATGTTCTTCATAGTGAATTGAATAATATTCAATAATATATAAATTTATCGCTTAATATTCGTATTTTGTTCAATCAAATATATTAAGATGCTACAACTTCTACTATTTGAAGTAAAATGAAAAATCAATCACTAGAGGCTAAGGCACAAAATTGTGCTGGTCGCCGGTATCACAAGCAAAGAAGATTTAGCTAGATTTATCACTCAGGAGCCCCTAGTTGAGACTAAACCGTCATTGACCGGAATTTCTCAAATACCAGAAGTAAATGCTTTATACTTTGGAGTTGGCCTCTGTAATGGAGTCCCTATGCTCAGTACAGGTTTACCAGTTGACGTTTTGAGCATGATTCTTAGCGGAGAACAGCTAGATGCACCTAAACATATTCTTGTTGCAGATACTCACGCTATTACAAATGGTTTTGACACTCAATCGGTAGATAGATTAGCTGGACAATACCAAGAAACTCTTCAACGAGCTGTAGAAAATTTAGGCTTTTCAGGATGGGAAGTAACCAGAGCTTCCGAAGTAGATCAAACTACTACTTACCAAGATTTACTTAGAACTATTGAAGCTTCCCACGATTACATCAGAAGAGAATTGGCAGATATGCGTTGGTTCAATCAAGAACATGACGTGAATCTCAAAGTAGGCTGGGCTCTTAATGGAAGCAAGAACTCAGATGAAACATCATTTGACCAAGAATTCCAACGCCAGTTTGATGACCATTTGGGATTTATCTACGTGATGCCCGGCAGAACGTTTGATCCTAAGAGGCTTCGCTCTGCGCCATACTTTTGCACTAATCCGGAAGAGAGAATCTTGCTTCAAGCAGGTGAAAATGTCGCGAATAAGATAGCTTCAGCTCAGGAACAATTTGGTCAACAAGCAACAAGACCTTACGAAAAATTCCTCAGCCAAGTTATCAGGCTATACGACAAAACAGTTGAGAGAACGGAACGAGGGCTTATTGCCGGCAGACTACAACAAGTAATAGACAGGTGTACAAAATGAATCAAGAAATCTTAGGAGTAATTGGAGGACTAGGCCCCGAAACAGGATGTAAGTTTTGTCTAAATGTAAACAGAAAATTTAAACCACTTACAAAAAGACAACCACACATTTTGCTAGATAATCTTCCAATCTCTCAAGAGGCAGAAGAACGCCTGATCAATGGAGGACCATCTCAAGAACATCTAGACTTGTTACTTGAATCCGTACAACGCCTCAATAAACTAGGGGCAGATTTGATTGTTATTGCCTGCAATACAGTTCATATCTTTATTGATGAGCTTAGAAAAGAATCAACTGTTCCGATACTAAGTATTATTGAAGAAACAGCAAAAAAATGTAAAGACATGAACATTTCAAAAGTTGGAATTCTTGGCTCTACTAAAACTATCAAGTCTAATCTTCATGCTAACGAACTCAGAAAACAAAATATTAAATCAACAATTCCTGATGAGGATAGTCAACGATTTGTAAGTGAGTGTATTCTAAAAATTATCAACAACCAGATTAAAGATGATGATAAAATACGGATGATAAAAATAATAGAAAAACTTGAGAAAGAGGGAGCCGAGGGGATTATTTTAGGATGTACTGAGTTACCATTACTAATATCAGATCAAGACGCAAAAATACCAATAATTAACACTACAGAAATCTTAGAAGATTCTTCTGTAAACAACTTAATTAACAAAATCAAATAAATTTTCTGCCCTAGAAAAGTAATATCGCCATGTGCTCAAAGAAAAGTGCTCCTTGCGTCATAACTCTTCGTCGGGCTACGCCCTCCTTGTTCCTCCCACTTCGTAGTCGGAAGAATATAACAAGCATTAAGCTTAATATTTTGGTGGGCTTAATTATTGACCAGATTAGAAGTTACGGGCACAAAGAAAAAGAAACAAAAACATAGCTGTGCACTTACACTACCTCTTGGTCATATTAACGGAACAACTTAGCCCACCAAAATACTTCTCGCCTTCGGCTCGACCTCTAACGAGGAAGCTTAACAGCACAGGCTGTCCCATAGCAGGAATAGGGATAAAACTTACAAAGTGATGAAAGAGACGAGATCCAAATACACCTCCCATTTTTATACTGGAGAAATACCAACAGAGGGGTACGTGGTGGCCTTCTATGAAATTAGAAAGGTATTTGGGCGTACTCCTCCACCGTCCTTCTCGCATTCGGCTCAATCTCCAGCTCTCTCAAAGCGACCAGGGGCGGCAGCCAGAGATAGTTCTCTGCTTCCTCGTTTAACGTCACACTTCGCGATCTTACTTTAACCACCCGGTCAATGAAAATTCTCTGCATTCCGGGAAGGTAATACCCTCCCTGAGGAACTTCATCAAAGGCACAAAGCAATTTCCCAATACTGCCCTCCAGAGCGGTTTCTTCCTTAACTTCCCGGAGCAACGCGGTCGGCAACTTCTCTCCTTTCTGCACCTTCCCACCGACAATAGAAAAGCGGTTACCCCATTTATGCGTCTGCACCAGAAGAATATCTCTGGGCTGATTTTTCCGATATCGCTTGTTGCTGTCATCAACAATAATTGTGCCCACCGCGATGGTGGCGTTCCCGGTGGCAGTTGTATAATCAACTGCGGCCCGTTCGGCGAGATTATATAATAGTACGCGAGCAGAGACCGAATCAAGACGAGGAGCCTGCTGGGGATCAAAAGTATTGACTAACTGCTCAATGCCGACGGTGGGATTGACATAGGCACGCACAATCGGTTCCTTACTGGCCTGAATTTCCTCAATCCGGGAGTAGACTGGAACCTGGTGAGCTAAAGCCCAGCCCGTTTCAAAAGCGGTCGCTGCTCCACAATATCCGCCCGGAAGGGCGAGGTAGAGAAAATCAGACTGGATAATTGCCCGTAAATGATCGTTTTCAACCAGGCGAATCGCCTGATCGAGATAATTCGGTGAAAGCGCACTGATCCGGGAAATTAAATCGCCTTTCAACGAGACGAATCCTTCCACGGAAGAGATAATCTCAGCACTGCGGGGAGAAAGCACTTTCACGCCCCAATCCTGGAATTCCTGCAGTGCCCTGGCAATCTGTTCTGGGAACTTGCGATAGCTGCCGGAAAGGGTGACTGTTAAATGATTAGCTAACATCGGAGAAAATACCAGTACTTCCTTGCTTTAAATAACTTTGGAAATTAAGTATGTGGAAAGCTGGCTTGGCCAAGGTGCGAGCCGAGAACTGCTTTCGTTCATGAGGATTATCAAGGTGCTTTTCAGCGGGAAGAAATACTGGATTTGGACGATCGACACTTCCTGAAAAGCACGAGGCTCGCGGCCCGCCAGCTTTCCACGTACGAAATTAAAGATCCCAATCACCGCACGCGAGAAACAAAACAACTAAAACACTTCCTGGATCATCAGGCACGCAAAAGCTATGCGGTATTCACCATGCTACTTATTTCTTCTTCTCCTTCCCCGACGGGGTCGGCTTTGCTGCCGGAGCATCGGCCGGTGGCGGAGAAAGGGCAGCAGCGGTTGCCGGTGGAACTGCTGGTGCCGGCGGTGGTGCTGAAGCAGGAGCTGGTGCCGCGGTCACTTTGGGCATCGGCAAGGGGCTGGGCAAGTTTACTTCTTCACTGATCTTGATCGCCTCAATATTTCCCTTGTGCAGCGAGGCATTGATGATCTCCTGCATCACATCGAGAGGAATTCGTTTCTCTTTCTCCCAGCCTTTCTTGATTTCCTCGACTTTGGCATCCTCACCGACGTAGAGAACCTGCCCTTCCACGTCAATCTTGCCCAAATCCGGCTCATAGCTGCAGTTGAACGAGAACGTAAATCTCAGCCCTTTTTTACCTTCCACGCCGAAGCCCAGGTCTTCCACGCTTTTTAAAGAGACATTGTTGTTGATTTTGATCGTTCCGCCTCTTGATTCCAGGTTTCGTTCGGCGCTGATCTTATGCAGATTTATTTTGACGACAGTCATGATGGATCACCTGTTTAAGTTATTAAACGCGGTAATCGGGCTGATTATTTATAAATGTTGC
>JAHFSD010000014.1 GCA_023265925.1 archaeon
AGCTTAGTGTTGGCAATGAACAGCAAGGAGTCTGCCGAACGAAAGCTGGAGGCATTAGGCGGCTTCTTACGAAGAGCTTCTAAAGCGGGTGTCGACGTGCGCGTCGGCGTACCTCCTGGTGCCACAGAACTGCACACGGAATTTGGCCGCTTTGCCAAAGTCAAGCCCTACAAGGATGCGGCCCGCTTCTGTCTCGTGGACAACAAGGAACTGTTGCTGTTCTTGACTGATGACACGAAAGTGCACAAGAGTTACGACTGTGCCGTCTGGGTGGAAGCACCTCAATTCGTGGAGTACTTTGCCTCGCTGTTTGAGAAGGAGTGGAAAGGGAAGTAAAGGTTTTAAATAATACCCGAAACTGATTAAAGGAGAACAAAAATGACCCTCGACCGCTTAATCCAAAGCAAGGAATTTTTTAATAGCCTGAGAGAGAAAGCTGTCCACATCAGTGAATCCCAACGAGTGCCCCTGCCGCCTCAGGAAGCAGACCAGCATTTTGCGACTGCGGCCTATGCCGTTGCTTTCTTATATCAGCAGGGCATTGAACAATTATGTCAGCTGGAGCAAAAAAGAGTGGTTCATCCTTCCACTATCGCCGGCGATTCTTTATCCAGTGCAATGCAATCATTAAACGATTACTTCCTTCGCCAGCAACATGCTTTCCAACGGGATGAGTATGAGCAATTGGCGCGATCCTGTTATTCTGCACACCGGCTGTTGGAGAGGGAAGGGGAATAATAAAATCCACAGGATTTTCCACCCGGTCTTTGACCGGTGGCGAACAGCGCCACTGGTTTCGGTGGAAAATTCTGTGGATTTTCTGTCAGGATTGACACCAGAATTTGTTGCGACCCGCTATCCTGATGTAGCGGATGAAATACCGGCACGGGTGAAAGAAGGGATTATCATTAACGCGAGCTGAAGTAATGAGCTGGCTGGCACCTTCTGCCGATTAATTTTTAAACTTCATTCTTTTCCCACCAACCATGCCTCTCAAACAAGCCCTGCTCATCCGGCAGGACCTGCAGCTGCCCAAAGGCAAGCTGGCGGTTCAGGTAGCTCACGCCTCCATCGACGCTGTCCTGAAATCAGACAAAAAAATCGTGCAGGCCTGGCTGAACCAGGGCATGCCCAAGATTGTCCTGAAAGTGAAAGATGAAAAGGAATTGTTAGAATACTATCATCGGGCAAAAGAAGACGGATTGGCTGCTTCGTTGATCGCCGATGCCGGCAAAACGGTCGTGGCTCCCGGAACTAAGACTGCTGTGGGCATCGGGCCGGACGAGGAAGAAAAGATTGATGCCGTTACCGGAAAGCTGAAATTGCTGTAGAAAGATTTATATAGTGAAGATTATACTTATATAACAAAATGGAGGCAATTGAAGTTCAAGTAAGGGAATGGGGGGGTTCTCTAGGAATAGTTATACCTAAAGAAGCAGCGATTGAAGAGGAATTAACAGCTGGAGATACTGTAGAACTCTTCCTTGTAAAAAAAACGAATGTTCTCAAAGAAATTTTTGGAAAACTAAAGCTAAAACGTTCCACAGATGAGATCCTGAAAGAGATTGATGAGGAAGGCTGGGCATGACTAGTACAACTTTTTTCTTTGACACCTATGCCCTCTTTGAGATTATCCGGGGAAATCTAAAGTATGCTCGCTATCAAGAAGCAGTCGTGGTCACGACCATCTTTAACCTGGCAGAACTGAATTATGGTCTCAAGAAAGAAACAAACCAATATCGGGCCAACGAATTGACGAGCAAATTTTCTTCAGCCGTGGTTGAAGTTACCGTTGAGGATGTTGAAGAGGCAATGTCTTTAAAGATAAAAAATAAAGATTTATCTATTCCCGATGCCATTGGCTACACTGTCGCGAAACGACTACAGATATTATTCCTAACGGGAGATGAAGATTTCAAAGAGATGCTCGGAGTAGAATTTGTAAAAAAGTAAACATTGAACCGAACGACAATAACCTTTATAAATAGTTCCCATTCCAAAACCCCAGATGAAAATCCCCAAGACCATCAGGCGCTACTGTAAGTATTGTCGGAAACATACCGAGCAGAAAGTAGCGCAAACTAAAAAGAAAGCGCCGAGTTCATTAAGCCGTGGCTCCAAGTACCGTGCCCGCTTGCGGGGACGGGCCCGTGGCGTGGGCAATCTGGGACGGTATTCCAAGCCAGCCATCACCAAATGGAAACGGACCGGAGCCAAGGCGACCAAAAAAACCGATTGGCGCTACACCTGCAACGTCTGCAAGAAATCGTCCGTTCAGCGCACCGGTATCCGCACTAAAAAGGTCGAATTTATCTGAACCATGATCCATTTATCTAAACCATGATCCCCCAGCCCCGCAGCAAATTCATCAAGGTCCGTTGCTCCAAGTGCAAGAATGAGCAGATTATTTTTGGTAATGCCAGCACGCTGGTGCGCTGCCTGGTCTGTAATAAGGAATTAGCCTATCCCACGGGAGGGAAGTCGCGGATCTCGGCCAGGGTGTTAGAGGTGTTGGAGTAAGAAATGTTATATCACCGCACTGGAATTCCGGAAGAAGACGAAATCGTCTTATGTAAAGTTACTGAAATCTTTCCTAATTCTGTCTTCGTCGAACTGGTCGAATACCACCAGCAGGGGATGGTGCATATCTCAGAAATAGCTCCGGGAAGAATCCGCAACCTGCGGGAGTATGTCACGATTAGCCGCGAGATAGTCTGTAAAGTCCTGAGGATTGACCGGGAAAAAGGCCATATTGACTTATCATTGCGCCGGGTCAATTCCACCGAGCGGGAGCAGAAGCTGGAGGACCTTAAGCAGGAATTGAAAGCAGAAGCGCTGATTGCCGCTTTATCCAAGAAATTGAATGTCAAAGTGGAGGAGTTATACCGGACGATTGCGGCGGCAGTGTTCAAGGAATATTCTCATCTTTATTTGTGCTTTAAAGAGCTGGTCTCCGGCGAAGCCGATCTGGAAAAGCTGGGGCTGGAAAAGAAACTGGCTGAAGAAGTCACTGCTGCCGTCCTGGACAAATTCAAGCCGGAAAAGATCTTTCTGAAGGGAGAGATCCGCCTGCAGACCTATGACTCCAATGGCCTAAGGAAAATCAAGACCGTTCTCGCCGACGTGGAGAAAGTTTCACCCTCCATCTCCTTATCTTATTTAGGCGCTGGCCGCTATCGCCTCGTCATTGAAGATGTGGATTACAAGCCGGCGGAAAAGAAATGGGGTAAAGTCGGGGACGTGATCGAAAAATTCAAGGACAAGATCTCCACGGCTTCCCTGCTCCGCGAGAAGGAATGATGGAACATCTCCATAACTGCGGTTCCTGCGGAAAGTATACGATGGAGAAAGCCTGTGCTTCTTGTAACACGGAGACAATGTTGCCCCGACCGCCAAAATTCTCGTTGGAGGATAAATATGCGGAGCTGAGAAGAGAGGTGAAGAAAGAAGGCTTGCGGAAAAAAGGATTATATTAAAAAAAGGATAAAAGGATTATACCAAATTTACTGTAAATTCAGATCCAGCAACGCTCCGGAGACGCTGATTCCCCTGGCTACGCCTTCCATATTTAAGACCTCGGCCGCGGCCCGGTCAATCACGAGCTTCCCGTCAAAGAAATAGATTTTCAGCTGGTCCTGCTCCAGTTCATAGGTCAGCTTTTCCGCTACGGTCAATTGGCCGTTGCCGTGCGGCAGGCTCACTTCTTCCAGTTCCAGCTCATCCAGGCCCAGATAATCGTATTGCAGGTCGTCAAAGGCGATTTTAATTTCCCCTTTAGAAGATAAGGCAATGTCATTCACTTCAATGGCTTTGGCGCTTCCGCTGAGCGAGAAGCCCACTTTGTCAAAGTCCAGACTGCCGGAAAAGTCTTTAATTCGCAGTGTTACCTGCTGAATATTATTAAGTTCCAATTTATCATTATTGACGCTGATGCGGGTAGTTAAGTCGTCAAAGCGGACTTCGATGTCACGCACTTTGGCATCATCCTTGACGCTGGGAATCTGATCAAATAATACCGCCAGATCCACTTCCCGCTGATTTCTTTTCGCACTTTTGCCAAACACTTGCTCTAAGGATTCAGTATCAGTAGTCGCTTCTGGTTTTACTTCTTTGCTGTTATTTTTATCGACCAGCCCAACCATCGCGCTGGTGAGGCTGAAGTCATCATCATTGTTCAGGTACAGGAGAAAGATTATCCCGGCGACCACCAACGTGGTCATGACGATGTAAAACCGCAGACTGTGCTGCTGTTGTTCGTGGGGCATGGATTACCTCTTTATGCTGGCTATATGCTGGCTATGCTGGCAGTCAGGGCTAGGCTCTTAATAAACTTTTTGGTTATGGGGTACACTGTTCTTACCATTACTGTTTTTACCGCCACTGTTTTTACTATTACTGTTCTTACCATAACTCTTCTGGAAAGCTTAATTCTCTCACCCAGTGGACATCAACCCTCCCCGGCGGTTCTTCTCAATCAGCTCTTCAATCAGCTCCAGGATACGCTGCGGATCATCAACATCTTTAATTTCAAACGAATTTTCTCCTGAACCATGGATGAAGACCGTGCCATAATTCAGCAGGCGCTGGAGCCGGCCCTGCTTGAGGTTAATTTCCGGAACGAAACCTAAAGGGATAAAATGGACACTTTTGGTTTGCTGCTTGATGAATCCTTTAGTGATGATCACTTTCTGCTGGGTAATGGTGTAGGTGCTCAACAAGCGGGCGATTTCCGCGGACAGCAAGGCCACCAGGGCTAGGCCGCTGACCAGGTAGCTAATGCTGTTCACCACCGCCACTCCTTTCAGGAATAATGCTCCCAATAGCAGCAAGAGGAAAAAGCTACAGGCATATTCAATGCTATACGCCTTGCGGGAAGGCCGCAGCACCATCAGGATTTTATCATCTTTTTCGCTCATGGAGCATTTCCTTCCCTAAAAGTTTATATATCTTATGGCTGCAGAAAAGGCGATGCCTGAATTACCGGAAGTGGAGACAATTGTGCGGCAATTACGGGATGTGGTGCAAGGCAAGAGCATTAAAGCCGTTAAAATTTTAGATAAAAAGGTAGTAGATGTCCGGATTGCCGCTCTTCCGCCCTCGACCATCCAGAGAATTACCCGCCGGGGAAAATACCTGCTTTTCCACCTCGACAACAACAATGTCCTTCTTACCCATCTGCGGATGAGCGGGCACTTTCAGTATGGGAAGGAACCTTCCCGCTATACTGCCGCAGTATTTCATTTCCAGGATGGAACACTTCTTACTTTCAATGAAATCAGGCGATTTGGCCGGATGAAAGCCGTGAAGGAAAAACAACTTCCCAAGATACTTTCCCCGCTGGGACCGGAGCCACTAGAATGTTCCTATACTGTCTTTAAGCAGCGGCTGGAAAAGAAAACAAAATCAAACCTTAAAACTACCCTGATGGATCAGCGGGTACTGGCCGGCCTTGGCAACATCTATGCCCAGGAAACGCTGTATAGAGCCGGCATTAATCCGCAGCGCACCGTCGGAACGCTGCAGGAAGGGGAAAGGAAGAAATTATATCATTCCATTCAATCTATCCTGCGCCGGGCGATCAGGCAGGGCGGCACGACGATCGAGAATTACACCAGCCTGGAAGGCGCCGGCAGGTTTCAGAGATTTTTGGCAGTGTATGAGAAAGAGCAGTGTCCAAAGAAACATTCTGTTCAGAAAATGAAGATTGGGGGAAGGGGGACGTATTGGTGCCAGAAATGTCAGAAATAATTTACTGGTGATTTTCCGGAAGAATCTCCTTCACCTTCCCAAACCAAAACACTTCCCCTTTACCGACGACATACACCTCAAACCGGGAAACATCTTCCAGAAACGGGCTTAATAACCTCTCCTTCAGAATATCCGTCCCTTCCAGCAAGGGATTAAAGCTAGGCACGGCAATCAATTCTTTCCCCTGCCACTTTCCTTTCAGGAAACATTTGTACTTCTCCCGCTTGCTGCCTTTTCTGATGGTAAGGGCCGGATGCTCATGGCCGATGATGATGCGTTTGGCTTTCGTGTCCACCAGATGATCTCCATGGACAATTAAAGTATCGCCGACAAGATATTCAGTAACCACCTGAACAGCCCTCTTTTCGGCAATAAATTTCAGCAGCGGGTCATGATTCCCGCGGATGATTATCACCTCAGCCACCTCGTTCAGGACAAAATCCAGGAATTCCAGCACTTCTTTCCATTCCTGCTGTAAGACCGTGCCAAATTCGTGCTTTAAGTCACCGTTGATGATTACAGTGGCAGGGGAAACGTTGTGAAAAATTCTGGTTATCTGCTCTTTGATTTCCTGCAGCTGAAACCGCGGCACCAGAATGCCTTTTCGATGGAGAGCTTCCTCATAACCAAGATGGAGGTCGTTGATGATCAGGATTTTCTGTTTTCTGAGCCATAAGGCCGTGTCCACCATCTGCATGCCGGGGCTGATTTCCATCTCATCCTTGGGAGTGAGAAATATTTATAAAGGATTTGGCTAGGAAGCAACCTACTGCCCCAGTGGCTTAGCCCGGTTAGAGCAGTCGGCTGTTAACAACAGAAAGATACCGACAGATCACCAGTTCAAATCTGGTCTGGGGCGCTTTTTACTTCCCTAACCCCACTCCATACACTCTTTCCGCCACCTTCCTCATCGTGCCCACCTCCTCCCCTTTCCCGTTCTTAAACAGCAGTTCGCCATAGCCATGCACGACAATTTCCAGGCCCTGCTCCCTGATGACGAGAAGGATGGGAGTCTCTGGCAATTTCTGCTACCGCCATAAAAAACTTAGAACTCATACCAGACTTTCTCACCAAAAAACCTCCACATCAAGAATGTCTTAGCGAGGAAGCCTGGAAAGAGTGATATTTGATTTTGGAAGAACAGACCTTTCTATCAAAAAGCTTAAATAATCTAAAAACAAGGAACAGTCATGTCATTCAACCGAACGTATTTTAAAATACTCCTAGGTTTCTACCTATCATCTTTCCCTTCCTGCGCCAGGCCTGCAGGAAGAGGAGAGTACAACGAATATGTAGATCATTTAGAGATCCAGGCACCATCTTTCTTGAATGCAGTTCCAGATGAATGTAACGAATTGACACAGCAGCAACGACGCCAAGAAATTCACCGACAACTTGAACAGGAGAAGGATGAGCATACCATCGATACGCTGCTCCAGGAACGAGCGTCTCTTAGTATCAGTTTAGCAAATTGTAAATACAAGAATGATAAAGTGGAGTACAGCTCCCTTCTTAAAGATGCTGCCCAACACTATGAAATGCTTGGTCAGTTTGAAGTAGCTGGCCGAATATATCATAAAATTAATGAGATTGCCCCAGCACAAGAATGTTTCAAAAAAGACACTAAAACTATAGAAGAGACGATGAAAATAACTCCTCGGGAAAAACTTCTTCAATTTCGAGATGAATTTCTGGCACAAGGCGATTACTGGAAGGCCGGCAAAATTTCGTGGTACTTAGGAGATCAAATATCGGGCCGGGCACTCATTGAAAATTCATCAGAGTACGGTAAAGCCCATCAGGAAGCGGAAAGATTGATGCAACAGCAGAGATTCCGTACTGCACTCAATTTTCTGTGGAGAGGAGAAATACTCCCATTCTATCGGGAATTAATGCTGGAATGGTGTGGTTCTCATCAGGATTGCCAACAAGAAGTAAAAGCATATGATCCGCTGAAAAACAGGCCTATACGATTTTAAAGAGTGAATAAATAAGGTGGGTAGTCGGTGTAGGGGGTTTATTGTAAAGGCGGGCAAGGTTGTTCATCTTCACTTTGTACAAACCGACATTTCTTATTGAATCCGGTTCGTGAGGAAACTGCCCCCCAAGCACTAAAGTCGCAAAAATCACCAATAATGCAGTTATCCGCTGAATTCTTTTTCGTTCCGAAATAGCCGCCGGCTCCACCACTTTCCCCCGCTTCATCACAAGCTGGAACTGGTGTACCGCCAACTTCATCGCCGGGGGGCAAAGGATCTGGCTTGATTTTTCCCCCTTCTTTTCCTAAAAAATTCCGCATCTGAGACTGTTCTAAGCAATCGGCAACGGCATCTATTTTTTGAGCTTGGGCAGAGCATTCATCTGGTTCTAGCTGATCTGGAGATGGCTGGCTTGCTGCTGGCACAAAATTACCAAAGTCAACATCTTTCTTATATATTTCTGGATGACTATCGAAAGGCAAATTTAGATGATTTACTTCGTGCCCTATAGCAGTAGATCTGTCATATACGGTCTGGTCATTTAATGGTGAAGGAACATTAGTTGGCGCGGTTGAATCTGCCTCTTCACTTACTAAATCCTCATTCAGGTATAAAATATTTTCATCTTTATTTACGCAGGCGACGGCAGTGTCCAAACCGCACACTTTTTTTGCATCCTCACTTTTAAATATGACTATTTTTGCATTATCTGCTCTTCCATCAGTAGTTTGAAACCCGCGTTTAGATTTTTCTCTAGATTCTTCTACTGCTCTTTCCTGTTGCTCAGTTGCCGGTTGACCACACTCCCCACCAGTTTCACCACGTTCTCGGCAACTAGGTTCCTCTGTTTCTTGAGAGTCATCCTGTGAAGCAGACGGCAAGCACTGATTATCAGGAAGACCATCCAAATTCTGCACCTGTTCCAGTCCTCTGGGACCAAAGAAATGATTAACACATTGCATCTCTTCTTTCAAACCAGTAGCTCCTAACTCCGGCGTCGCAGACAAAATACAGGCATTCGGCTTATTTAACCCAAACTGTCCCGCTCCTCCTCCACCGGCTAAATCCTTGGCTAAATCGCTCGGGTTTGCTGTACAAGCTTCGGAGAACAACGAGGCAAACAGCATCGCCTTCTCGTATTCCTCCTTGAGGCCTTCTCCCGTGCCGGTGGCAGCTGTAGCTGTGGAAATAACTCCGCTCGTAAGAGAACTTCCTGCTCCCGTTAATGTCGGAACAATGCTGCCGTATTTGGACGATTTTTCCTTTACTTTAGCACATTTCTGTTTGACGTTATCAATTATTGTTTTTCCATTGGCACCTAAGGCATTTTGGAATTCGTCTTTGATTTCAATGTGGAGCAGTGCAGTGCCATCGAGGGAGAAGATAGTGTTCATCACCAGTGTATTATTCCAAATATCAACTCCGTGCGTACAGACAAATCCCTGATTCATCCAGTCCGTTAAAGAACAACCAACACCATAATTTATTGGGCCTGCCAGTGGGTCAGCAGCAAATTTCCAGAAGTAATCCCAGACGCCAAGGCATTTGCTTTTGTTCTCGGAAGGATCACAGAAGACACTGCGCTGAACGATTCGTCCGGTCCTCACGTCATAGGTAAACATTCCATGGCTGAGCTGTGGGTAGTAAAACTCACATTGAATGCCGACGTCTCTATTTTGTTGCAGGACAGGATAAATTTGAGATTTTCCCGTCCATAACGTTAAGTCCATCACCAGTAAAGCAGGATTAAGCAGAGAATTAAAGTAGCTGCAGGCTTCGGCATCATTCTCTCCTGCTTCTATGGCCTTTTCTGCAGCTATTGCCAACGATTCCGCTAAGGCCCGGTCAAGTGTCAAAGCGCTCTGCAACCCTATACCATTTAACCCCTGCTGGAACTGGATGAGATAAGAAAAAGTATCACCATAATCGTTATCATCACTAAATGCCAGTATATACCATTTCAATGTTTCTGCCGGAATAAAGCCAGCCTGGTAAATACCCTGGTTCTGCAATGATTTTGATGGGGGATAGGTCGCACGTAACGCTGGTGAGAGAATTTGTTCAAGATGTTGTTGAGGGGTTAGAATAACTGGTTTTTGCAAAAACCTGATGAGCAGAAAGCCCACTATAATAATCAACAAAATTACTATTAAAATATGAAAATTTTTGCTCTTCCTCTTTTTCATGTGCATACTTAGAAATTGTGTGCATCTTTATATATTTTACTTTTTACTTAACAGCTCGTCCTCTTTACTCCCCTAACCCTTTCTCATACACCCTTGCCGCCACTTTTCTCATTGCGCCCGTATCCTCCTCTTTCCCGTTCTTAAACAGCAATTCTCCATAGCCATGGACGACAATTTCCAAGCCCTGCTCCCTGATGACGAGAAGGATGGGGGTTTCCAGGACAATTTCAAATTCCTTTTTAATCCTGGCTAAATTCAATTTCCGGGAAGAAGGCAGTTTGGCCGAATAGCCGGCACGGGTTTTACATTTTTCGATGGTGAATTGAATCATCATTATGGAAAATTTCCTTTAACCACCAGGAATGCCAGGACTGGCGATGACGTAACCGTATTCAAACTTCTACTTCATCGCCTTGTCAATCTCCCCATCACTAAGTTTGGTCCACAGCCTGTTTTTCACGTCGATAAAGGCGACGTCCACCCGTTCGACATTGAAATCCTGCTTCAGAAACTCTTTCATTGCTTGCAAGCCTAGTTTTATCCCCTCGTCTACGGTCATGGTCGCCCGGTAGCGCTTCTGCAGGACGGCGTCCACTTCCGCTTCTCCTTCGCCGATCACCGTGGCCCGGTACTGGAAGTACAAGCCATACGGTTCGGTCAGGAATAATTTAATCGAGCCATCATCCTCTACCCCTCCTACCAGCAGGGAGACGCCAAACGGCCGTAAGCCTCCTGACTGGGTGCAGATCTGCTTTAAATCACAGATTTCTTTCACGATCGAGAGCACATCAATCTTTGACTCATAGGTCACGTAATGCTGCTGTGCCCGCAGCTGGGAGCGGTCCACTAAGACGCGGGCATCAGAGATAATCCCGGCAGCAGCCACCCCAATGTGGTCATCCACTTTAAACATCTTCTCGATCGCTTCCGGCACAATCAGTTTAGACGTGATGCGCTTGTCCGAGACAAACACCACGCCATCCTTGCAGGCAATCGCCAAAGCAGTCGAGCCTTGCTTTACCGTTTTCTTGGCATATTCGACCTGCAACAATCGCCCATCGGGAGCGAACATTGTAATCGAACGATCATAGCCCATCTTATCAATCATTTGCTTGTTCATGGTCATGGTTCAACACCTCATTTCAGCATCTTTTTTCATGCACTAAAAATCCGCTTTTCGAAGAGAGCGGATTTTTATGATAAATGGGAACTGGCTTGTTTAAGTGTCCCGGATGTACTGACAGAGCGGAGAATTATAGGGGTGTTTTTAATCTTTTTGCTTAACACGAGGGCTGCTTTCAGCTCATCGACAGCGGTAGGGCTGACTTTCACCACGAGCCTCTGGGTGGAAAGGTTGAACTTTTCCTTGATGATCAGCGGAGCTGCTTTCGCCAGGCCTAAAATTCCCCAGAAGGACGCAAAGGCCTGCTCCAGCCCCTCCCGCAGTTCTGAATAGGAAAACTTTTGGTCAGAGAGCGCTTCCACCACTACATACCGTTTTCGTTCCCGCAGCGATGGAAGAAGTTTCATTCTTCTAAGAATTCCTCGCCGGCGTCGGCATCTTCTCCGGTTTCACCAGCAGCTTCGTCCGCTCCTTCTGCTCCAGCCAGCGGTCCCGCAAAAGCGGTAGGATCATTGGTAAAGATGGTCTTCTCATCGCCTTTCTGCATCACTTCAATCTTGCCGAATTTGCCGGTGGAAAGCTGCTTCTCGCCCTTAAACTCGGAGCACCAGCCGTTATGCAGCCTGATGGTATCGCCGACACTGATGCGGTCAATGTCTTCATTCCACAGCGTCAGCAGGATTTTCCCGCTGGCATCCTTAATGTGGACGCTGCACACTTTTCCCTTCTTGCCAAATTTGCTGAAGGTGCGAGGCTCTTCTTTTTCCACCACTTCCGCCACGACCTCGATTTTACTCTGGTTGGGCTTGACGTCTTTGATTTCCATGATTAGAGGCTCCTGCCTGCTGGCTTTTATATAGTTTTCGCTGCCCGTTTACAACAATGGAAGAACAGGAGGGCTTTTTGGGGCTGTACGTTAACTTTAAATCCGGCTTGTTCCAGGGCCGACCTCCACTCTTCGGCAGAAAAGGTGTTCACTTCTTTCTGCCGCTGCCAGTCATTGATGGGCTTAGACGATACCACTGCCACCAGGAGGCCTTTCCCGGTCAGGACGCGCTGGATTTCCCGCAGGAGTTTTTCGTATCGTGTAATATAATTTAGCACAAAGATGGCAGTGACGGAATCAAAGCTGCCCGCGGGAAATGGCAATCTTTTCTCCAGATCATGGACAACTTTCTGCTGCAGGCGGTCATTCAGTGTGAGCATTTCTTCAGACAGGTCCAGGCCGGCCACGGAAGGAAGGTAGCTGTAGGCGCCGCAGCCGATATCAAGATTTTTCCCATTGTTCAGGAAGGCTAATTCATCCTCAATCTGTGTTCTGGTTTTCTGGTCAATCTTCCGCTGCCACATGAAGGCTTCGGCATTCCAGAAAGCGGTCTTATTGTCCGGCCAGCCCCGGGCCCAAGGGATAGCTGCAGCAATCCGTTTCAATTTCTCTTCCACTTTCTGGCCATATTGCAACTCTATCAGTCCTGATAAAAAGGCTGTTTCTGGATCCATGGTTAAAAGTTATGGCGGGTATTATCCAAGTTCTTCTTTCAATCGTTTGATGATGTTCTTGAACTCCAATTCGTTTCTCTCTAAGTAATCTTTCTTGACAGCTAATCCCCTGTAATTGATTTCGTTTCGTACTTTTCGTAACTCATCGATCTTTTGGATTTCAAAGTCAAAGTCTTTCATTTTCTCTTTGAGATAGGCAATGAGGCAGAGATGATTGCTACAGTTATAGCCATTTTTGTAAAGATGAGCAAAAATAAGTTCTTTGATGATATCATAGTAAGCCTCAACTTTCAAGACGATGAATTCATCAGAAACTTTCTTATCCCAGAATTTTAAGCGAAGATTAGCCATTATCAACATTTGATTTGACCGTTCTTCATCCGGAACAGATGGCGTGATTATTTTCTCTTCAACGCATTCTTTCCAGCTCATTTCTTTTGCCATAGTTAGCCTCCATTAATTTTGATGAAACCATATAAAATAACACCATTAATAATATTGTTTCGCAATTCTTTAGAGAGATTGTTGATATTTTGCTCAAAGAGGAGGTTAATTTTGTGGTTTAGTTTTTTCTCGTATTTGACAAGGTCTAATTTGGGTTCATTTGCTTCTACAAAAATGTCAATATCACTCTTCTCAGTAAATGTTGCTTTTGCACCACTACCAAAGAGAATGATGGATGATGGTAATGTTTCTTTTTGGACGTAATCAATAAGTCCTGATTCGTTGATTTTGAAAATAAGCCCATTCCTTTTGTAAAAGGTGTATTTCTGGTTTTCAGTATTGGCAAAATAAGTAGGGTAGAGAGTGGCTTCTTTCTTTTTGATAAAGCCCATTTTTTCGAGGTCAGCAATGTATTTTAACACTGTCGCATGGCTAAGCTTCAAGTGTCGAGCGATCCCTCTTATCGAGAAGTCTTTGCTCGGAAATTCTATAAAGAGTTCCAGTATTTTATAGGTGTTGTTTTTGAATAATTCATCCATTTTGACCATGTGGTTAATTATTTGACCAGCTGGTTGGAAAAATGACCAGTAGGTATAAATATCTTTCGTTTTATAGTGTGATTACTGAAGAAAGACGAAAGAGTTATATAGTGGGGCCACTTTAAGAGCTATAAAAGATTAAAATAGAGGCCAATAAAAATGAACATAAAACAAAATGTTGCGGGAGCTGTTGCGGCTGTTGGTTTAGTTGGATTACTATATGCTGTTGCTCCTGGAAGAGAAATTAAGCCCATTGGATGGGGTGATGTGAATGGTGACGGTGTTAGTGATGCACTGTTGATCGATAGGCCAGAAGGATTGACAAGCGGCTTTTGGTACACATTAGGATTTGTAGATGGAACTCGTGTTCAACCAGATAAAGAAGGAACGCTACGAACGAAGGCACCATTCGAATATTTTCTAATCGAAGGAAAACAACCTAGCTTAAATTCTTCAGAATTACGAAATTTCCTTACTCGTCAAGGCATTACCTATACCGCCAGGGTTAACCGGCTTGGTCAAAGACCGGGTGATTGTGTTAACTTGACATTGTATACTAATGTTGATGAAGAACCCGGATTTAACGAAGAGATTTTTCCATGCATAAACCGAGATTTGTAAGAGGAATAACGCCCCCCATAAATATCTGGAAAATTTTGTTTAGTCAACGTGAGACGAAGTTAGTCATTTCATTCCTGTTTTTCTATCGACCAAACGATAAGGTCTCTTAGTTACACCTAGCACTCAGAACAAGAAAGTTTATAAAACCATATAAGCCTTGCGCTTTCCCAGGGCCTGTGGTCTAGTGGCTATCTCTTTAAAAGAGACCATTGATGACGTCTCGTTGACGAAAACTCGTTAAATTCGTTGTTTTCAGAGTCGAGAAGAACCCCGGTTCGAAAGCAAGTTACACTATGCAAGTCGTACTCAGGTGGGATATTCCTCCCTGTGGTCGGAAATCCCACGACACTGGCAAAATAATGTAACAGAACGAAAGTCCGGGCAGGCCCATTTATTCATAATTGGCGTAAGCCTGTGGGGTTGATAAGGGGCGAAGCCTCTTATGAGCTAGCCAACTTTATCCTCACTATCATTTTTTTCATGAAACGGCATTTGAGAGCGGCACTAATTGGAATTGCTTTTCTGATAGCTGTACTCAGCAGCTCTTTCATCCGCGAGAATATCTTTTACAGCGTTATAGCAACGTTAGTCCTCTTAGAACTTCTCTACCTCCGAACCAGTCTCAAGGAAGAAAAATGCGACCGTTTCCTCATTACTTTTATCTTTATTACTTTTATCGCTGCAAAAATCTTCTTCCCCCAGGTTGATCCCATCAGCCTGGTCGTGCGCACGGCCTCGTTACTCGCTTTCTTCCTGCTCAACCTGGTTTTGTTGATCGGCCCCTGGTCGCGGTTTTCGGAGAGAATTCGTCGCCTCTACTTTTACCGCCGGCATCTGGGCGTTACCGTCTTCCTGCTGGGGTCACTGCATGCTGCCATCATCTTTTCCAGCTACTTCTCCTTTTCCCTCCGGGACACTTTTTCCTCTCCATTTACCTTTTATGGCTTTACTGCCTGGTTTATTTTCCTGTGGCTGGCAGCAAGCTCCTGGGACTTCCTGCAGAAGGCAGTGCCATCATGGGGATGGAAGTCGCTGCACGCTGCTCTCTTTCTGCTCTATATGGGAGCGGGATACTATTTCTACACCCTTCAGCAAGCCGATCCTGCGGTAAATACTCATCTTGGCATCATTCTTCTGTTTGCTGGTCTATGGATAGTAGTGGCTCCCTACAGCCTCATCAGAAAAATCATGCAGACTTATGTCTTCGGCTGGAAACAGCTGCATGTTCTGATCTATATTGCCTACCTTTCCATACTGCTGCATGCCTGGCTGGGCGTCATTTCGCTGCAGAATGTCTGGCTCAAGGGATTATTCTGGCTCTCACCTATTATTGTCTTCGGTTCGCATCTGGCGGGATGGATCAAACGCGGGCAGGAAGACCGAACCATAAACCAGTCAATTCAGGCGACCAACCAGGAGTTCCACGATGGCGGAAAACGATTTATCGCCCTGGCGCTGGTCAAGGACTTCCAGGAGGGGAAGGGAAAGAAATTCTACGTCGGGAAACAGCCCATCGCCATCTTTAAGCAAGGCAACTCGTTTTTTGCCATCTCTAACCTCTGTGCCCATCAGAAAGGACCGCTTTATCAGGGCAGATTCTCCGAAGGAGTGGTCGAATGCCCCTGGCATTACTGGACGTATAATCTGAAAGACGGCTCCTTTTTGGGAAAGGAGAAATTCTGCCTGCCCGTGTATGAGACGAGAGTCAGGGACGGAATTCTTTTTGTCAGCGAGGAGCCGGTGAATAAGGAGAAGGTGCGGCATCCTTAACAAATAGAAACATTGAAAACACCGTTGGAGGAGGCAACTTCGCTTAATCTGGTGTTTGGCATCCCGACCGGAGCGAAGCGAAGGGAGAGCGCAGCGTGGCTTGAGTAATTTTCTGGGGCGTTAATCAATCTTGGTGTCATTGATAACATCATACTTCAAATGCAGATAAGAATCATTTAGTTTTTTCACTTCGGTTAATTTCAACGCTTTAATAAATGATAATTCTTTCACAGAAGATAAAGATTTTCCGTCAATCAAAGAGGGCGTATCTTTTCCACCTATTAAAGTTGGGGCAACAACAATAGAAATCTTATCAATCAATTTGTTCCTCAAAAAAATCGAGTTCAGTGTACCGCCAGTTTGAATAGTCATTCTATTGATTTTATAATCCTGCTTCAGTTTTCTGAACAAATCAACGAAGTCAATTTTGTTCTTGTAGTAGATAATTTCCAGATTATCAGCATCCTTTCTTTTGAAAGCAGGATGGCTTTTGTTTGTGGTAATTATGTAAAGTTTCTTACTTTTCTTGAGGAGATTATCTACGCCAGTCTTATTTAGATGAGGTTCGTTATCTATAATCAGAAAACTGACAGGCAATTTTACGAGATTTTTTTGAGGTTTGTTTGCCCCAACTTTTGCTAAAACTCTGCCAGAGTTCAAAGAAAGCAAATCAGTGGTTTGCTCAATTTCATAGTACTGTTTTAAGCCCTCTTTGATTCCTCTTATTTTAGGAAAATCTTTATCGACATCTAATTTATCATTACTTCCAGTTGAAATTTTGCCATCAACCGAAGTGAGCATGAATAAAGTTGTGATTGGTCTGTTCATAATATAAAACTAAATGATTCTTCTTTATAAAAACATCGTTCCGTAGCCCCAGAAAATTATTTCACTTAACTAAGATTAAGCGAAACTTTCGGGAGGTGGTGGTGTTTTCCCTCTCCCCAACTTACTACTTGGTTCTTCTCATCCTTAAATTTCACTTTCCCCTGACAGCCATCACTCACTTTTTGGACAGTGCCCTATCATACATCACCGAAAGGTTTATAACTCTTGTTATCATTTGCTATACAAGGAGATAACCACCATGGAAACTGAACAATTAAACATCCGCGTTTCGCCAGAACTTATCCACGATTTAGACATCGTTAGCGGCCTGTTAAAAATTAATCGCTCCGAATGGGTCAAGACCAAGCTCGCCGAAGAAGCCCAACGGGAAAAGAATCGATTATTGATGGAGTTAAGTACGTTATACGCCAAAGGAATGATTACTAAGCAGAAGGTCGAAGAATTGGTTGGTACCAAAATTGCCGATGAGATGGAATTCCTTAAGAGAAAATCAATTGGATCTATCCGCCAGGGTCGTGAACTTGGCAGGAGACTTCAAGGAAAACTCAAAAAATGATTTCTTTCATCGTTGACACTTCTGCTTTCATTAGTCTGGAAAGTGTCTATCTTTTGGAGACAGTCCTGAAGAACTTTGAGATTATTACCGCACTCCGAGCTTTTGATGAACTTCGCCAAAAACTCCGTTCTTGATTTTGATGATGAATTGGGGAAAGCGGCACAAAGAGTTATCGAGAAAAAGAAGAAAATCATTATAGAGGAGCCTGAAATCAAAGAAGAACTTTCTTTTGTAAGCCCAACAGATAACGAGATTTTTAACTTAGCTCTGGCCAAGAAAATGACCCTGATTACTGACGACATTAAACTAACAAGACATGCTTTCAATAAAATTCAGATTGAATTCAGCACTTATTTCCTGCCCGTATTCATTGAATCTGGATTATTAACCAAGAGTGAAGCATTGCATAAACTTGAACTGATGAGAACAATTAGAAACTGGCAGGATAATGTTATCTACGTTTCTGCCAAAGAAGAATTAAATAATAGTGAAGAGTAATGCCCCCTCTTCATCTATCTTAACAAAAAATTTTCCGCAGCTTTCGTCAACATAACGGTCTGGAGTCAATCCTCTAATTATTCCCATCCTTAAACTTCACTTTCCCATGACTCCCATCACAAAACGGCTTATTCTTGGAAGCGCCACAGCGGCATAAGGTGTAATGTTCCGCAGAATCTGGTCGAGAGTTTATTTCATCCTTTAATTCCGGAGAGCCAACGACATAATATGGCCCGTTTCTGGAGACGGTAAGGCCCGGCTGCCGGTCAGCCTGATCATCCATTTTTCCTTTTAATTTATACCTCAAAGCGCCCGATGGACAAAGCTTGATACGCTCCATAATCTTCTCTTGGGAGGCAGCATCAGGATGGGGAATTCGTTTCCCCCCCTCAAATTTCCAGAACACGTCCGGCAACCCGCCATCACAAAATCCGGCATGGGAACAGACACTTTCATTATCAAGAATGGTGATCTTCTTTCCGGGGAATTCCCGGCGTTCCTGAGGAACTCTTCCTGGCAATTTCTCGTCGGAAAAGCCAATTTTGCCATGCGTGCCATCACAGAACGGCTTGCCGGAGGAATGCCCGCAGCGGCAGAGAGTCATTACCGGCTTTAACGGCAATTGCTGCTGGTGAGAGTTGGTAAAAGTCTGAATATCTTTCACCACATAAGGGCCGTTCTTCATTACATCAATAGTTGCCATCAAAGTTGCCCCCATCAGACTGTATCCACCTGCCCCTTTCTCCCTTCCACATATACTCAAAGTGATTAATTTTCGTACAAATTAATCACTTTGGTATATACAAAAGGGCAAAATAAAGTACGATTATTTTGCCCTTTTAGTATACACTTCCGCAACGACTTGCAGCAGGGACAATACCAATGGGCCGATAATCACGCCAGCTGCTCCTAAACTAAATATCCCGCCCACTGTTCCTACTAAGATGACCAGGGGATGGATCTTCGCCGCTTTCCCGATAAATTTTGGCCGGAGAAAGTTATCAATGCTGCTTACAATAACCAACCCATAGAAAAACAGGCCAGCGCCCTTGAACATCAATGCGGTCGAATCCTGAAACATCCCTTCCAGAAACAGGAAGAGGGATGCCGGCACCCAAATCACGCCCGTGCCCACATACGGAATCAGCGACAGTACCATCATCACCAGCCCCCAGAAGATGGGTGAGGAAATGCCAAACAGAAGGAATCCTAAGCCCCCTAACGCGCCTTGAATAAGGGCGATAAGGAGATACCCATATACCACCCCATGAATGATTTGCTGCAGCCGCTGGGTGATTTGGTGATACGTTTTCGTATGGATATGCAGGTAGGCATTTGCTTGTTCAAAGACACGCTTTCCATCCTTCAGCGTGTAAAACATCGTGAATAAGACAATCAGTGCCTGCGTCACTAAAACTGGCACGCGAAACAGAAACGTTGAGCCTTGATTGCTCACCCAGCTGGTGATGCTTTTGACTACTTCCTGCACTTTGGCACTTACAATGGGATCGCGGCTTAACGTTTTAATTGACTCACAGAACTCGTTATAGCAGTTCTGGAATACGCCAATGGCTAATTTTTGCTTGGCCAGGACAAAGAGCACAGCCGATTCCTGGATCAGCGTCTTAACCAGAAAGCCAGTGGGAATCAGCACGACTAGGAAAACTACCAGACAGGTCAGGAAAGCTGTCCAGCTGGAATTCCGAAGCCGCCTCTGGAAGAGCGTATACAACGGGTAAACCATATAACCCAATAAAACACCAAAAAAGATGGCGAGGAAAAATGGGTGGATAATGGTATAGGCAACGAGTAGTAGAACTAGCAGAAGAAACAGTGGGATATACTTTCGGTAGTAAATAATCTCACCTCGGCAGAGCCATCGCTAAGGCTAAACGACAAAAAAGAGAAAAGAAAAAAGAAGAAAAGCTCAAGTGAGCTTAGCTTGCTTTTGGCGTACTAATGGTTGCGTCGCTGTAGGTGGTCCCTTCCACTTCGACTTCCATTCCTGACATTTCACCTGCTCTATGGGCAACCACTTTACCTGCCAAGCGTGTGTCGGCACCGCTGTATCCCGCTACCAGCATCGCCATTTTTCCATTGGCATGCTCAAACAGCTTGACCCGAGCTTTGCCCGGCGTAAAGCCAGTCGTACAGTCTGCCGGGTTACCCAGCAACTCTGCAGCCACGGTGTTGACACATGGCCCGCCAACCACGACCAGGTTTTGTGCAGTTACGGACGCAACTTCGCTGTCCAGCTTGGTAGCATCCACAATGGTGACAGCCGTTAGATCACCGCCAGTTGCGGTACCAGACGTTGTCGCGCCACTGGTAACATACACTTGTGGCAAGCGTTGCTTCTCTGGGTATTTCATTGTTAACAACTGCGGGTCACCAGAGGGTGTTTCATGCGTAAAGAACACACCCATTGTCGAGTACCCATAGGCAATGTTGGACTTTCCTTCCGGCGTCAGCAACGTTAACCCTCCAGCCGCTGCACTTGTTGTACTTAGTGCACCTCTCACTTCCGGATCAGATGTGGCGGTGATGTTCCAGACCACTCCCGAAGGCAAGATGTTGTCATAGTCATCCGCATTGGGCGTTGACATAGTTAAGCTGATCCAATTGGAATTAGTGCTGTTACCAGGACTACCCCCGAAAGTTTCGTTTCCACTGTTAGTAATGTTCCAGGCAAACGCCCACTGAGAGCCATAAGCATCAACCCAACTGGCAGTTGCTGTTCCGGGAGCTGTATGTCCTATTCCATCACCATTATAATCCACGGCGATCTCAAAGTCGTCAGAACTTTGGGCAGAACGGTTTTCTGCAAGGAAAGAATACCCACCAAGCTTAATGGTGGCTGTCGTTCCAGTTGTCGTGAGCGAAGTTACAGAATATTCCAATGTCTCCCCGCTACCGAGATTCTTAAACTTGATTTTTGGGCTGCTCTTGGTCTGCCGGTCTGCACCTTTATATTGCATTATATATGACTTCGCCGAACCGTCAGAAGCAGTGCCACCAGTTACAATGAAAAAGTCGTCCTTGGCAACCGGTTCACCTTCCGTAAGCCTCAGCCTCTTTTGGCTGGTTCTTGTTCCAGACCACGCTTCTTCACCCAAGGTAACGTTTCCAGTTCCGACGGCATAGGCAATCGGCACATCGACACTCTTCCCATCACCATCCTGCGTCTGCAACTGGTAGCGCCGTACACCGTTGCTTTTGAGTTTCAGATCAAAGGTCTTTTCATCCGAGAGGCCTTTATACTCAAAATTTAGAGCACCGTTAAACAAGACATCCTTGTTCTCTGCTGCCGTAACAATGGCTTCACTAAGCTTTTTGCCAGTAGGGACAAAAAAGTCATCTTCCGCCGTCATGTTCAACTCAATGGTGTTGATAGTAAATGTGGCGTTGTTGTCCGTCCCGGTAATAATCACGTTCGCCCCGTCAATATCTGTCGAACCAACACGGAGCCGATGCGTGCTGGGAGCAATCGTTGTGCCGGACGAATCGGTCGCGTCCTGAACTTCATCATCCCGCAACTCTAACTTGGATGCCCCAATAAAGAAGGTACAGGAGTGGATTCCGCCAGCATAATCCTGATACAGGACTTCACTGACACCAACTTCGCTCTTATCAGCAATGACATAGGTCTCACCAACTTTGAGCTTGTTCGTCCCCTCCCCATTGACCACGAACTTACATTCATCGCTATCGATGAAGCTGATGGAAGCATCATAACTCTTGCTACTGACCGAATAGGTTTTGGTTTCCCCTTCCAGTAGGGTATCACGGGCAGCTCCCGCCATCAAGGTCAGCTTAATGCTGTCATCAACCGGCGTTCCTGGTCTTCTTGCAAGAACCACGGTAAACGCTTTCCCCAAGAAATTAAGTTGAGTATTCTCAAAGTCGTCCAGGTATGTTCCACTGGTATCAGACGTACCAGCACTGTCCGTAACATCGGACTGGGCCGCTGAGCTGAATTCCAGGCGATAACGCCCAATCTGTCGGGCATTTTGAAAAAAGAGGTGGTCGGCAGTGACATCCGTATCACTATCTTCCACGTACTTGACAATTCTATTGGTGTTCGCAGAGTTAGAGGGCTCTGCATCAAAGAATAAAAACTGCTGGTAGTCAAAATTTCGCTCGTTAGTGTTCCATTTTCCATCAGCCAAAGCAAGTAATTCTTCATCCCCGATGAAAGTATTAATATCACGGAAGGTCTCACCATTCATTGTGCTGGCTGTAGTGTTAGTATTGGACATTTCTAGCTTCTTGGAACTCGTTGCCACCAGCCAGGCATCCCCTTCCACTTTTGCCGTAGACGTCGCACTTGGCTTGACATATTTCATGCTCGCGGCAATATCAGTCATCGCTAAGTTATCCACTGCTGCTGCTTTATCCCCCACAACGAAGGCACCGTTAAACGTCCCTTCCGTCACAAACATGCTGGGGTAATCCTTCAAATCGGCTGCTAAGGCACCCATAGCCGTCGCGCCAAGCATCGCTGCACCGGTACTTACCGCTAATAATCGTTTCACCATTCTTTTTATTTTCATGTTCACACACCTCTGTGTTTTTAGTTTTGTTAATCGTTACTCGACCCTGTTCCCCGCCTAAAGTTTCGCAAGAAGCACCGTTCTAGCGCCCCTTTTCGATTTAGACGTGTACGAGGTTAGTAACCTACCAACCTGAAACCCCTTTATAAGTCTTTCGCAAACTCTTCCGGCCCAAATGGGAAAAAAGCCATATTAAACGTTAAAGTGAGAAAACAGTTGACTTTTAAGACTTCATCATTTTGAGATAACAAATCACGAAGTATAGAATTCTGTTCTGGAACAGGGAGCAGAAGCGGAGCCATACACCACGAGGAGGGAGGCAGGTATATATAATAGTGTCTTTCTATCGGGGCATGGAGCGACCCCACCTGAGCATGAAGCTGCCTCATCACCGCATGAAACTGGCAGAACTGCCCCTTCCCGCCTACTTTAGGGAGCATCCACCATTTTCTGGCCTTACCCTTACTCCCATCCAGGAAAAGGCGGTGAAGGCGGGCCTGCTGCAGGGGAAATCGCTGTTGTGCTGCGCTCCCACCGCATCAGGAAAGACGCTGATTGCCAGCCTGGCCATCGCCACGATCCTTAGCCGGGGAAAAGCTATTTATCTTGTCCCGCTCAAAGCCTTGGCGGGGGAGAAGTTCCGGGAATATCAGCGACTGCTCCAGGGAACAGCCTATCGAACCATCCTGTCCATTGGTGACATTGACTCTGACTCTTCGTATCTGGTGAACTACGACCTGCTCATTCTTACTACGGAAAAGCTGGATTCGCTGCTGCGGCACCATGTTCCCTGGCTGAATGAGGTAAAACTAGTGGTCGTGGACGAAATCCATCTTCTCCATGATCCTTCCCGCGGCCCGACACTGGAAGTAGTGCTTACCCTCCTTCGCACCCTGATTCAACCCCAGATTATTGGCTTATCAGCGACCGTTGGCAATCCACGGGCGATGGCTGACTGGCTCAAGGCCACGTTGGTTACCGATTCCTGGCGGCCGGTGGAATTAAAGCAGGGCATTCATTGCCAGAACGAGACGGAATTTTATTGAGAGCAGCCTCATAAAAAATGGTAAAGCTTACCAAAGAGAACTGGGATGAACAATTTTCTCAGGGCCAATGGGATTCTCTTGCTTCTTTGAAAGAAGCCGGGCATAACGCCATTATCGCAATGTATTGCCATTTTCTTTGCGTCGAAGCAGAAATTCTGGATGTTGGTTGTGGTTTGGCGAATATTACCAATTTTCTTAAATTTAAATATTACCTGGGAATTGATATTTCTGAGGTAGCCATACAAAAAGCAAAAGAGAAGAAAAACGGTGAGTTTCAGTGCGTGAATGCCGATGACTTTAACACCGATAAAAAATTTGATATCATCATTTTTAATGAGGTCCTTTATTATTTAGATGCTTTGGGGACGCTAAAGAAATTTGAAACCTATCTGACAGAAAAGGGCTTTTTTGTGATTTCGGTGTGGAAACATCCCCAAACGATGAGGTTATGGGATGAGATAAATAAAATCTACTTCCGTCTGGACTCCACCGAAATTTCTCATAAAGATAATCAGTGGATTATTGGAGTTTATAAACGGAAATAAATGTGGGATATTACCGTTAAATGCTACCAAGAGGTTCTTTCTCTTCTGTCTCCATTTCCTGCACAAATCTCTTCATCCGCACCACTTTATCCTGCAATTCCTCCCGCCGGACATAATGGAGTTTTATGGCTTGCTCATAACAGCCTATCGCCAGGGGAAGATTCATCAGCTTCTCCTGTATCACCCCCATATTATAATAGACCCGGGGCTGACGCGGAGAAAGCTGCGCAGCTGTTCTCAGCATTTCCGCTGCTTCAGTATACTTTTCCAGCCGTTCATAGACTGCTCCAAGGTTAATGTAGGCATCAACCATCAAGGGATTATGAGTAATGGCCTGGTGAAAAAAGTCTGCCGCTTTCTCCAGTTCCTCTTTACGAAAATAACAGAATCCCAGGCCGAAGCAGGCATCGGCAGATTGCCTATTCTTGGCCAGCACCTGCTGATACGTCGTAATAGCCTGGTCATAGTTCCCTTGTTTCTGCCGTACAATTGCCAGATTCAACAGCGGTGACTGTGGCACCGGATCGAGGCGGACCGACTCAGTTAGGGCCTTTTCCGCCGCAGCCAACTGCCCCAGATGCAGATATTGCACTCCCAGCTCATAATAAGCTTTGGCATTGTGGGGGTCGTCCTGGATTTTCTGTTTCTGTAATTCCAGATGATATCGCACTTTTTCCTGAGAATTGCCTTTCCGTGCCCCGTAATGATGCACCGGCACGGGCAGCGATCGTATTCTTCCACCGGCCTGCTCAAGAGCGCCATCAACCAGTTCATGAACCTTTCCGGTAAAGATAAATTCCGGCTTTCGCTGGAATAACCGCACTTTCAGTGAGGGATACCAGCCGGAAAAGGATCTATTGAATGTATCACTATCGCGGTCGCGGGGAAGAACTGGCACCCAGCCGCTAATGGAGGAGTCATTGCTGTAATTCCTGGTCAGGAGCCGGTAGCCGGCAACATCCCACTGGTTCACTGCTTCCAGAAGAAAGTGCCGATCGTCCTGGTTAATCATTTCATCGGCATCCAGCAGCAGAACCCAGTCGCCGCGGGCATACTTTAATGATTCATTTCGGGCCGCAGCAAAATCATCGCACCAGGCAAAATCATAAATCCTATCGGTAAATTTTCTGGCAATCTTTTTTGTCCCATCGGTACTGCCGGTATCAACGATAATGATTTCATCGGCCACCCCCTGCACCGACGCCAGGCACGATTCCAGGAATAGCTCTTCATTCTTGACGATTAGGCAGACCGATAACCTTGGCCGTTGCAGGAGTTTTCCAAAGGTATCTAAAGTAATCTCGTTCAGGATCCACTGTCGGGCATATGCCCCTGGTTGCCGGGAAAAACCTTTCTCAATCGTCACGGCAGTTTCATAGCGCTGCTGAACAAGGGATTGGACCGTTTCATTGCTTTTCCCGTGAGGATAGGCAAAGTGGCGGACTGTTTTTCCCAAATGGGAAGTAATCAATTCATCAGCAGCTGCCAACTCCTGGATGACTGTCTTTTCATCAAGGGCAGTAAGGTCCAGGTGGCGTAAGGAATGGGAGCCAATTTCAAATCCGTCCCCGGCCAGCTCCTGCAGCTCGCTCCAGGAAAGAAAGCCAGAGTAGGTTTCCTCTTCCGGAACATCTTTCCCATCGGTCCAGTGCGGAACAATATAGATGGTAGCAGTAAAACCCAGTTTTTTCAGCAGTGGATAGGCTTGCCGATAGACTCCGCTTCGCCCGTCGTCAAAGGTGAGGACAACTGATTTTTCATTAGTTTCCTGCTGTTGCCCGACTCCTTTTTTCAGTTCTGCCAGGGTGATTGTCCGATAGCCCTGCTGTTTTAAGAAAAGCATCTGCTGTTCAAATTGCGTTGGGGAGACGCACCAGGGGCTGTTCTGATAGCCAATTTCATGGTACATCAGGATGGGAATATCGGCATATTTCATGGGTTTATTTCATGGGTATAGTTAATTCCGATGATCAGGTTACATCCTTTTCGGAATTGACTATATTAGAATTCCGCCAATATGTCATTTAATTAGCGGAATTCTCTATATATTTCACCGCTGAGTCAGCCCTGGAGGAGGTTAAGAAGGTTATGGAACGCTTCTTTATCCCTGTTTTTGTGGTAGAGAGAGGCCGCCTGACGGAATTCCTGCACTTCAGTTTTCCATCCTTTCTCAGCTAATTCCTGCTGGAGGCGGCCGATGAATTCGGCTGCCTGGGTAACATTATGGGGTGTTTTAGTTTCATGAGCACGTTCAAAATCAAGGAAGACTGCCTGCTGGCAGGAAGTGATTAAAATATGCTGTTGCGGGTGCTGTAATTCCTCTTTGGCCATGCCCAGTTGGTCAAGGCGGTACGCTTGCTCCAAGATTTGGGAGAGGATAGTTTGGATTTTATCTTTGGAATGCGTCTTAATCCAGTCAACAATATCTTCTCCTTCCACAAATTCATAGACGAGATAGCCCTCGCCGTGAAAGAGAAAACGTGGCCCGATTCCCTGCTGGTTCAGCAGCGGCAGCCACCTGGCTTCATTTTCCATCCGTTGGACTGCCTGGCTTTCTTTCCGCTTAACTTTTATTGCTACTTTAACGATGTCTTTCCTCAGCGGAAGATGCTTCTTGATAAATTTGCTGCGGTCAATAGTGCCGGTAAATATATTTCCCCTTTTTCCATGCGTGAAGTACTGAATGTTCTCGATGCCTTTCTTCTCTAATTCACGACGGAGAAGGCTTTTTTCGATCAGGTAGAGGTAGAGCGTTTCAAAGGCCAGCTTCTGCTGTTCCAGATCCGTGAACAACAACAGATTTTTGCCGATGATCTCATCGATCTTTCCCTTGTGAGTATGCGACGAAAACAGAAATAATATTTTGCCGTCGGGAAAGAGGTGCCCGGAAGCCTGCTGGAAGAACCGCTCTGAAATTTCCCAGCCTTTTTTCCCGCCATAGATGGCCTGGTCAGTAATTCCTTTATCCTGGGGAAGGTAGGGTGGATTAAAAATGATCAGGTTGAATTGTCCTTCCACTTTATCAAACAAGTCGCTCTGCCGAACCTGAACCTTGCGAAGTTTTTCCTTCTTTATTTTTTCCTGCAGGGCTTTGACCGCTTCGCTATCCTGATCAACTGCGACGACCAGCTGGGTGTTGGGGTTAGTGATAGCAGTCAACGCCTGGATTCCCGACCCCGTGCCTAGATCGAGTACCCGGCCCACGGCCTGCTGCCGGACATATTTCTGCAGAAGGTGCGAGTCCTCGGCCGGTTCATAGATACCCATGGTATTCTCGTTCTCATCAGAACATTTTTAAAGTTATCGTTGGAATTCTCCGTAACGGGCCTGTGGTCTAGCGGCTATCTTTGGGCGAAGAAGACTGCAGATGACAACTCCCTTACACGGAGTAGATCCCCGGTTCGAACGCAAGTTACACTAGGCAAGTCGTACTCAGGTGGGATATTCCTCCCTGTGGTCGGAAATCCCACGACACTGGCAAAATAATGTAACAGAACGAAAGTCCGGGCAGGCCCACTTTACCACTTTATCCTCACGCGCAGCGCTCTGGGGTTGATAAGGGGCAAAGCCCATTATGAGCTAGCCAACTTTATCCTCGCGCGCAGCGCCTTGGGGTTGATAAGGGGCGAAGCCCATTATGGGCTAGCCAATTTTACTACCTATTTCCTTTTGTTATTATATTTCCACCTTATTATGACAGAAATGACAATAGACTTTCTTTATCCCAGAAAAGAGGTACGCCGTAAACCGGTTACGGCAGCCGCTGCATTCAAAGTTTTTTACACCCATTTTTTAATCAGGCGTTTTAATCCGACGCCAGCTTCCAGATTGCTTTCAGTCCCACCAAAATCGCGCCGGGAACAACAAAGACAACAATGTTGTTGAGGATGCTACGCAAATACAGTCCGACGCCAGGAATCAATCCCAGATTGACAATTCCCGCCAGCATCAAGGCAACTGCTGCCAGTAAAAACGGCATGGTCTCCTTTGCTGTTAAGTTAAACAATCCTACGATGAATCCTAAAATGACTAAGGTGGTAACTAGCACTCCCGGCGCCAGGACATCGCGAAAAAAGCCTGCGACAATTGCCACCAGCAAGCCGACAAAGAAGGTATAATGTGCTACCCGATGAATCTCCAAGGATGTTTTGCCTCTTTTTACCATGATACTATCACCTCTTAATTTTCCTTAAAAATCATTTTACTATATAAATCATTCGGTCAGCCCGGCCGTTTATAATTCAACCATAACCTTCTTTTCTTTCAAATTGACCTGCTTGATTTTCCTTAACTTCCGTAATTCCGCCGCAATCTCTTCCCAGCTTTTCTGCAATCTCCATTGTTTTACCGTATCCAGCAGTTTCTGCAGGGCCGCATAGTGTTCATAAACCGCTTCTCCTTTCCTGGTATTGTCAGCAAGGCTTTGTTCATACCCGGCAATGGCTTGCTCCTGCTGCTGAATGGTTTGCTGCCAGGCCGTAATTTTCTTCTCATAGGGAGAAATTTTTGGAAAGGGTGTCAAGGTGTCAATCGCCTCATTGTAGGTAACCGTCTGGTGAGCCGGGTTCTTGCTTTTCAGGGTGCTTTTCAGGGGAAAAGGGGTTATTTCTCCATCATAGAGATTACCATGAGGCTGCTTAATGTTGTCCAGAAACTTCTGAACAGCCCGCTGAAGCGACTTTACGTCGGATGAAATTAGCGCGGCCGGAATGGTATTCTTGTCCACCCCGGCAACGGCACAAAGCTCTTCGGCATACAATCCTCCTAAACCAAGATCAGTAGCCAGCGCGGTCACCAGATTGCGCTTCTCGCTGCGCTGCAGGAGGGCGGACAATTCCGCTTCCGTAAGTGCCTTCCAATCCGCCCCTGGCTTGGGAAAGTGGTATTTTCCGCCCCGTTTAATGGTACGGTCTTTCCATTCCTGCTGTTCCAGAAGAAGCAGGATCCTATACTCTTTATCCGTCACCACCAGATTTCCTTTGGAGAACAGCTCAATAATAACTTGATATTTCTCTTTTTTTTCCACGTCCATCACCACGATGCGTTCCGACTCTTTTTGCGACAACGATTTCAGGATTCCTCCTTCCAGATGCCGGCGCAATTGCCGGCAGAATTCCGTGGGTATTGCCGCAGATTCTTTTTTTTTCGTCAGGCAGAGAAATTTTCCCGGCACGAGTCGTAAAAATTGTTTTCCCTGGTCCTGAAGATGAAGCTGGAACAGAAATTCTTTGTCAAACTGATAGATTCCGGCAATTTTTCCTTTGACTAATACCTGTAGTTCATTCACCAGCGCGGCCAATTCCAGGGAAGAGATGGAAGTTTTGGGCATGGGGTAATAAAAAAGCGCCCGGAGGGATAGTCGAAGTTCCGCTTCTCCTTTAGTTCCTACGGAACTTACTCGAACCCTCGAATGCTCGCTGTCTTCTGTTCATTGCCATGATGGCTCATCCTTGCGGACGACTGCAGGCGAGTACCTTTGCCGCTTGGTGACGGGCGCTGGAGATAAAGCGAGGAGCAATTTCTCCTGCTTTCTTATGTTTCCAAAGCCGATGTGCTTATAAAAGTTTCTGAACGAAGATAAACCATCCAACAAACACTAAAAATCACCACGATTTGCTGTGGTTGGGATTTTTAATTTAAGCTACCCTACCGAAACTTCTCCCAGGGATTGGTCAGCCATTTCACATAGGCATACATCACTAAGGCGAGCTGCACCATGCGCCTGTTGCCCTGATAGGCCCGTTCCACCCCTTTCTTGATCACGTCCACATTGCCGCGCAGATGCTCCATAAATTCAGCGGTGGGGAGAGGAAGGCGCGCTTTCAGCGTTTCATAATTGACTTTCTTCAGTTCTTCTTCCAGGGAAATACGCAGCAGAAAGCCTTTCCCCAGGCCTTCATCCAGGCCGCGGATATGGTCAAGATGAGCTTCATTGATGACGTCAGCATAGTTGAAGCTAAAGGCTGAGTTACGCAGGATCTTCTCAAAGAAATCGCTGAAATGCTTGTTCCAGGCCGCTTTATCCTCAGCAGTTTTGCTGCGGGGGATGCCGTTCAGCACGGGAATGGTCTGGGCGATCCAGTTCTCCTGCCAGCCGATGATTTCTTCCGCATAGTCGAGATTCCTTTTCAGGGGAACGAGCAGCTCATTCAGAATCGTCAGGGCACGTTGAACATTGACTTCCTCATACACGGACGATTGATCTGAAAGCAGGCTCATCATCTCTTCAATCGTCGGCTGCACTAAATAGAAAGCCTGCAGCATCGTTTCCTTATCGGTGGGGGAAAGCAGCAGTTCCGCCACCTGATTCTGCAGCTTTTCATTGGTCAACGGGTAGGACGTTTTCTCCTTCAGCTCACGCACGATCGTGGCGCTCTCTAACTCTGCCGATTTCAGGTTCAGGTGCCGCAATTCATTGACATAGACCATGGTAAAGTGTTATTGGTGGCCAGGCCGGTTACATTCTTTTGTTATTTTCTATTGCTATATATTATTTTTTTAGGTTCTATCAGGGTGTATTATTTCTTCACTGTTTCTTTAATTGGTCAGATTTGCCGCAGTAGGGGCAATGCAGACGATGTAAGACGCCGGCTTTACTTTGATCGGCGCGGAAGGCATAGTTGCAGCGCCGGCAGAGCAAGGTCACAAATTCTGCTGCAGGCAGAGCGGTAATGGTTTTGACCTTGGTCAACGGTTCGGGAACTTTGCGCTGCACTTCCCGGCTGCATTTTTCACAGAGCATCATCGTTTTTCCATCCGGTTTGGGGTGGATGCGTACTTGGTCTAAAGGAACAGAATTGCGGCAACGCTCACAGGTTCTGGTTTTGCGGATGTCCATGCTGACCACCTATTTTTTGTCTCTATAAAGAAGGAAGAAGTATTTAAAGATATTGCTGGTGGAAGTAATACTTTAGCTTCCTGAAGTGAAGCTCTACCGTCTTCTCGGCAAGTAACCTATGCAAGTTACTCAGGTGGGGTACTCGCTCCGCTCGACCCCACGATAATGATAGTGGATGGGACAACCCCCCGTCTGCTTGCTACAGCACCCGAGGAGGCTCGACCTGAGGATGGTAGAGCTTCACAAAGCTAAAGTATTACTGGTGGAAAGAGAGAATGGACCTGGGGAGACAGTCAAAGCTCCGCTGTTCGGTCAGTTCCTGCGGAACTTATTTGAACTCCCGACCCCCAGCTTAGAAGGCTTGCACAATACTTTGGTGCCCTATCCAGGCTAGGCTACAGGTCCTTACCGTCAACAGAAAAGAATATTCTTTATAAACATTTAGTTGATATCCCAAATCATCTCTAAACGCAGGACGCGATCGTCCGGCTGCAGGGTAATTTCTCCCGCCTGAGCCAGGTAATCCTCTTTTTTCACCACGACAATATAGGTTTCCTCATACTCAACATTGGTAAAAGAGACTTTTCCCCGGCGATTGGTGTAATCTTTCCCTAACGGCAAGGCGGCCCCCGGCGCGTGATATTGTTTCTGAGTGAACAGCCAGACTTCCGCATTAGCTAATGGACTGCCCTGCTGATCGGTGACTTGGACTTCCAGTTGCGCCAGCGGGGTTAACTCCACGGAAAGGGAAGTGAACTCGCCCTCTTCAGAAAAATCAACATTGTGCTTGGTCCGGAGCAATTCATAGCCTTCCTTGGCCACGGTGACGATATACTCGCCATCAGGAAGATCCTGAAAGAGGGCATCGCCATGCTGGTCGGTCTGTTCTATCTGCAGAGGAACGGACTTTCCTTCCGGGAACAGGGAGACCCGGGCCTGTTCTAAAGGCTCACCGGCAGCACGGACTGAAACGACATAATTGGTTTGCTTCTTCTCCAGGATGATGGTAAGGGATTGTTCACCGTCGTCGCTGGCGCTGACCGTGATCGGACGGGAACTTTCATAGCCGGCTTTGCGCACCTGGATCTTGTTTTCCTGCCCTTCCAGAATCATGGTTTGGCTGCCTTTGCTGCCCCCATATTTGCTGGTCTCGCCCTTGAATTCGTTATTGAGATAGACGCGGGCTTCCGGGACCAGACTGCCGCGGTCATCCTTGACGGTAACAGTCAAGGTACTTACCTCGGCGGTGGCGACGCCGCTGCCGGTGATTTTTTCTTCCTGCTGGGAACAGGCGGTGAGAATAAGTGCCATGAGTATGAGCGCAATGGACAGCAGTCCCGGAAGCCAGCGTTTTTCCATAAGAACCGGTTGAGGAAGGGATAACTTTTAAATATTTCGTTACTCCACTAGTGCTAATGGGCTAAGGCTATGAATTGCGGAGGAAAGTATGAGTGATGGAGAGATTATTTTTATTGTAGCAAAATCAGTAAAGGCAACCGGGCTCAATAAGGCAGCTCGCCCCAATCTCCAAAAACTCCGAACCTACTTCTTCCAGGAAGAATGGGAAAGGCTCGCCTTACTAAAACAGCTTCCTCAATTCCCGCAGAGGAGCAAGGTGAAAGTACTCTATCCTGGCTGTGGTGCTGACCTGTTCCTGCCGTTATTCTATCTGGAGCAGCTCTTTCCACAGCTACAGCAGGCCGAGCTGGTGCTAGTGGATATTCATAATCTGAAGGATACCATGAAAACTCTCCTTGACGAGGTAGGGATTAGTTTTTCCGAAGAGCAGGAGTCGATTTTATTTTATTGGAACAACCTGCTCATCCGCCTTACTCTCGTGGAAGGCGATGTTTTTGAGCTCTTTCCTGCCCTGCCTGCCTTTGACCTTTATTTTGAGCGTGCCTTTCGGATTATGAAAGATCAGCACCATGATTATGAGGAAACCGTGCTGGAGAAATTGCTGCCGGGAGGGTTGGTGGTCAGCGATTCCGGGTTTGAGAACGCTGAATTACAGAGATTTCCCGTGCCCAGCGAACTAAGCTCGTATGGCGAGATGGTGGTGGGGACATATCCTCTGGACTTACACACGAGCTATGCACATACCAAAAACCGAACTATTTAAATATTGAATCACT
>JAHFSD010000015.1 GCA_023265925.1 archaeon
ACCAGCTCTCACAATATTATTGGACGACTTGCAAAAGATACATTGAACCATTCTAATCACCTCTTTAGAAGAGAATGAATACTACTATTTAAATATATCCCGAAGATTAAACACTATCTGCGAGCCGGAAAGCTTATATAGCCATGGAGCTTTTTTAGACCAATTGGAACTTTTTTAGGCCACGATGCTCCTCCGCCATTATTGGGAAACGGTACTAGGCAGCAAAGTAAAGGTTAAAGTACTGCGAACCCTCTGCCGCTATCCCGGCAAGCGCTTTACCATCCGGGAACTGGCCAAACTTGCCGGGCTCGTCCACTCCCCCGTCCAGCGCGCCTTGGCCGACTTGGAAGGGATGAATCTTGTTCATAAAGAGAAACATGGCACTGCCAGTCTGGTCATGATTAACAGGAACAGTGTCATCGGCCCCGCCCTGGAAGAGTTGTTTCACTGTGAACAAAAAACCAAAGAACTGCTGGAGCAGGAAATCAGGAAATTGGTCCGGCCGGTCGAGATGATGGCGCTGTTTGGCAGTATCCAGAAAGGAACGGAACAAATGAACAGTGATGTCGACTTCCTCATTGTAACCAATACTAAAAAAGCAGTGCAGGAAAGCATTGAGCGTCATCGCCACCGGTTCAGTGAACGGTTTGGCAACCTTCTTTCCCCCGTCATCCTCACTGAAAAAGAATTTAAGCAGAAGAGCAACAAGCCCTATGCCCGAGAGTTGATTCAGGACTACAAAATTATTGCTGGAAAAGACCTAGTTAAGAAGTGGTGGAGAAGATGATCAAAAGGCTAACGATGGAACAAGGAGCAGCAATGGCCAGGAAATCTATGGAGAGATTCTTTGGCTGGGCAAAAGAGACCCTGCCAAGATAGACCATGACTGCCCTCTACATTGATGGCTTATGGGCATCACCAGAAAGTATGTGGGAGAACTGACGGCGATACGATTGATGACAAAATGATCCCAATAACGGAGCGAATGATTTTTAAACAATAGCGCCTTAGAAACTTAAATTATGTCTGCCCAGAACAATGATGATGATACTGATTTTATAGTCCGTCGCCTCGACCAGCACTATCAACGAGCTATTGCCAGAATAAAAGCAGGAGTGCTCTCGGACCGCTATGATTATACTATTGGATATGCCACGGCGATGATGGCAGGTTCTGATTCCGACGAGATGGATGAATCAGCATTAGATCATCTTAATTCTCTCTTTCGCTATAATACGGTGCGCCGGGAACTGTTGGCTTCTCTTCCCAAAGAAGTTCCCCAAGAAGTAAAACCATTGATCAAAGTGATGAAAGAGGTAACTCCAGAATTAGAAGAGGCTGGTATTGGTGAAGAGGCCCCTACTATCTTTCATGCCCGGAGATACATCCAAGAAATGAAGCGGAAGGTTACCCTTATCTCAACAGAAGATTCTTTAAAAGCTCTCAAAGAGATGAGGAAAGCTCCTCCGCCCTGTTCCCAAGCCAGCGGTATTACCGAGACGGAACTGTGTGCTATCGTGAGTGATTTATGGAAGCTGGAAATAAAAACACAGTGGGTTGTCAAAGAGGAGTACCAGCAGTTGCAGAGAGGACTTCAGGAACGGTTAGTGCCTTTCTATCACTCTCGGGATAGGGTCTGGGATAAAACAGAGTCATACAAGGTAATGGATGAAGCCGTGCAGGAATTTCTCAGCCCTGAAAGACAACAATCCTGGCGGGAGTTTCAGCAAGCTCGCCAGAATCCGAAATACAAGATTATACCGCTACTGTCCGCAACGATAGTGGGGAAAAACACCATCTACTTGCTTGAAAATGTAAAAGCAACGTGGAGTCATGTGTTTTTAGATTTGGGCCAGAAACAGGTTGCAATGATGTGGGAAAAGGAAGGAGAAAATATGTATAAAGTGCATTCCTATCCCATTATCTTTACCGAAGAAATGGCGACGGCCCAGCGACCGTTACGGGAAGTTTTCGACTATGTACGAGAGAATGAGACATGACTACTGCCAGTATAACAGAAAAAATAACTCCCCCTGGATCATTCGGCCACGCTAAAGCTCTGCCAATGTTGGCACTGGTGCTGGCACTGTTAGTCGTTAGTTTAGTCGTTAGTTGTGCTGAAAATCTCAACGTCAACTGCTGCCAGCAATGTACTGCGGCCGCTTCCCAGGATCCCGCCGGGATGGATATTTCCGGAAAGGATTGCCGCGGGTATGACCAGAAATTGACCAAAGAGTGCCGGAATTATTTTGAGGAGAATTTAAGGACGATGGGGGAGTGCCGTCTTGCAGCCTAAACTTTATCCGTCAGCTCTTCCTTAATGACCGCGTTCATCCGCTGGGGAAAGAGTCGCTCAAATTTACTTTCTGCCCAGCCGAGACGTTGATACGCATCCTCAAACTCACTGCGGCGAAGTTTTCTGGTATTGCCGGTAAGAAGAGAATGCAATTGCTTTAAACATTCAGAATACGACACGCCAACAAGATAGGACGCATCCGGATCATCTTCCCTGAGCCTTTCCTTGATTCGCAGTCCTTGTTCTTCGAACGTGTTATCATAGGGAATAAAAGTCATTGTAGGGAAATGCTGCCGAATGGCAGGATAAATTGATGGGGATTGGGGAGAATCGCTCGCTTCAGCGAGATAGTAAGCTTTATGTCCCTGCCGCAGGTATTCCCCGACAACACCAGCAATTCCGTCAAAGAGCTGCCGGTTCTTTTCAACCCTCTTTGAACCCATATCCTCGGGATCGAGATAGCCAATTTCCGTATGCACCACAATTAAAGCGTCCATGAGACTTCCGGCCGGGTGAAGGTTTATAAATTTATATGTTCTCTGACCGGGCATGAAACGCGTCGACCTGCAGATCAGTGGAAATGTTCAGGGCGTCAATTTCCGTTATTACTTGAACAAGATTGCCCGGCAGGCCGGGCTTACCGGCTGGGTGCAGAATTCTCCGGCCGATTACAATGTTGTCGAAGCCGTGCTGGAAGGGAATGATGACGACGTGCAACGAGTAATTGACTGGTGCCGGAAGGGGCCGCCGCGGGCGAAGGTCGGGGAAGTAAAAGTGCAGGAAGGGAAATATACCGGGGAGTTTAAGGGGTTTGAGATTAAGAATTAGGAGAGGTTATTCTACTCTAACAGATCTAATCTCATACTCACGAAGTCCCGCTTTTTTTCATACATCAGGTTACGGACAAAACCAAGCTTTTCATAGAATCCCCTGCTTTCCAGATACGAATCGACGGTGATAAACCGACAAGCGGATACGCTATTGATATTCGTGCTCAGCCCCATAACAAATTTGATGCAGAGAGCACCTAATCCCCGCCGCTCAAATCGTTTGTCAACGCCGAGACGCCCTATTTTCAGGGAGGGATATTCATGTAGTCTACTGAGCTGCCTGGTCTGTTTTGTTTCCTGTAAATTCAATTTGATAGCATCATTCATGACGCTGAAAAAAGCAACAATTTTTTCTTGATAGATAACGATGAAGGTTTTAGCAATGAGTTGTTGTTTATACACCAAAGAATCACTCTTAAGAAATTCATTAAGATCTTCATCTCCACAATCAAACTCCTGGAGGCCATAATAAGAAGACATCTCTTTTACTTCCACCTCACCGGGACTTATTTTTGAAGATTCTTCCATCACGCCATCATCTTTTTTACAAAATCTTTTCCCAGCAATTTGAAAACTCTATCGGCTTCCGCAAACATTTTTCTTCTCTGCTCAATCTCCTCCGGAGATTTTATCCTTTCCAGTTCCCGGTAGAAATTCTCAGCATCCTCTCCTTCCAGGGTAGGGGTCGGTTCGATGGGTCGTGCCATAATAACTAAAAAGTATTGCTTCTATTTAAAGTCTCCCATCTCAAATCCTTAAACTCGTCACCTTGCTCACGCCCTCGTTCATGCTGATGCCAAACAGCGTGTCCGCTTCGGAAATCAGCGCATCATTGTGCGAAATCAGGATGTATTGTGCCCGGTCAGAATAGCTGCGGATCAATCGTGCTAACGTCTCGGAATTCTGTTTGTCCAGAGCAGCATCCACTTCATCCAGGATGTAGAACGAACTGGGCTGGTATTCCTGAATGGCAAAGATGAACGCTAAGGCCGTTAAGGTCTTCTCCCCACCGGAGAGGGATTTGATGTCCAGGAAGCGGCTGCCCGTCAATTTTACCTTAATGCTCAGCCCGTCGTCAAAGGGATTCTTCTCGTTATCGAGCTGCAGCGCCGCTTTCCCTTTCTTGAACAGGCTGCCAAAGATGCGCTGGAAATTCTCATTGGCTTTGTCAAACGTCTTCAGGAAATGATCTTTCTTCTTGGTCTCAATCTCATTCATCAGCGTCATCACGTCAACCTTTTCCTTCTCCAGCCCTTCCTTCTTCCCCATCAGGGCATTAAATTCCTTCTCGACCTGCTCATAGACTTCCAGAGCCTTCAGGTTGACGGCGGACATCTCGCTGAGCAGCCGCTCAAATTTCCTGATTTCCTCCTGCAGTTCCGGCAGGGACTTGCCCTTGAGCAACTCCACCTCTTTATAGCGGGCGAACTCTTCCTGCAACCCGGCCAGCCTGGCCTTAATCTCGGCGTTCTTGAGCGACAGCAGATTTAATTCCCGCTCCCAGCTGCGGGACTTCTCACGGACATTGTCAATCTCGTTCTCGGCCTTGCTGATTTCCGCATTTAACTTCTCCCGCTGGTTGAACAGCTCGCGATACTTGGAATAGAACTCGCTGCTTTCCTTTTCCTTCCGGCCCAGCGACTGCTCCTGCTCCTTGACGCGGCCGGCTAACCTGCGGATCTCCTCGCCAAACTGCAGCTCTTCCTTGTCGTGCTGCTTGAGGATCTCCTTGATCTTCTCCTGTTCTGGGGAAAACATTTCCTGCAGGTGCAGGGTAGTATTCTTCAGCTCCTGCTCGAGGCGGATCAGCTCTTCCCGGCACTTCTGGCGGGACTCTTCAAAAGCGCTTAACTGCGCCAGCAGGCGGGGATTCCGCAGCTCGGTAACCTGATTGCGCAACAGCTGCTTTTTGGATTTTAAGTCCGTTAGATCCTTATTGATAACCATAATGGATTTCTGGAGCCCGTTCAGTTCCTCTTCCACGTTTTTGAGCGACGCCTGTGACTCTTTCTTCAACTCCGCGGAGGCGCCCAAATCGGCATCCTCTAAATGCAGCGTCTTTTCCAGCGTGATGATCTGTGCTTCCAGCTCGGCCCGGCTTTTGCGCAAGGCTTCAATCTCTTGTTCATTGGCTTCCCGTTTATGGGTAAGGTTGCTGATGATTCGTTCCACCTCATCTAATTCCCTTTCCACTTTCTGCAGCCCTTCCAGGGAATCTTTTTCCGCAAAGCTTACTGCCGGCCGGCGGGTGACAAAGCCGCCTTTCATCACGCCACTTTGCTCGGCGATATTGCCGTCCAGCGTGGCCATCCTGATCCGGCCGATTCCGACCGAACGGGCGGTATCAATATCTTCCACCACCATCGTATCGCCAAAAACGTGCTCAAACGCCTTCCGGAACTGCGGCTGGAACGAAACGGCATTGATGGCAAAATCATGGACACCCGGCTGCTTCAGCAGCTTCTTATCTTCGCTGGAGACTTCCCGGGCTTTGATTTTATTCAGCGGGATGAACGAAGCCATTCCCAACTTGTTGGTCTTCAGGAACTTGATGCAGTCCGCGGCGGTCTCGTCATTATCCACCACCAGATGCTGCATTTTATTTCCGGCAGCAGATTCCAGGGCCAGGGCATATTTTTGCGGGACCTGTCCCAACTCGGCGACCGTGCCATGGACGCCCCGAAACTTCTTTTTGTTCTCCAGGATGCGCCGCAGGGCTTCATTGCCGGTCAGGCTGGCTTTGACCGCTGCCGCTTTGGCATTAAGCTGAGCCTGCTGCTCCTGCAATCCGGTGGTTTTCTTTCGCGCATTGGCGAGCTGCGCCGCAAAACTGCTGTCCTGATCCAGACATTGGTTGAGCCTTAACGTCAAGGACTTGAAATTGCCTTTGCGCTGCTGCAATTCCTTGACTTTCTCTTTATTCTGCTCTTCCACTTCCCGCACTTTTTTGATCCGCTCATCCAGGTTCTGTAACTGATAATCGAGTTTGTCTTTCTCCCGCAACAGGTCCTGCTGCCGCTGACGGAGGCGCTGGATCTCTTCCTGCTGCTGCTCGATCGATTTATCGTGGCGATCAATCTCCTTCTCGATTTCCTGGGACGATTCAATCTTATTTTTCTTCCTGAATTGGGTGAGCTGCTCTTCAACTTCCTGTAATTCTTTGGTTTTCTGCTTTTGCCGCTGCTGCAGGGCTTTCTGCTCTTCGAGTGTGGAAGAACTCTTCTCTTCCACTTCCCGGAGATCTTCCCGCAGCTGGTCTTTCCGCTGCTGGATCTTATTGATCTCGTCCTTGAGCGTGCTGGCCCTGGTCCTGTCCTGCGCCAGGCTGACTTTAAGATCCTCAATTTCCCGGTGCACGTTCAGCTGCTCTTTCTCGCCTTTCTGCTCAATGCTCTGGTTCAGCTGGGCAATTTTAGTTTTATGTTCGGCAATGCGGGCTTTATATTTCTCCACGTCCTTCTCGGCGGCGCTGATTTTCTGCTGGAACTGCCCGATGTCTTTGTCCAGCTTGGCGTTCTGCTCTTCTTTTTCCTGCCGATGGAGATGGACGACCGTGGCGCGGTGGGAATCGATGTTGTCCTTGATATCCTTGAATTTCAAAGCCTGGTCGCGGTCCTTCTTCAATTCGTTCAGGTAGGTCTTCCGCTCTTTGAGGATGATCTCAGCATTGTTCAGTTTCTCTTCCACTTTTTCCAATTCCAGCAGGGCTTTATGCTTCTTTTCCTCATAGACAGTCACGTCGCTGACCTCTTCAATGATCTGCCGGCGCTCGATGGGATGCATGTCCACGAAGCGCATGATGTCGCCCTGCAGGATGATGTTGTAGCCGTCAGGATTGATCTTAGCGGCTGCTAACAGGTCCAGAATTTCGGTGCGGGTGCGCTTTTTTCCATTCACCCGATAGGTGCTGTTGCCATCCTTGTTGATGGTCCTGTTGAGGACGACTTCGGCTACCGGTTCCGGGAAGATTTGGGAAGAATTATCGAAGGCAATTTCCACGCTGGCAGAAGTCGAGGGCTTTTTATCTTTCGCTCCATTGAACAGCAGGTTAGAAACCTTCTCGGCCCGCATTGATTTGGCCGACAACCGGCCGAGAACAAAACAGAGGGCGTCGCCTAAATTACTTTTGCCACTGCCATTGGGGCCCAGCACCACATTAAATTTTCCGTCAAAGGGAATTTCCGTCTGGTGGGCGAAACTTTTAAAACCCTGGATGCTGATGCGGTTGATTTTGGTCATCGTTGAGAGTAAGTAGTGCCGAGAAAGGTTTTGGTTTTGGTTTATAAAGTTTTGGATGGCCATCCCCCACATGGGTTATCTTTCATAGGTAGTAAAGTTTAAAAAGAAGTGCTATTCCCGTATTGCTCATGAAAACTAAAACGTCACCGGAAACGATTGAATTAATCCAAAAGTTAGCCAAAGAAGGCCTTCCTACTACTGAAATCGCCCGGCAAGACGGGAGTTTCCTATCAATCAGCTTGCGCTTATGTGAGAGGATTTGCCTCCCTAAATGAATACCAGGAACATCTCGCACAGCAACTGAAATTACCCAGGGGGATATTGCTTTATCCAGAGCGAGATGGTGCTTTGATCAGAGAATAATATGGCTGCTTTGGCAATATCGAGGAAATGAAATTTACCCTGAGGCGTTGTTTGTTCCTCTTCGAGGAGAAAATGCTGAAGGCAGAGAAGAAATGTTGCCATGACAAAAAGCACAGTAATTATGTTATTATCTAGATATATTAAGCTGAGTTCATTTTCATTATTTCATTCATAAACTTTAAATATCATCCCCTTTTTCCAATAGCAATGAATAATGATACCCTTGTTGAGAGCATCGCGCTCTATGAGCCTACTATTCGATTAAAGTCTCTCGATTCGATGGTTCTAAAAGCAATGAGACACGTAGATCGAAAAAAGTTTATTCCTGAAATTACTAATGTAGCACACCGAGAGATAATACTCAGCAAAATGTTATATGATTTTAATCTAGGAAGTGATTCATTGGAGCAAGCCCCTTATTTAAACATGGCTTTACCCATTGGGTATGATCAGACTTGCTCTCAGCCATCAGTCGTCGCATTAATGACCGGACTTTTAGAACTTGAGCCGGGAATGAAAGTATTAGAGGTGGGAACTGGTTGTGGGTATCAGACGGCCATCCTTAGCGAGATGGTTGGCTCATCAGGGCACGTTTTTTCAATTGAGAATGTGTCTGGCTTGGTTCATGAAGCTCGCCAAAATCTTAAAAACCATTTTGGACCTGACTATGAACAGAGGATTACCGTCATTCATGGAGATGGCTCAGAGGGATATCCAGTAAGCGGGCCTTATCATCGAATATTGTTTACTGCCGGTGTTAATTCTGAATGGAAGTTTGACACGTCAGCCTTAATTCCTCAATTTTCTTCAGGAATAATTGTGTATCCTAATGCCCGCGGCCCTATTGTCCGAGAGCGGTATGATACAAAGATTCCCGAACGAACAGAATGGGGGATGATGGGTTTCGTTCCTTTAAAGAAAGGAAGTGTTAGCTGATTGAATGATCTATTTTTGCCGTTCATACCTCCCTATCAACTCTGTTTGCGCCACAATATGCCCTTTCATCGCCTCTTCCACTTGTTTTTTGGTCACACCTTCTGGCAAATTTAACATTATACCTGAATTAACATATTACATACCCAAAGCCGCCCTGCCAATCAAGAATTAAGTGACCATATTAAAAATGGACTGAAATTGCAGGGAAAAAACCAAAGTTGGCTGGCACAGGAATTAGGTGTAAGCCGGCAAATGGTTAGTGGGTATCTCCACGGAAAATATTTCCCCCGCCAAGAGCTGTTGGAAAAACTTCAGAGCGTATTGGGAATAGACTATCGCAGTATTGATGGGTTGGTGGGAGAGGAATAAAGTGATTCTGGAGGAATAAAGCAACGCTAACCACTCACTTCACAAATTCCACGTTCTCCAGATCTTCAAACTTGCTATCCCCGGTCAGAAAACGAAGATTTCGCTGCCGGGCAAAGGCATAGCCGATACAATCAGTGTACGATAAATCCCTTTTTTTATATTTTCTTTTTAATTCGAGAGCTTCCATGATCATGGCTTTGTCAACGTCCTGCACGCAATCGATGAATTGGTCATACACTTGCCCGGCTTTTTCTTCACCCAATTCCTGCCGGGCAGAATAGACTATCTCGACAATATTGAAAAGGGTAAGCGTGACGACCGCCTCACTGTATTTTGCATAGCGGGGATTTCCTTTCGTCAGCTCGATGACGGCATAACTGTCAAAGAAATAGCCTAGTGCCATCCCCGCCTCATCTCGTCTTTCATCTCCTGAGTTGGCTTTTCCCATTCGCCGGCCAACAGGCCAAAAAATTCCTTCGCTTTATGCTTTTTTTTGAAGGTAACAAACACGGTTTCATCCTCGGCGAGATACTCTTCCTGAACGATCTCATGGGGAATAATAATACCTAACGAATTCCCCCATTTCCTGGCCACACATTCTACTTCGCTCATAGTTATACCTTGTTATATTAAGTTATATTTAAATGTTTTGCTCCTCCTGGCCAGTTTTTTGCCGGTGTGTAGGTTCACACGATTTTGCACCCCCTGTTCTTAAATGGTAGATTCGAAAGTAAGGAAAACGCCGCCGCCCGTGCCAAGATGGGAGCTCGGCTAGACCATTGCTTGCACCCCGCCGTTGGGAACGGAAAACCCTCGAAGTAGACAGTACCGTTGCAGTGATTACCCCGTCCAGTTTTCCGCCGAGCTCCCGGCACAGGCGGCGTTTTCCCGTGACGCGCCGCCGGCCCGCCAGTCTGCCTCGCCCCTGCTCGATTCCATTATGGCAGCATAGCACTGTATTCATCGAGGGCAGGGGAACTAACGACGGGCGTGGTCTGACGAATAGCGTAGCTCGGCAGACTCGTTAAGGGCGGGGCCGGCGGCGCTGCTTTCGAATCTACCACAACTGATTAAGGGGGTGCAAAATCCAGTGAACCATGACAGTGCCCAGTTTTGCCGGCTTCCCAGTAACTACCATGCAAAGATTAATAAACTTCAGCTATTTTCTCCTGCCCATGGCTGAGGTAGAAGCGATTATGGAAAGCAGCCGGGACTATCGGGTTCTTGAATTAGAGCGCCAGGTGGTGAGATCCATGCGGGAACTGCATCCGGGAACAGCTCATCTGCTGGCAACGGCTGGCCAGAAATATGGCAGCTTTACCACCCTGTTGGTCGCCTGGCGGGGAAAGCAGGGAGAACCGGAATTGACGGATCGATTATTACAAGGATTAGCGCCGGAAGAGCAGCGGCATTTCTTTAAATATGGGAAAATGCTTCCTCAGGGGAATTCGTGGGAAGATCTGGCGCGGCAGTTTCCCCTCACGGCTTCGTCGGGAAGCACCAAGCCCTGCTGGGATGGCCCTGTTCATTATCTGCACTTACTCTGGGAGAAAGCTACGACGGCGATAACGGCGGCCCCGGAACCTTACCTGGAAAGAACTGCTGCTTTTTATGGTTCGCTGAAAGATCATTCGCTGAAAGAGCGTAAAAACCAAACTGGTGACGACCGTACTCTGGAACGAGCCTATGCTCAGAGTAAGGATCCACTGGTACGCACCTTGCTATTGGAGCAGTACCAGCCTTGGATTGGCCATGCCATTGGCAAGATCAATAAGCGAATTCCTTCCTGGATTCTGAATTATCAGGAAATGGTGCAAATTGCTACTGCCGCCTTCCTGGAGGTACTCGATCGCTATGATCCGGAACAAGAGGTAAAATTAACTACTTTCTCTGAAAAGCGCATTCAGGGCGCGATTTGGGATTATTTGCGGGAGCAGGATCCCCTCCCCAAGGATGTGCGCCGTTTGATCAGAAAAATGGAGCATATTCGAGAATCCTCTGCCCACCAATTTCAGGGAGAGCCTTCCAGCGCCGAACTGGCCCAGCGGCTGGGACAAACGGAAGAAAAGGTGGAGGAACTGTTGCTGCTGCGGGAGATGACGTATAAAGTTTCACTGGAAAGGCCGGCACGAGAAAGGTCAACGAGGGACGGAACTGCCGCAATTTCTTTCATGGACAGTCCTTTTGCCTCAACCCACTTTGCCGTGCAGCGGGCTCTGGAAGAGAATTGGTCTCCGGAAGAGCAACGGCTGCGGATGCTCGATGCGGAAAGAATTCATCAGGCTATTCAGGATCTTCCCTGCCGGGAACGGGTGATCATGGAATTATACTATCAAAAAGAGTATAGCATGACCGAGATTGCCAAATTACTCGGAGTCACTTCGGCAAGAATCAGTCAAATTCATGGGGAAGTGCTGGTGAAAGTACGGGAACAATTCCGAGATCAAGTCTAAGCACTGCTTTCCCTCGCTTCTCTACCCCTGCTACCATCACCTTTTGCTCGTGCAGCTCCTTGGCCTTCTTCCTCGCTAACTTATGTGCCAGATGCAATGGTTCGGGCAGCTTGTGCGGGTACTGAATCGTTTTGGGAATGACGTTTAATACCGTCCCCAGGGAGACTAAATGTCCGGGAGAGACGTAGATCGGATTGGAGAATTCCCTGGTCTTGATTTCAAACCCGCGGATCTCATTTTCCACAATGATTTTGCCCTGCTGCACCTGGCCACACAGCCGGCTTTCCGTCACGCCGATGGTCGCTTTGTTCAGCGCCAATCCCAGATGGGAAGCAAGGCCGATCCGGCGCGGATGAACTATCCCCGAGCCACTCACCAGAATCACGTCTGGCTCCTGCTCTAACCGGTTATAGGCTTCAATAATCGCCGGCATTTCCCGATAGGCCTGAAAGCCCGGCTGGTAGGGCAGTGGATTGTCAAGAAGATAGGTCTTTTTCTCCAGCAGTTTCATCGAAGGAAACTCACAGACCACGACACCGGCCAGTAATTTATTGCCGATAGGAATACAATTGGTTCCGGCAATTGTTTTGATAGAGGTAAAACTATCTCTCAGCACCACTTTGGGCGCTAATTTGAATTGCTCTCTTTTTAGCTCAGCGAGGTCCATGGGAAAAGTCACCTGTTTTAGATAAAGTAGATACTTGAAAATAGATGTTAGAATAGTTGTTTATTTATAAAGGTTTTGGTAGTAAGCAGGCGAATCTAACTACTCTGCAGAAAGGTAAATAAACAGCCTTTCTACCAAAAAGTAATGAATCACTATAACGCAAGGAATCAACCACTACAACGCCAGTAATCAACCAATACAAAGCATTAACTGTGATAATTACCGCGCATAATATGCTTCATATTCCCGCATGATTCCTTCCGGGGCAATCTGCGACACCCGGACGGTCACCCGCCGCTGCCCGCACACGAACTCAATCACCTCCCGGCGGTTCAGGCGGGCTTCTTCCAGCTGCCTTAAAATCTCCCCATCATTGATGGGAAAGGTACCAAGTCCCAACTGCTGCTTGAGTGACATCGTCCTTTGACCACTCTTATAGTAAAGTGCACAAATAATGGAACTTATTAATAGGCACTTTACTATACTAGCAAAACACACTATTTGTTCCATTATTAATGTGTTTTGCTATTACCTACTCTTTCTACCTCTTATGTACCCCTTCTACCTTTTACTCAGTATTTTTACAAAGTATAGTGAAACGCACTAATGATATTACTATATATTTAGCGTTTCACTATATATTAGAAATGCGTTATTGATATCACTTAATTAACGCATTTCTCTATATATTTTCTTCCTGATAGGCTTCATCCAGCCACTTCAGTTCATCTTCATCAACAACGTCCTGGAAGGCTTCCTCTACTCCCAGCACAAAACCGTCCTCCCAGCCGGCCATGGCATCGTCGTCCACCTGCTTAGCACGACCTTCTTTGGTATAGATATTCTCTTCCTCCTCGTCGGAGAAAAGGTACTCTTTAGGCCTTTGTTGCGGATACATGGTCCCCACCCCCAGTTGATTAAATAGACTCCTCTCTAACCCCCTACGTATTTTAGAGCATAACATTTAAATATAAATACATTTTGGTGATAGTATATAGGGGGCATATAGATTATTGGGGTTGATAGCAAAGGTCGCAGTTAGGACTACTAAACACGGAGCAAATCATGGAATACCGCAAACTAATCTCTTTTGGGAAAAGCAGTTTTGTCGTCTCCCTGCCCAAAAGCTGGGTGGTCCAGAATAAGATGAAGAAAGGTGATTTGGTGTATATGGAGGATAGTGGGTCTAATTTGCTGTTAAGCCGGAAGGAAGCAGAACAGTCTTTGGAAGAGCGGGAGAAAATTATTAATATTGATGGAAAAGATTTACCATTAATTGAACGCGAAGTAAATGGAGCTTATATTCTTAATTGTCGAAAGATTGTCCTAAAAGGAAGCGAGGTGAAAAACAGGATCAAAGAATTGCAGAGTGTCATTCACAATCTTATTGCTTTAGAGATCATGGAACAGACTTCCGATTCTATAGTTGCCAAAGATTTTTTGGATATGGACAAAGTTTCCGTTCATGAACTTATCCGTAAGATGGATATAGTAACACGAACGATGTTTTCGGAGAGCAGTAATATCTTCAATGAAGACAATTATGAAAGTGTCAATGAGCGTGATAAAGATGTCAATCGCTTATACTTCCTTCTCTATCGATCGGTCCAGTACAATATGGAAAACCCATTGAAAGCGATGCGTAATTTGAAGCTCACGGCATTAGATCTGCTGGCAATTCATTCCGTCGGATTTTATATTGAAGGAATTGCGGACGAAGTGCGCCGAACAGCACGCTATGCCCGGAAGCTTAAACCTTCTGCCCCTACCAAGAAAGAGTTAGAACAATTCTTCCATAAGCTCTTAAACTATTACACCGATACCCTGAAAGCAGTGTATAATAAAGATGTTGCCGCATCATTAAAACTCTCTGGTCTAAAAAAGGAGTTAAACCGGGAACTGGACCAACTCGATGAGAAAAATAAGCGCTTCGACCAATTCAGCAATATGGTCAGTCGATTGCGCCGAATGATTAGCTATATTCACAACGTTGGTCGGTTGACCTACACCATCGGAAATCAAGGTAATCATTCTTAAATAGTAAAGTGTGGAAAAGTTTATAAAGGGTAGGGGATAGAGAGCAGGTGAACGATGGTAGACAGCACTATCTCACTGGATGAACGTATTCGGGAAGTATGGGTACGAGAGGCATTAGAAGACCAGTTTAAAAAATATAAAGACTTTAAGATTGAGAAAGAGTGGGAGCAGAAATGGCAATACTGGTCAAGTAACCATGCCCAGTTTGCTTTGATTCGTTTATCAAAGAAAAAACAGGGTGGCCGAAGAAGGACTCATCAATTTGTAGTGAAGCGATATATATCAGTAAGATCTGAAGATACGATGTATGATCTAGTACATCATCCAGACTTCTTGTTTACTCGAGAACTGAGGAATTTGGATTTAATCAGAAAAATAACTAGAGCAGGATTGGTGCCCACCGTTTGTGCTTCTTCTAACATTCATAACTTAATTGTGATGGAACACCTGCCGGGAAAAAGCTACAAGGAACAACTCATTCGAGTTCATCAGGAATCAGAGCAAGGAGAGGGCAGTCCAGATCACCGAATAGAGTTCCAAGAATTCCTGTATAGAGGAGTTCAGCAAGTGGCCCGGTTTGTGGGAACCTGCAACTCCCGACGCGAAAGATTTTTTGAAGCTCATGATGGATATGAACGGGAAGCAGGCATTCTTCAACAGGCACAGCAACAGTTGTTTAAAGAACATTTGCTTCGTGCCGTCTACCTTTTTGATCCTCAGCTCAGTAAAGAAGTTCCTTACTCAAGACAAGTGGCTTACGATCACCTCACAACAAAGGGGATCAATTTAGATAAACGACTCTCAGAGTTGAATGAAATGTCTACTGGTTTTGGGACTAAATCAAAATTAGTTCATGGGGACCTCAATCCAGATCACCTCAAGGAGAGAAAGATTCTAGATTTAGAAAAATTTGGCCCAGGAGATGAGGTAGACGATATCAGCTCTTTCTGCGTCGTCAGTGGAGCTGGAAATAATAGAATTATTGAAAGTGGTGAACTCGGCCACATACTCAACAGATATCTCGCCTTTGAACACGCCTATGAAACACGAAATGGAGGAGAGGTCAAATATCTTGAACAGTGCAAAAATGGAGATTTTCTCGATTACACTGCTCAGAAGATGGCAGCACCTGAGTATGCAAATTTTATGTTAAACTTCTTTGCGTATGCAATTCGGAAAAATATTCAATTAGCGGCGCTCTATGGCAGGAGCAGAAATGGTGGTGAAACTGGCCCCAATCACGTTTATGAATTATTTCAAGAAGTTTTGCTTTTGGACAACAGTTGGACAGACCACTGTAGCAACCCGACGCAAGTACGAGATTACTTCCATGCCGGGGGAAGCCTATTACATGATTTGAGTATCGTTCAATTCCCTAACGGTTTTCTCGCAAGACTAAAGGAAGGAACTGCTGCCAGGGATATTGGTCGTGCCATGCCAAAATTCAGCAGGGAATGAGGAAGAAAGCAGAAAGAGTACACTATGGGCCGACACATTCATAGCATCCTTATCGAGGCCGCAAAACGAGCCGGCAACGTGCAAAAAGAAATTCTTCATCGCGGCTCATTTAATCTACAGGATAAATACGTTACCGGCACTTCCGCCGATTTTGTCACGAAAGCAGATATCGAAAGTGAAAGAGTCTTGCGGGAATACTTCAGAGAAGTAAGGCCCGAGCACAACGTTCTGGGAGAGGAATTAGGAGGAGAGTATAATGGAAATGGAAAAGTTGTGCTGATCGATCCTCTCGATGGAACAAGACATTTCAAGGAGGGACGGCCCCGGTTCGGGCCGATCATCGGCGTGTATGAACAAGGACGGAACATCGCCGGCATAGAATATAATGTTCTGCAGGATGTAGCGTATGTTGCTACTGAAGAGACTGGTTTTAAACGGATTGGTTCCCGGGAAGATAGCTGGCCACCTGGAGTGATTTACCTTGGTGGAGATCTGGCCGGCTGCCCGGACTTCCTCAGCGATCTGGGAAAAATAATCCGCAGCCATTTTCCCGACAACCCGATCATCGCCAGAAGCGGCGAGCATGACGTCCTGCATCAGGCGCGGGTTTGCGAGGGGAGATGGGCAGTCTATTTTCACGCCGGGCAAGGCCGCCACGATATCGCCGCAGCGCCGATTTTCGGGGAATTGACCGGTACAAAAGTAACTGATCATAATGGGAAACCCTACAACGTTTTAGATGCAGAAGTAGAGGTAGCCAAATACAAAACAAAAGAGCACGCTGCTATCAATTCTTCCACCGTTCTCGTCGCCCGTGAACCCTACTTTGAGAAGATGCTGGAAGCGTTACAGCCCTATAAATCGCGGCTCGACCGCCGGCAAGATCCCGGGCGGCGCGACAGCCTGAAACTTCCGACGCTGAAGATTTGAACTACGTTCCGATTTGGTTTTTGATTCTCATCACATTCATTTCAACGAGTAGTCCAACTTCCTGAATAATCAAAGATACTTTTATAAAACACCTCTGGTTCTTTATTGTTGTCTGCGTCCATCTGCGGGGGTAGCAAAGCCTGGCCAAATGCGCAGGACTTAAGCCCATGAACGAGACACCAATCAGTATTGGTTGGAGAAGAGATCCTGTCCCTTAGTGGGTTCGAGAGTTCAAATCTCTTCCCCCGCATTTTTTTCTTTAATTTTGCTGTACACCCGCAGGAGGTTATTAACATGAATCAAGAAAAAATAGAACTTAATGAAGAAATCTGTGAATTTGTAGGGGCTTTTATTGGTGATGGGTATATGGGTAACTATGGGGAAAGAAAGAATCGATTTGTCGTAGGATTTGCTGGGAATAAAATACTTGACGAGGACTACTTAAAAAACTACTTATTACCATTAATCAAAAGACAATTCCCTTACACCAATCCTCGTCTTGGATACAGGCCAGATCAGAATACCTTGATGTTACGAATGTATTCTCAGAGACTTTTTCATTTCATGAATACTCTGGGATTTAAAGCCGGCAGAAAATCACGCACTGTCACTATTCCAGAGGTGTTTTATAAAAGTAATCGTGATGGAAAAAGAAATACTCTGGAGATTTACGGCCACCGCCAGTTAGAAAGGTTTTTAAAACTAATAGGTTTCTCGAACCAAAAGCATCTTTCAAAGATTGTTGCCCCTGTGGCCTAACGGTATGGCGTTACCTTGGTAAGGTAAAGGTTCCGAGTTCAAATATACTGCCTCGTGTTCGTTCAACATCAGGAGTTTGAAAGTCTCGGCAGGGGCTTTTTATATTTCTTAACTGCTGTTCCCCAGAATATAAAAGATTAAGAAGGATTGTGCCCAGAGAGAACCATGCTCCACCAAATTTCCCAACAAATCTCCCAACAGATCAAATCCCATCTCCTTGCTTTCTCCCGGGAGGATAATCTTATTTTCAATGGCAAACTAATCCCGGTCAACCACAATAACTTTTCTCCCATTCCTCCTATTTCTCCTATTCCACCTATTCCACCCATTCTGCCATCATCAACCACGAACAGCCTCTCAACCACAAACACCATCGCCTTCGTCGATGGCGGGCAGGCCGAGATCATCACCGCCGGCAATTTTTGCCTGAGCTTTATCCGTGTCGCCGCCCAGACCTTCCAGGGAGCTACCAAGAAAGAGCTGGTAAAAAATGAATTTTACATTTATACCAGAGCAGTCTGGAACAGCGCCGATGTATGGTATCAGAGCACGATTTTTTCCCTCAATGAAAGATTAATTGACGGGCAGGACCTCTTTCTTTCTTCCCACGATGCCGCGCTGAAGATTGGGAACGAACGCGCTCCGATCTTCAGAGTAGCTGCGCTGGCCCGCCGGTTTGCTGAACTGGCCTTGGCTGCTCAGGTCAAAGCTGATTTTGTAGTGATAGATGGAACGCTGGAAAGCACTTTCCCCCGGGAAGAAAAGTACCTCGCCCGGCTCCAGGAACGCGGTGCTGCCCTCGCTAAAACTTCCACTCTCTTTACGGCCTCAGGGAATAATCCCGTTACCCTCCTTAACAAGATTGGCCCGGCCGGCTGCTGGCAGTATGGTGTGGAGAACAAAACCTCTTTTGTCAGGCTCCATCCCCGGGCAAAGCACGTCTTCCGCTTTGAGGGAAACAAGACTGTTCTGCCTCTCCTGGTGGAGCAGAGCCGGGATGCCGTCTTTCTGGGCTATCCCTACGGCTTAATTCTTGCTGACCAACTGGCCCGTGTGAGCAACGCCGAGAAGAATTCCTTAAAGATGAATCTCTTGTTGAGGAAGGAGAATAAGGAAATCGTCGAGTATTTGCAGGCCACAAATGCGCATGAAATCCTGGATGGGTTGGGGTGAAGAACTGAACATTATTTGCCCCTCAAAAGGAGTATCCTTAATACAGAAAATATCTCTTTCCAGTAAGTACAGTTTCCGGCTGCTTCTTTAAATACCCCCTTGGTTTCCCGTGGACAATAGGCTTTAAATCCCCCCTTTTCTCGTCCATAACAGCCCGTCCGGCACAATTTCGCAAACTACTTAAACCCCCTGCTCCTGCTGGAAAAGAGGGGTGGCAGCATGAAAACTGAAACTGATTTTGACATCCGGGAAGCCAAGCGGACCGATGTGCCCAGCTTTGTCGCGACTATTGCCCGCGCTAAGACGATTGGCAATGTAACACCGAAAGCCTACCTGAACTGGATTGTACGGGATGGCATTGCCTTGGTCGCTGAGCACAATGATAAGAATATCGGCTTCCTCCTGGCCGAGAAGAACAGCAACGCTGCTGCCCATGTGAATTACCTGTACGTCCATCCCCGCCATCGCGGCAAGGGCCTTGGCAGCATTCTGGTGCGCCATTTCTTAGGGACGTGCCGCAAGAAAGGCATCAAGTATGTAGACCTGAATGCCAAGAAAAATACCGTGGGCTTCTACCGCAATTTTGGCTTTAAGTCGGAAGGGAAGTATGCGGTGCTCTATCGCCGGCTGCGGCCGAACTGAGGGCTTCCGTGAGAAATGTTTAAAAAGTTGGGAGGTATAGTAACGATATGGAACAGGAATTTCATTTTATTCAGAATGTGAAGCTCCGTGAAACAATCCAAACCCTGGCAATTATACTAGGAATTATTGGGGTTATTTTAAGCATCGTATCTTTTCTCTATTGAAAATGGCAACCAGTAAGAAGAAAATTCTGTTATCTTTAACTGCCTATCTAATTCTGTTTACCTTTCTAAAAGCCTATTTAGGAACAAGTGATATCGTAGATAGAATTGTTGCCCTCTTGGCAGTGATTGTCTTCTTTGCGGATCAACTTACCCGCTAACCTTGCCCGGATACAACCCCCTGAACTCTTCCACAAACCTTGTTGCTATTCCTTTATCCCGGATGATCAGCAGATTCTCATCATTCCGCTCATTCCCGCCTGCCGTGGGGTTGAACGAGCCGGTAAGCACGGTTTCTTCGTCAATGATGAAGACCTTGTGATGAAGATTGCGAGGATTGGTGTCTTTGAAGATGTGGTCATCTCCAATTTGATACTGCAATACATTAAATTTAGAATATTCGCTGATCTGCCTCGTTTCCATGATTCCCCTGATAGTTACATTATCCAGATGTTTCAGCAGCAGGATGTTGGCAATGCCGTCGTGGGTGAACGAGAAGGTCAGGAAATAAATTGATGTTGTTGCTTTCTTTAATTCCTCCTTGACGTGCTCAGCACAGTGATCTTCCGGGCAGAAGTAGATTTCTAGAGGAATGGTTCCAACACGAATCTGCGGATTTTTAACCTCTTCACCGCCTTTAAATTTTCCATTCCACATCTCCTGGAACTCATCTTCATAATTCTGGGCGACGAGCCGGGAATGAATGAGCAGCAGGTTGTTATTATTCTTATGGGCATCATTGTCAGTGGGGTTCATGCTGCCGGCCGAAACTGCCTGACCGTCCACCAGGCAGAATTTGTTATGCATCAGTCCCCACTTGTCAGCTTTGACGAAGGGATGATTGAATTTCTTAAGGTAGTCGTCGTCAGTAACGACTTTAACGTCTATTTTCCGTGATTTTTCCAGTAACGTTTCCTGGACTGACTTCAGCCCGATGTCATAGAAAGCACAATGCAGGGAAGAATTGGCTGAACTGAGAAAATCAACCAAGGCCTGCTCGCAGTCATCGCCGGGGCAGAACAACAGCTGGAGAGTGCCCTGGTCCTGGAGGTAGGAGTTGACTGGCGCTATTGTTTTCCCGGTGATGGTGACAGAGGGAAGAAACGAGTAAATCAGGGCGCCAATTAATATTACACCAACTGCTAGCAAAATAAACAAAACTGCTTTTTTCATCACTGCCTTCGTTCATGCGCCCTTCTGCTCGGCCGGGCCTTCTCAAAGCCTTTGCCTTTCCCGTGCAGTCCCCGGCTTCTCCGGCCCGCTGACGTCTGCCCATGAAAGACTCTGCTCCAATGCTTTTTCTGGCAGATCCAATTTATTGCCGGATCGGACTGAATCACCGGGTGAGACGGATCAACTAAAATCACTTCAAACCAGCGCTGCTTGCCATCTTCGGCCACCCAATAGGAATTGAGAACAGCTAAATTAGGATAATTCTTCTGGGCCCGCTCTTCAGCGATCTGCTGATAACTTTTCTGCAGGGTCAACCCCCGGCCAGTACGCTTGGACCTTCTTCCCCCGGTAATTTTTGGCCGTTGATGTCCACCGCGCAGGACGCGTTGCCGCACCATGATGTAGCCTTGCTTGGCCTTATAGCCCAGGGCACGGGCACGATCAATTCTGGTCGGGTGTTCCAGGCGAACGGTGGACTCTTCCTTCCGCCACTGCAATAAGCGTTCCCGCCAGAGTTCCGGCATGCTTTCCCGCGGATTCTTCCACAGTTCCCGGACGTGCTGGTATAAGCCCTGAGCCATTGTACCTGCTGATTTTAACTGCTGGTTTAAAAAGGTTTAGGACGAAAAAAATAAATTTGTGGCGCTCAGGGGGAAGGCAAAACCAAACATTACTTCCTCCCTTCCTTCCCTGACCTAAAATACTTTGTCAGAAACTTTGCGAACGGCGAAAGCTCTTTCTGCTGAGCCGGCTGTTTAACAACGCTTTTTACGACGACATTACTGCTCACCGTTTGCCCGGTCACTCCACCAGTGCTCCCTCCAGTACTCCCCCCGGTACTGCCACTCGTGTCACCGCCACTATAACTTCCCCCAGTACTTCCTCCAGTACTCCCACCAGTACTGCCTCCCGTACTGCCACCCGTATCACCCCCATAACTTCCCCCGCTATAGCTTCCACCGGTTGGAGTACCACCGTACGTGCCACCAGAATAACTCTCGCCGCTATAACTTCCACTACTTGGAGTGCCACCATAACTTCCTCCGGTGGGAGTACCACTTCCCATACCTGGTTCCCAGCCACCCGTCGCCGGATTGATACCATAGTTTGATCCCACTTGGCTACCAGCAGATGGACTCCCGCCATAATAACCACCACCAGAATATGCACCACCAGCAGGCGTTCCACCACTATAATATCCACTGGTATAGCCTGAACCATAAGTACTACCACCCATATTAGGTTCCCAGCCACCTGTTGCGGGATTGATGCCGTAGTTTGAGCCCGTCTGGCCACCAGAAGTGCTGCCTCCAGGTGGAGAATAATCAGAACCACCAGCAGCTGCTTCTTCCGCTGTTGCCGGACGCCATGTCCCTGTAGAAGGATCTTTAACGTGGCCATAATTCCCCGTAGAGCCAGGAGCAGCAGTAGAGCCAGAACCGCCAGCATAGCCAGGACCAGTTCCCGCTCCCGCTGCCGAGCTAGCAATAGGGCTGCCGGGCGCATAATATTTGCCTTCAGAATAATAACCGGAAGGACTATAGTCAGTGCCGGGAGGATAATAGGTCCCCTCAAAATAAAAGCCCGTTGGACTTCTGCTTCCTCCGCTGACAACATCTTGACTGCCGCCGAAATAAGTATTAAAAGCCGGATCATAGCCGCGGGCATCTTTCACTTCGTACCGTGATCTGTCACTATCGCTGACTCTTCCTGGATCAACACCCGGCGGGAAATAATAAGCCTTGCCCTCCTGCACATAATTATAATTCCTGCTATCAGACGAAACACCGGGAGGAGAGTACCGGCCTTCTCCTGTTTTAGCAAAGGTGTCTGCTTCTTCTTTACTTGCCGCCGGGCGCCATGAGCCGGTTATGGAATCTCTCACATGGCCATAATTTTCTCCATACAATGTTTGCACTCCCCCATCATATCTTCCAGGGCCAAAATCAGCGCCAAAGGCTCTCCCCCCATATCTTCCGGACCCAAAATCAGTGCCAAAGGCAGGATCATAACCACGCGGATTTCCCACTTCAAATTGGGCCATTTGGGCTGCGAATTGTGAACGATCAACTTTTCCTGGATCAAGGTTTGGTGGTAAATTATACGCTCTCCCATCCAACACATAATTATAATTTTTCTCCACACCTCTTCCTGAATCACCAACCCTAAAACCGACGGAAGAGCTGGAATAACCTGAAGGAGGAGGCACGGCTTTCCCGGTTTCTACTTCCATCCAGCCTTTAAATTGGTCAACCACATAGGTTTTTCCGTCCACGACTGCTGTTGTCCCCACTTGTGCTAAACCGCCCGTGGCACCCACTGCTGAACTTGGCTGCCCTGCAGGGGGAGGGACAGGATTGCCATTTTCATCTGTCCAGCCTTTATCGGCGGTAACGGTATACGTTTTTCCATCCACAACTGTCGTCGTTCCTACTGGTGCAAATGACTGGGTTACCGGCTGATAGAATCGGGCTCGGGCACCCGTGGCACCCCCTGCGGAGCTGGGCTGTCCGGGTGGAGGCGGAACCGGATTTCCATTTTCATCCGTCCAGCCTTTATCTTCAGTTACTGTAAACTTCTTGCCATCCTGGATAACAGTTCTTCCAATCTCTGCCCTTTCTTCCGCCCAGAGCCTGCTGGCCGGATCGTAGTCCCAAATCACTCCTCCTCCGCCTTCACCTGTAAATATAAAAATACCCCGATTGTAATCGTACTCCATGTAATCATGATTGATTGCTGTCCCTTCCGGCGGCATATAGACATAGCCGTCGGTAGAGACAAAATTTTTTTGTTCCGGATGATACTCAAAGGTTTTTCGTTCCCCGCCAGCCTGAACTACCTCAAATCCGTAGGGTTCGATCGCAATCAGTCCGCCGCCGACCAGAGAGTGTTTTCCCACATCATACGAATAGGTTTCCACCGTGCCGTCCGGTAAGCGCACTTCATGTCCCGTTGCCAGGTAACGATATTCCACTTTCCCCTGCGGCGTCTCGACGACTTTACTGACCACTTCTGTCCCGGTTTCAAAGACGGGCTTGCTGAAGGCTTCGTCCAACGCTTCCCGGATAGGGGGATCATCAACGGTATATTCAATGCCAAAAGGAGTTACATAGGTATATCCCTCATCGGTAAATTGGTATTGATAATCAAAAACGGGATCAGTATAGGTATAATCTTTGACGACGGCTGCTTTCGCTTCCCGCAAATTTTGAGCAGCTTGTTCCAGTTCCAATAAGCCGCTCTCATCGGCCAGCTCCGGAACCACGCCAATGGGCGGAACGTACAATTTCTCACCATAAATCTGTTCAAACTCATTGGAAAAGGCAGCGGTAAGCTGGCGGGTAGCTTCGGTATGGTGTAATCCTTCTGCTACCAGCCGGTCAAATTCCTGCTGATAGATTTCCTTCCGCTGCTCTCCTAACTGCAGTACTTTCTGCGTCTGCTCTCGCTCTCGATCATAATTCTGCTGATAGTATGGAGGGATTCTCTCCCTGGCTACCGGAAATTCTTCAATCAGGCGGCGCTGCTGCACTTCTTCCCGCGCCTGCACCTTTTCCACCAGTTTGATAACTTTTTCTTCCTCTTCATCCACGGTTTCATCAAGGAAACGACCGGCATTGTCCAGAAGATGTTCTGCCGCGACTGATTGGCCAAAGGCTTTCCCCGCCTGCCCGCTTTCCAGGGCCGTTTCTGCCTGAAGAATTTTTTCCGTCGCTTGCTCGATAAGTGTTCCTAACGCTTGTACATTGGGAATGTCCCTTCCTCCCTCAGCGGCGGTACGGAAATCCTGTTTTATCTCTTCTAATTCCTGCCGGAGTTCCTGTAAATGCTCTTCATTAATCCTCTCCCGGAATTGTTCACCCAACTGCGCCTGCTCTGCTTCCTGCACTTCTATTTCCGCCTCAATGAGCGTAAGGCCTTTTTCGTCAGCAATTTCTTCCTCGATTTCCTGCTCACGAACTTCAATCAGGGCATTGGTTTCGGTAATTTTGTCAACAACACCCCCCATTACATTTTCCGCCCCTTCCGCAGCTAATTCGCTCCCAGCCAATTCCTGCAGCTGCTGCAGGTATCCTTCATACTGAAAAGTCTGAGCCTGATGCTCAATAACGGCATTGAGGCCGGCGTTGGCTACTTTTTCCTGAACTAATTGAATGGCCCGTTGAGCTTCTTGTCCGGCTCTGGCCGCAGCTTCACCATTTCCCGCCGCCAGCATTACCTGCATCTCCGCGAAGCGTTCCGGAACGTGGTCAACATCCCGTTCAAAAAGGCCTTCCCAGGTTTGCTCCAAGCCATACCAGAATGAATCGGGCGTGACGCCCGGGCCAATTTCCCGCCCGGTGGCCGGATCAGCCAGCGCCCAGGCTAATGGGCTAAGTACCGACAAGACAATCATCAATAACACCAATAACGAGCGTGGCCGTTTCAGCAAGGAATTCATAACTATGCACCTCTTTTTGTGGTAAGCGGAATCAGTGATTCACCGGGTATACCGCTGAATTTAATCTTAGTAATATCTTTAAATCTTAGTAATATCTGTTTGTTTATATATTTATCATTTTTCCTAAATCCACTTCTTCCTTCGAAAATAAAATAACATAAAGACCGCCACCGCCGCCATCACGCCCAGAACCGCAAAATAGCCATAGGGCGAACTCAATTCCGGCATATATTTGAAATTCATCCCATATAAACCGGTTATAAAAGTCAATGGAATGAAAATCGTGCCCATGATGGTCAACACTTTCATGATTTCGTTCATGCGGTTGCTCATGCTGGACAGATAAATTTCCAGCATGCCGGCAATCATGTCCCGGTAGGTCTCGACGGTCTCAATCACCTGTACGGTATGGTCGTAGACGTCACGAAGGTAAAAGTGCGTCGTTTTCTTGATCAGCCTGGATTCGGTGCGCGATAAGCTGTTGATGACTTCCCGCAGCGGCCAGACACAGCGGCGTAAGAAGATCATCTGGGTTTTAAAATTATAAATGGACTGGATGATTTTCAGGGAGGGATTTTGCACCACTTCTTCTTCCAGCTGCTCAATCCGCTCGCCCAGCTTTTCCAGAATGACAAAATAATTATCCACGATGGCATCAATAATGGCATACATCACATAATCGGCGCCGCGCTTGGCAAATCTTCCTTTTTTAATTCTCTCGCGAACGTACTTAAACGTGTCATCTTCATGCTCTTCAAAGGACACTACAAAGTTGGGCCCTACCACCAGGCTGATCTGCTCGCTGTTAACCACTTCATTCTTGCCCAGCGAGAGCATCTTCACGACAAGAAAAATTGATTTTTCAAAATAATCCACCTTTGGCCGCTGCTCGGCATGGATAATATCTTCAATCAGCAGGGGATGCATTTCAAAACACTTGCCGATCTGCTCGATGATTTCAACATCATGCACGCCCTTGACAGTAATCCAAGTGACCGTGCCTTCATTGCGCAGGGCGAAACATTCCTCGACCTTGCTGATTTCCCGCTCCTCAAACTGCTCACCGGTATAGGACAGGGCGGTAATATGAACCTGTTTCAGCGGTGTGCTTAACGGAATGACTGCTTTAGGAGAAAGCTGCCGTTTCCGCCGCTTGTGCAGAAGAACTGTCTCGTCAGCCATGGGGGACCTTTCTTATAGTAAAGTGCACAAATAATGGAACTTATAGATAGGCACTTTACTATTCTAGCAAATCTCACGAATGTTCCATAATTAATGAAATTTGCTATTAGAGCGACATTACAGCGACAACAGCTCATCAGCAGATGGCCCGGCCACTTCCAGGTAATCGCTGGCATTGCAGTAGGGGCAGACTTTCCGGGCCGACTGGAATTTGTAGCGGCAGCGCTCACAGTAGAGGTTGTACTTTAAAGCCGAAGCCGTCTGGTCCGGGTTACGGGGCCGCTGGGATTTGAAGCAGTCAAAACATTCATAGTTCCTGGGGCTGATTTCCCGCGCTTCCAGCTTTTCCACCTGCTTGCCGCAGTGGCTGCATTTCACTTTGACACGCAGGCTGATCATACTGCCAGAGAACAGCGAGTGATATAAAAAGATTTAGATTATGAAAAGGATAGATAAAAAAGACAGATAACTATTTATAGTGAAAGAATTCTCTGCTGCTCTCATGGACACCAAAAGAGGGCTGATATTAGTATTGATAGTTCTCCTCATTGTCATCAATCTCATTCATTTTGCCGTTATTACGACGATTACCGGCCAGGTTACAACGGAAGGAAATGTCTCGATTTGCATCATGCGCCCGCCCTCTATTGACTCGATCCCGGATCAGTCCGCAACGGTCAGCACTGCTTTTACCTATCAGGTCGGCGTCACTTTCTATGGCGATAATACCACGACCGCGTTCTATGACGATACCAGCTTATTTAATATCAATCAGAGCGGCTATATCAATTTTACCCCAACCTCCACCCAGGTGGGCACCTCCACCATTGAAATCATTGCTGAAGACCGTTCCGGTTGTCTTGCCGTTAATTCTTCTGATTCATTCATCTTAACCATTGCTGCCGCGGCCGCACCGGGCGCTGCCGGTGGGGGCGGTGGAGGCGCTGGCGGAGGAGGGGGCGGTGCCGTCGCCGGGAAAGCTGCCGAGTTGATTATTCCCCCCGAGCCGATTCTTTCCTTCGATCTCAGCGAGAAAAGAATTAAAGTTATTGTAAAACAGTCCCAATCTGCGGAGAAAACCATCACGGTCGTGAATTATGGGAACGCCGAGTTGGAGATGACCATAAACAATCCGCTCAGCGAAGTCGAAGTCTCACCCGAGAGTTTTACCCTCTCTCCGGGCGGGGAGCAGGATATTCTCCTAATCTTTAACCCTTCCCGGGACACCGACCCGGGCATTTACACCGGCGTCCTGGCGATTACCGGAACCCATGGCAACGAGAAGCGCACCCGCACGGTTGCCCTCATCCTTGAGGTCGAATCAGAACGAGTTCTCTTTGACGGCAGCATTGATCTCAGTAAAAAGAGTTTCTTTCCTGGGGAAGAGCTGGAATATACTGTCAGCATTTCGGGATTGCTTCCGGGCACGGTAACTACAGCATATACTATTTCTGACATGAACGGAAAGGTCATTTTTACCGAAGAAGAAACTGTTCCGGTAGAGCAACAGGTCTCGTTTGTGAAATCAGCGAAGTTACCCAGTGACCTTACCCCGGGGCAGTACGTGCTGGCCCTGACCATGAAGTCTGGGGAATCGTTTGCGACGGCGACAGAATTATTTACCGTGGAAGGGCAGCCCTCTGCCTTTGCCGGGCTGGCGGCACCGGTCCTGAGGCGGCCGACACTGATTGGCCTGCTGCCGTTCATTCTGGGCATCAGCCTGATAATTATCCTGCTGGCCGTCTACCTGCTCCATCGCAAGGTGAAAGGGAAGACGTTTGTGAAAGAAAGAGTTATAGAAAAGACAGTAGAAAGGACCGTGATTAAGCCACGGGTACGGGTGATTATCAAACGGGACACCGCTGCCTTGGAACGCAAGCTTCTCCTGCTGAAAGAAGCCTATGACAAGGGGTTCCTCAAAGAAGAGACTTACCGCACAGCACGGCAGAAAGTACAGCAGCGTTTAGAGGGAAAAAAGTGAAAAATGGCTGGTTTTGACTCTACCTCGACTTTTGCGTTTTTTGGGACAGTATAGGTGGTGAGTGCTGGGAGAACAACGCCGCCCGTGCCAAGAGGTGAGCCGAGAACTACCTTCGTGAATGAGGATTGTCAAGGTGCTTTTCAGCGGGAAGAAATACCGGATTTGGGCGATTGAGCAAGCCAGAAAAGCACGAGGCTCACGGCACAGGCGGCGTTGTTCGTGTGCTGCCCGCCCCGCCTAACGTAGTGTGCCGAGTTACACGATTTGTAAGATACCAGCCCGTTCTTTGACCGGCAGGGTGTGGTGGGCGAGGAAGCAACCAGACAATTGCTGCTCTATGCCGCTTTGGGAAAAGTTCATGTGGGGATTGAAAGCCTTATGGTCTGCTCCGATTCTATTGAATGCAATAGTTATCCAGCATAACTTTATAGAAAATCACTTTACTACTGATGAAGTGCCATCTGAAAGAGCAGGAGTTAATTTAGAATTGGGAGAAAATAAATGGTTGGATTTGATTAAACTATCTTCGTTATGAAGAATTTTCATCTAAGAATTTCTTTAAAGCTTCTAAGTCCTTCTTATCTGGATCATAATAATAAGATTTTATACCAATAGACTCCGCACTTTTTACGGCTGAAGGATTATGTTCAAAATAAATAACCTCTTTATTGTTTAAACCAAAATGTTTAAGCATCATCTCAAAATATTTTGGATCTGTTTTTTCTGGATTATGTTTTAAAGTAAACACTTCGTAAGGCATTTTATCCAATCCAAACTTTTTAAATTGTTCATCATTTGCTCCTGTAAGAATAATTTTCCTATTTGGAAATTTTTCTAATAAATCATACATTTCGTTAAAAATCTTAAAAGAACCCTTTTCTTCTATAACGAAAGCGTCAACCGCATCGACTAAAATAGTTTTAATCCCTTGTACAGAATTTAATAGTTTTAAGATTTTTTCATTTACAATAGAGATTTCATCGTTATTGTAGCGATAATCATGTTCAATCCCCTTAATTATCATAAATTTCTTTGGTTCATTAGAATTGTCAAATATTTCCTTAACTTCTTCTGGCAATACTAAGTCATCTAATTCTCCTGCAATGAGAATTATAGGAACCTTAATCTTTTTGGCATCTGCAAGAGCATCATGTCTATCTCTATCTAACATATGTTTGACAGGAACTTTAAATTCAATAGTTTTATTTCTATCCTCTGGTAAATCTCTTTGTGATACACTTACACCGGTTTTTTCCCATTCCTCTCTTCTTTGTCCAGTTGTTGGTCCATGAGATGGCATAATTCCCAATACTATCGAAACTCTGCTATCCCTTGCTGCATAAATAATTGAAACTTGCCCCCCTCTACTATGACCGCCAAGTAAAATATGATTATATTCTGATTCCTTAACCATGTAATCAATGACGCTTCTTATGTCTTCAAGATATTGTGTTGTTGTATAGTCTGATATGTCTCCTTCACTTTCCCAAGTTCCTGTAGGATCAAATCTAACAGCTGTATAACCTTCTTCGCACAAGGCTTCAGCTAATCTAACCAAATGAGTATAATCTTTTGAGTCTAAATAACCTGGACAAAGTACAGCAAGGCGATTTGTTTTAGATTTAGAGTAATGAATTGTTGCGGAAATGTCGCTCTTTGAAGAGGTTATTTTCGTCTTTACAACTTTGTTTTCCATTTTATCTCCATATTATTACCGTCTTATAAACTTATAAAAATATTCCTATTCAGGTGACGTTTACTTTACAGCTCAAATTTTGGTAACCTTTAAATACCTGCCTCTTTTCCTTCTCCCCATGGCCGTCAAAAAAGAGAGTGCACCTAACTTTGTCAGCACCATGCTGCAGAGCGCCCAGGACGCCACGCCGGTAAAAGCCCAGACGAGATTTGACCAGGTGGATGAAGCCCAACTTCAGAAAACGATGGATAGTCTCAAGAAGGGCGTGCTCCGCCGCTAGAAGCGTTCTGAACAAGGGTGACAGAAACCTACACCGAGTTTTCCCAAAAAAAAGGGCATAGGTTTATAAAGAGGAGCCTGATTTAGGCATTCAACAACATGACAGCGGAGAAGTCTCCTTCTTTGGTTGTTATGGCATAACAAGTAGAGAGAATAGGAGGAACATAAACATGGGATTTCGAGAACGAGGCGGGGGCGGATTCCAACGCGATTTTGGGCCGCGGGAAATGCATAAAGCAACCTGTTCCGACTGTGGGGCAGAATGTGAAGTGCCGTTTAAGCCGACGGAAGGCAAGCCGGTCTACTGCCGGGAATGCTACCGGAAGAGAAAGCCACGATTCTAATCAGACTATGATCAGATCGGGAGAATAGTTTCTTTTTTCCTTTTTTTGCTTTTTTTGTATCGTATAAGGAAAGCTGCTATTAGGAAATTGCTGGCGGGCCGGAAGCTCGGCGGAAAACCAGATGGGATAATCGCTGCAACAGTGCTGTATATTCCGATGGTTTTCCGTACCAACGGTGGAGTGCAAGCAATCGTGTAGCCGAGCTTCCCTCTTGGCCTCGCCAGCAATTTCCCAGAGCAGCTTTCCTTATACTTTGTTGCCAAACACTTATAAATAAGCCCTCATTTTAAGCGAGGATGGCCAAGCTCCAGTTTAAACAAAAATGCAAGTACTGCCACGCCGTCTGGGTGCTGGTGAAGTCGCGGCAGCCCATTGTCTGCGAGCAGTGCAAGCGGAAATACAAGTAATTCCAGTAAAAGTAATACCGGTAAAAGTTAAAAGTAATACCAGTAAAACCACAATCACAGCAAAAAAAAGAGGTGAAGCTGATGTCCAGTCCTAAAATTCTCATCAACCAGTCGGTCGCCATTCTCTGTGATGGCAATAACATTGAACGCAGCATTCATGAACAGTCCAAGTCAACCAATACCATGGTGAATTTTGATAAGCTGATCCCCAAGTTACTGAACGGAAGAGGGCTTAACCGCTTGATCTATTTCCGGGAAGGACAGAACATTTCGTCCAAGCTGGCGGAGCGGTTACATCAGCAGTATTATGGCTCGGTTGTTCCCTGTCACAAATCAGCAGATATTCCCCTCTCCATCAAGGCCACCCAATTGGCGCCGAAAGTAGATACCCTGATCATCATGTCCGGGGATTCGGATTACGTGGAACTTGTTCGTCACCTTAAATCAGAAGGCGTGCGGGTGGAAATTGCCGCCGTGCAGCAAACCACGGCCAAAATCCTGATAGAAGAGGCTGATTATTTCCACCCGATCACGGGTGAGGACTGGTTTACCTATACGCCGCAGCGGATGGAAAGAAGCCGTTATCGCCCCCCGGCGGGAGTCTTGGCGGTGGGGTTGACTTGATCTTTTCGTTGGTGTAATTCTGCGAGGAGACGTTTAACTTCTTCTAAGCTTTTGTACAATCTTCTGCAGAGCATAAATGTACGCGGTTGTTCGTAAGGTTCGCTCTGGCGTATGCTGCCGCCAAATGGACTTAAATGCTCTTTTCATCTTTGATTCTAACTTTTTCCTTACCACCGCTTCCTTCCACTGCTCCTTCTTCCGATTTTGCTGCCATTCAAAGTAGGAAACCGTCACGCCGCCGGCATTAGCCAGTATGTCAGGAATGACCAGGATGTTGTTCTGATGCAGGATTTCATCAGCTTCTGCCGTGGTCGGGCCATTGGCTAATTCCAGCACGACTTTCGCTTTAATTCTGGTGGCATTGTCCCTGGTAATCACCTGCCCCAACGCGGCCGGGATTAAAATATCCACCGGCAATTCCAGCAATTCTTCATTGGCAATGAAGCGGCAGGATCCTTCCTTGGGCATTTGCTCTAAGCTGCAGACCGTTCCCAGGCAATAACAGCCTAACATTCCTCCGGCTTTCTTGATCTCTTCAGCTTGGTAAGGATCAAGGCCCTCTTCATTATACACCCCGCCCTGTGAATCGCTAACGGCCACAATGGCATACCCTTTCTCTTTCAGTAACTTCGCGGCATTCATCCCGGCGTTGCCAAATCCCTGGATGGCGACGGTTTTGGCCTTTAATTTAAGCTTCTTTAATGCTTCTTCCAAGACATACACCCCGCCCAGGGCGGTGGCGATGTCACGAACAGTTGAACCCCCGAGGGCTAGCGGTTTTCCGGTAATGAAAGCTGGCGCTTTCCTGCCCTTCAATTTCTCATATTCATCGAGCATCCAGCCCATGATTTGCGGATTGGTGTTGATGTCAGGGGCAGGAATGTCTTTCGTCGGACCAAGATGTTTGTAGAAAGCACGAACATAGGCTCGGCTCAATTCCTCCAATTCTGCTTCCGACAATTCTTTGGGATTGACGGAAACGCCACCCTTGGCACCGCCAAATGGAATATTGACGACCGCAGTTTTGATCGTCATCCAGAAGGCTAAGGAAGTTACTTCCTCCTTCGTGACGTGGGGATGGAAGCGGATTCCTCCTTTATATGGCCCACGGGCGTTGTTGAATTGCACACGGTAGGCCGGGTAAGATTTTCCGGCGACTGTCAATGGTGCTTCCAGGATTCTGTCAGGAGTGGTAAGTTTTTGGACCTGCCCGGGACTAAGCTGGGCGAGTGGTGCAATCTGCTGCAGGAAGGTGCGGTAGGGCATGGGATGATACCTGAAATTCTTACCTTTGATTTTTCGTTTTGTGGTAGATCTTATCTATTTCGTTAATGAAGTTCTTGGCTCTATTGTAGGAGGTGATGGCCTTGCTTCTCTCCGCATTCTCTTCAGTGGTATAAGTAAAAGTTTTTCTTTTGATGAGCT
>JAHFSD010000016.1 GCA_023265925.1 archaeon
AGAAAAATATTCACCTGGTTCCGCCGGACTATGTCCGCAAGCAGACCACGGCCAACAGTGAACGCTACATCACGCCAGAATTGAAACAGTGGGAAGAGAAAATCCTGACAGCGGAAGAGAAGATGGTGCAGTTGGAATATGGCCTTTTCCAGGAAATTCTCCGGACGATCCAGAAACAAACGGCGGAAATTCAGGAGACGGCACAGAAAATGGCGATGCTGGATATTCTCTGCTGTTTTGCCAAAGTCGCCATGGAACATAATTACACTAAGCCGGAACTGGCCGACTCCGGAATCATTTACCTCACCAACAGCCGCCATCCAGTCATTGAGCAGCTCGAGTCACGATTCATTGCCAATGACTTGCAGCTGAATCCGGCCGAGATGATGATCATCACCGGTCCCAACATGAGCGGCAAAAGTAGCCTGATGCGGCAGATTGCGTTAACCGTCATCATGGCGCAGCTGGGCAGTTTTGTACCGGCGGAGAAAGCGGTCATCGGGATTGTTGACCGCATCTTCACCCGCGTCGGAGCGATGGACGATTTGAGTTCAGGGCAATCGACCTTCATGATGGAGATGAGTGAAACGGCCTCTATTCTGCACAATGCCACGGAGAAAAGCTTAATCATCCTTGATGAAATCGGCCGGGGAACTTCCACCTTCGATGGTGTGGCTATTGCCTGGAGCGTGGCTGAGCATCTCTACAATCAAATCCGTGCCAAGACGCTGTTCTCGACGCATTACCACGTCCTGAACAAGCTGGCGGAGAAATTCCCCCGGGTAAAAAATTACAATCTGGCCGTCAAGGAAATGAAAGGCGAGATCATTTTCCTTTACAAACTGGTGGAAGGCGGCACCGATCAGAGTTATGGCGTTCATGTCGCCCAATTAGCCGGCCTGCCGTTGGAAGTCGTGCAGCGGGCACGGGAGATACAGGACATCCTGCAGAAGGATGATGATATGACCAGGAAGATGAAAGCGAAGAAGTGGGAAGAACAGGTAAGTCTGGAAAGGTTTTGACATCATTCTAACTCAAACTTCTCCAACTCCTCTAGCCCCAAGTCCTCTTCGGTTTCCTCCACTAACGTATCCAGCTCATCCAGTTCCTGTACATCCTGAGAGGCATTGATTTCTTCCGCTGCCGGGGTGGCCGGCGCTGCGGGTGGCACCCCTGTAACCTGCTTTGCTGGTTGGCAGGCCAGCAGAAAGAGCAAGGCCACAATGAGCAGGGAGCAAAGGAATTTTTTCATCATCTGTTTCATGGCAGTTCACCTCAATATTTTTATCATCGGTCTCATAGTAGTTCACCTTAATAAAAAGAATAAAAATAAAGAAAGGTAATAAACCTTTCTATCCCAGGTGTAAGGAAAGCTGCTCTCAGGAAATTACTGGCAGGCCGGAAGCTCGGCGGAAAACCAGATGGAATAATCGTGGCAACAACGCTGTATATCCTAATGGTTTTCCGTTCCAACGACGACAGGGTGCTAGCAATCGTGTAGCCGAGCTTCCCTCTTGGCCAAGCCAGTAATTTCTAAGCTTTCTTTATACTATCCCAGCGGTGTTGGCAGCGGCGTGGGAATTCCCGTGGATGTATCATCAGCTGTGGGAAGGCTTGCTGCGCTCTCTGCTGCTGCCGGCACTCCTGCTTCTGCCACTGGTTCCGAAGGAACAATCAGCGGCCGCACTGGTGAGGGCACACCCGGCTGCATCTCCATCTCGCCAATTTCTATTGCTATCTTCAGCTCTTTATACTTCATCAGCAATTCCCGGAGGGCAGTGCGTGCTTCCTTCATTGCCAGTTTAAACTGCTCCTGCTTCTCACGGGCAGCTTGCACTGCTTCTTTAGTTCCCTCCTCTTTAGCCGTCTTCCAGGCAGTACGGGCAGTCTCCTGAGCTTCTTGCAAAGCATCAATTTTCGTCCGGAAGGCAGCCAGTAAAGTTTCTAATTCACTGACATCGATATCAGCGCCTTTCTCCTGTAATTTGGCAATCCGTTCCTGCATCTGCTCGGCAAAATGGCCGTAGCTGCCGACGATATCTTCCTGCTTGTTGCTGATCAGGTCAGCCAGGATTCTACGCTGCTCCTTCCGGACTTCCTGCCAGAGCTTTTTAAGGTCTTTAATTTGCTTTTTCAATTCGGCACCAGAGACCTCATCTCCTAAGGCCAGAACTTCTTCTTTCTTGGCGGTAAGCTTCTCTTCCAAAGCGGCAATCCGATCCAAGGCATCCTGTTTCTCTTCCTCACTCAGCACTCTGGACGCTTCCACTTTGGCCTGCAGTTTCAGCAGCGAACGTTCAATCAACTCAACCGTGTTGGCCAGATGCTGTTTCATGCCTCGCTTCAGGTCCATTTTTTTGGCCTGGCATTCATCAGTATCCTCTTTACATCTGGCTGCTTCCCGCAGGGATATTAAAGCCCCTTTCCCTTCCAGGAATTCCTGGCGCTTCTCTTCAAACTTTACTTTTTCTTCCAGAAATTTTTCCTTGTTTTCCTGCAGCTTTTCCTGTATTTTGGCCATCTTTTCTGCAGCCTTTTCCCGCTCTTTCTCTAATTTCTCCTGCAGTTTTTCCTGCTTCTCCCGTGATTTTACTTCTTCTTTATCTAATTTCTCCTGCGCCAAAGGCAGACCCGGCATACTAGGCATTCCATCTTTTGCCTCGCTTCCTGCCGCCGTTTGTTCCTCCATCTGTTTTTCTATCTCTATATTAGGCAGGCTTATTCCTCCTTTTCCACCGCTTTCACCATTGCTCTTGGCCAGGGCCATTGGCACTATGCTCAATATAAACACCGCCAATACGGCCATTGCTGCCAGTTTTTGCCACAGTTTCATGTTGGTACCTCCATTGTTGGTTTAGTATAGAGGACTTTGAATAACCCGCTGGATGCGGGATTATTCAAAGTAATCCCCTCAGAAACAGCAGTTTCTGGGGTGCAAGAAATAAGAAAACTATCTTATTTCTGCACTGAAAATAAGCAACGACTTATTTTCATGTGCCGGAAACTATGTTTCCCAGCATATTAGAGTTTTGAACTATTTGATAGGTTAACGAAAAACCGTGTTTTTCGGAAACCTCCGAAGGCTGCAGCCTTCGATAGGTTATTCAAAACTCTCTATATTTATTCTCCTCTTCCTCGGCTTTTGCCTTTCCATGGCAGGTAGATAGGGCCATTTCTTTATAAACATGCTTTTGGGGAAACTTATAAAGAAGCTCAATTTTTGCTTATTTTGCTTTAGGAAGGTTTATTTTAGACTTATATCCGATTTTTAGCTTGAAATTAAACCAATTAAGGAACTTGTAAATCCTCCCAAAGGAGAGCCGGATTCAACCAATTTTACCAATTCCTCTTTCACATACACCGGAAGATATTTCAAACTCCACATCTAGATTTTCAACTTCTCCCGATACTTCTCCCCTTCCTGTTTCTGCTGCATTTCGTCCCAAAAGGAAGCATAGGAAAATTCCTGTTCTTTTTCCCGCACCATCTTTTTTCCCTCTTTCAGGGCAATCCGCGCCAGCACTTCCTGATGCATCCGGCGCAGGAATTCCTGCTTATCTTCCATCCTGATGATGTCGCCATACCCTTCCATGATCAAACCGAAGGCAAAGGGGCTGGGCAGCCCGCTATTCATTTCTTCCACGACGATCTTTCCTTCCGCAATCCCCTTGATGACCTGTTGGGCATGTTCGTAATCCATCAGGTCCTCTAAAACTTCCCGCCTCGCTTCTTTCAGGATGGGAAAATTGTTACTGATCCGTTTGACGGCATTAAACAAAATCCGGCTGCCGATCTGCATCCGGCCCGCACTTTTCTTGTGGCCCAGGTACTGCCGGAGAATCATCAACGCCCGGGCAGCACAATGCCGGAAACGCCGCTGCATGATTTCACTGCGTTCCACGGCCTGCTCTAAGAGGGAATAAAAATTCTCAGCGCTTAATTGTTGAAAAGCTGAGAGGGGATTAAATGTTTTTTCAGCGGAGAGATAAAATCCATTGTCCGTCACGCCCATTTCCACGTCACGATGCTGCGTCCGGCCAATGACTAAGCCCAAGGCCCGTGATAAACAATCATTAACCCTTCGTCCAAACAAGGAATGGACAATCACGTATTTCCGTCCCTGATCAACATAGCTTTCCAGGAGAATCCGCCGGTCTGAGGGGATTTTGCTGAATTGGAACTGTTCCCGGAAATACTGAACGATGCTTTCCGCGGCATTCTCATCCACATACAAATAATCGTGGACAAACTGGACGATCTCTTCCCGGCTTTTCTTCTCCCTGAACCGCTCTTCCATCAGCCGGCGAAAGCGGTTGATTTCCATCGCCAGGTCAAATGACAAAGGCAGCATCTCCGAAAACCAGCTGGGCACGGTAGGCGGGCGATTGGCCGAGGCGCTCACTTGGGCAGTCATCCCTCTCGAGAACTTGAACAGATAGACATTGCCGCCTAAGACAAAGACGTCGCCCGGCTGCAATCGTTCCAGAAAGCCTTCATCAATCATGCCGACGGTCTGCTCACCGACTTTAACGGTGATGTAGGTCTCTTCCGGAATGGTCCCAATGTTAGTCATGTAAATAATCCTGGCCATTTTCCCTTTCCTGCCGATGTTACCCGTTTCCTCATCATACCAGATGCGGGCATAGACGTGGCGCTCTTCCAGGCTGACATACTGCCCGGAAAGGTATTTGATCATCTCAAAAAAGTCTTCCCAGGGCAGGGTGTGGTAACAGTAACTTTTCCTGAGCAGATTGAAGAGTTCATAGATATTGATTATCTCATTGATGGCAATGCCGTAAATATGCTGGGCGACGACGTCCAGCGCATTGCGCGGCAGATGAATGCGGTCAATCTTCTTCTCCTTGGCAGCTTTCAATAACAGGGCGCATTCCACCAGGTCATCCCGATCCATGACGATGATTCTGGCTTTGACGGTAGCATGCAGTTGATGGCCGGCCCTTCCGGCCCGCTGCAGGAAACGAGCCACAGATTTGGGACTGCCCAGGCACAGGACGAGGTCAATGTAGCCAATGTCAATCCCCAATTCCAGCGAGGTCGAGGAAACGACGACTTTCAATTTTCCTTCCCGCAAATTCTGCTCGGTTTTGAAACGGCTGGTCTTACTTAAGCTGCCATGATGGGCAGCAATGGTTTGGTCGGGGTAGTGCTGGGGGAACAACTCCTTGAGGTTGTGCACAATCCTTTCGGTGGCACTGCGCGTATTGGTAAATATCAGGGTCGTGCGATGCTCCTGCACGAGCTGATGGATAAGGTCGTACATCTTCCGGTGCATCAGTAGATATTCAGATTCCACTAAACTTCTGACCGGGCTTAGCACCTGCAGATCCATATTCTTCAGGAATTGAACGTCAATAATGCCGCAGTCCCGCTCCTCTTCCCCATTATATCCCACTAAAAAGCGAGCCACCTCTTCCAGGGGAGCGATAGTGGCAGATAATCCGACTCTGCTCAGGCCGGGAGAGATGCGTTGCAACCGTTCCAGGCTGAGGCTGAGATGCACACCACGTTTATTTTCGGCCAGGGCATGGATTTCATCCACGATGCACCACTGCACGTCCTTCAGTTTCTCCTTGAATTTGGGAGAGTTAAGGACAATCGCCAGCGATTCCGGTGTGGTGATCAGTATATGAGGGGTATGTTTGAGCATCTTAGCCTTTTCGGAGGAGGGAGTATCGCCAGTCCTGACGGCAACGCGGATGCCTAACGGTTTGCCGGCCAACTGTTCCATTTCCGCCAAAGGCTGTTTTAGGTTTTTTTCGATGTCGTTACTCAAGGCCTTGAGCGGGCTGATATAGACACAATACACTTTCTCCTCGAGAATTCCCTTTTTGGCACTATCAACCAACTCGTTCAATATGGAAAGAAATCCCGTTAACGTTTTCGTCGCTCCGGTGGGAGCTGAAATCAGGACATTTCTCCGGCAATGCACTTCCATTACGCCATAGAGCTGCGGCAGCGAGAATTCCTTGAATTTGCTGAAGAACCACTGGTTGATTAAAGGATGAAGGATGGATTTTAGTTGCAGTTCGGTGTAGGGCTCTTCGAGTTTGGTGATCATGGAAAAAGAGGGTAGAACGATTTTATAACAGAAGTATTTATTAACCTTTTCAATCTTCCTTAAGCTGATGCCCACCCCCACCACCTCCCAGATCATCCAAACCTCTATTATCACCGCTTTTACGATAGCAGCCGCTTTAATCTGGAAAGATGTGATTGTGGAATTCATCGAACTGCTCGTTCCCCCACCAACAGGATTAATTTACAAATTCATTGCTGCAGTGATTGCCACTCTGTTGGTGGTCATTGCCATCTACGCCCTGCTGAAAACAGAATCGGAAGCCGAGAAAGTTATTAAGGAAATAAAAAAGAGGAACAATAAGAGAAATAATAACAGGAACAACCAGAGGGACAAGACATGAAACTTATCATCCTCGGCCCTCCGGGAAGCGGCAAGGGAACGGTTGCCGAACGGCTGGAAAAGGAGTTCCACCTTAAACACATTTCTGCCGGTGAATTGCTGCGGGAAGAGGTGCGAAAGGATACGCTCATCGGCCGGGACATCAAGCCGGTCATGGAGAAAGGCGGGCTTGTTTCCAACCAGCTGGTCTCTGCCGTCGTGAAGCTGGAAGTGCAGAATAAAAAACAGTACATCCTTGACGGCTTTCCCCGCGCGCTGGAGCAGGCTAAGGGAATTGGAGAGCTGAAGATCAATAAAGTGCTGTATCTGGACGTGCCGCTGAACGTCGTCGTGGAACGTTTAGCGGGACGGCGAGTCTGTAAAAAGGGACTGCACAACTACCACATCAATTATCTCCCCCCTAAAAAAGCAGGGAAATGCGATTGGGACGGCACTCCCCTGCTGCGCAGGAAGGATGATGCTCCCGCAGCCATCCGGGAACGCTTTCGCGTCTATCAGCATGAAACCAGGCCAGTGATAGAATATTACCGGAAAAAGGGACTGCTGCTCACGGTTGATGCCACTCCTGACCCGGAAACGGTGTATGGGAAGGTGAAGAAAACGCTGAGATTAAAGTAATCTAAAGTAGCCTAACGCCATGTAGCTGTCGCGTGCCCAATGATCAAGGTAGATTAATCAGGGCTTCCCGAGAAACCAGATAATGAGAAAAAGTGAGGTAAGATATTTAAAGCCAGGCGTATTTTCCCCTCTTTATGGAGACGTTCAAAATGAGCCCGGTTAATGTTTTAAGCATGATCCACGAAGATTTAGAATTATTGAAACGGGACCTGACTGAAATAAAACAAGTAATTAAGCTAGAGCCTGAACTTCGAGAGGAAGTAAAATTGCAGGTGCAAGAAGCTCGTCAACGAATTGCCCAAGGGAAATTTGTTCGTAATCAGGATATTCTAACAGAGTTTGGTAAAGAATGAGTTATGAAATTGTCTGGGATGAGAAAGCTCAGGTGTTCTTACGAAAGATTCATCCGCCGGATGCCAAAAGAATTGTAAAGAAAGTAAACAGCATTGTCAACAACCCTCACCACTACTTGGAAATGCTGGTAGAGATAAAATCCTACAAGCTGAGGGTAGGTGATTATCGAGTTTTGATTGATGTTAATGAGAATAAGAAAGAACTTTCGGTTGTTTTGATTGGACATCGAAGAGATATTTATCAATATGTTCAGCGAAGTGGTTTTGGCATTTAGTACTCACACTCACAGCAGCCTGAGCATTGCTTACAGCGGGCACAAATCTGGCCTTCCTCAACATCTTCTCCGCAAGCTGGACATTCTGGCATGAATAGTCACCTCGCTTTTATCTCTTTCAGCTATTCTCCCTCCAGACAACAGCACCGCCGGACTTGACGGCCGCAGCCTCGACAAATCAAGCACAATGGACAGTGGGACAGCCGCGCTAATTTGTAGGCAGGATAGCTGCAGGTCGGGCAGATGAATTCTTTTTTGGTGATGGCTTTAACAACAGTTTGTGCCAGGGAACTCTTCAATCTCTTAGAACTCTTCTCTCTGACCCCTTTCCTTTTTGTCTTCTTTTTCTTTCTTGGTATCATCTTCCTCTGTATCATCTTCTTTTCATCCCCACTGCTTTCTTTACCGCTTTGACAATATCGTCAGCGGTCAGGCCAAACGCTTTGAACAATTCTTCCGGCTCTCCGGATTCGCCAAAGCGGTCCCTGACACCCACGCGGATGACCGGAACCGGACAATTCTCGGCAACGAATTCAGCCACTGCCCCACCCAGCCCGCCCAGAATCTGATGCTCTTCTGCCGTCACCAGGCAGCCAGTCTGTCGAGCCGCTTTCAGAAGCACAGCCCCGTCCAGTGGCTTCACCGTATGGCAATTTAATACCTGACAATCAATCTCCCGGTTCAGTTTTTCTGCTGCCAATAGTGCTTCATACAACAACGGCCCATTAGCGACAATGGTGCAATCCTTCCCGGAACGAAATTCAGTGATTCTGTCAATCTGAAACGGCGTTTTTACCGTCGTGAACGAAGGATATTCTGCTCGCCCAAAGCGAATGTAGACCGGCCCGGGATGTTCTGCTGCCGCAATGGTTGCTTTCTCACATTCCAGGTCATCACCGGGTACGAGGACAGTCATTCCCGGCTGAAGTCTCATTAAAGCGACATCTTCCAAAGCCTGATGGGTCGCTCCGTCAGGGCCGACGGAAATGCCCGCATGCGCCCCGCCAATCTTGACGTTGATTTCCTTTCCCGGCCGGCTGTGCCAGCTATTGTAACTGATAGTTGTCCTGATCTGCTCATTGTTCCGTCCGGGGCTGAAGACAGCATAGGAGGAGATAAAGACCACTTTGCCCGCCATCGCCATTCCTGCTGCCAGGCTGGCCATGTTTTGTTCTGCGACGCCCACCTGCACAAACCGTTCCGGGAATTTCTGCTGGAACCAGAGGCTGCGGGTGGATTCCGTGAGATCGGCACAGAGCACGACGACATTAGGGTTTTTTTCTCCTGCTTTCACCAATCCTTTGCCATAGCCGTCCCTGGTTTTGGTGCGTTTGAGACTGGGGTCGAAGAGGTTAGGTACGAGATAGGCGGCAGGATTGATGTTTCTCATGGTTGTGCTTTAGGGCCTAATAATTACACTATTCGACTTTTTTGTTACTCCGTCCTGCAATCCATCATTGGGCGTCACTTCTGCTTCCCACACATCGTTAATTTCCGTTTCGTATGAATGGATCAGGCCGGTTCTATTATTGAACAGAGCAATGATCTGTTGCTGAGATAATGACCTATTATAAATATTTATCTCATCAATCGTGCCATTAAAGAACATATTCTGCGGCCATTGTCCGTCAGAACTTTCCAGCTCGCCAATGCTCCAGTTAAAAAGTGAGTAGGGAATGGACGATTGAGCTGCTGTCCACGACGTTATCCACTCACCGTTCAGATACGTTCTCATTGCACCATTGTTAAACGTAGCAGCGACAAAGTACCAGGTGTGATTGTTCATTACTTTACCCGATGGATAGCCACTTGATTCCACAACTCCCGTGCTGTTAATGAACTCTAAAGCTATTCCACAGCCTTGCCCAATTCCATTATTGTACGTGCCATTGAAAGTATCAACCATAATTTGGCCTTGAGATTGGCCTTGCGCATTGGCTGTTCCTTTCACCACAATCCGTTCCGTCTTCAGGCAATTCTTAGGATAAATCCAGGCGGTTATCGAAAATGCCGTAAGAGATGCCAAATTTGACGAACCGGGAATAACAATAAAATCATTTGTTCCATCAAACTCGTAGGCACCCCAGCCATCAACTCCAGCGCCACTACTCCAGGTTATTCCGCTTTTTTCCACACCCTGATAGCCGTGACCGGAATAGTCCCAAGCGTTATTGCTGCTCGTGCCATTGATTCCTTCAAATGGCATATTTAAAGAAGTTATGGATGTGCTATTTCTAAACCAATTGGTAATATTCTTTCCAGGATTGCCATTCTTATCAAAGAGGTATTGGGGGTATAACGTCAGGTTTTGATTCGTGTTGTTCGTAGTAACCTCTGTTGAATTCAGAACAAGTATAGGAACGTACATAAAGAAACTAACGTTTTGGACACTGTTGTTCATATTTCCTCGTGTATCGTTGGCGTAGACTCGAACGTTATAGAAACCAGTACTCATGGTGGAAAGTTGAAGAAGAGTGTAGTACCAGCTTGCATCTCTCATCGCGGTTACATTAAATTGAGAATAATTCCACAGATTGGTAAATCCAAAGGTAACTTTGTCTACTGCGGTACTGTCATTGACGGAAACGTTAAAGACAATGGAAGCAGTGTATGGTAAAGTGCTGCCGTTCGTGTAATTCATGCCAAAGGTAGTGACATTGGGTGGCGTTTGATCCGAGGAGAGTTTAGTCTGCCGATAAAAGATACCAAGAGATGATAAAGACAAATTTCCTATCCCGTTCGTATAGAACGTTAAATCAACGTCACAGAAACCTTGTGCATCGGGAATGCAGTTATCAACTGCTGTCTGAAGGCTTTGGCTGAAATCTAAGATTATTTGTGGCCCCACAAAATAGCCAACACGGCTCCAGACATTAGTTCCGTTTAAAAACATGGTAGCATTACGGATAGTACTAGCGATTGTTCTAGCAGAACTTTGCGTCATTGCTCCCGTTGCCAAACCATCGCCGGGCGCTACCTGGCAATACCAGGAATCTCCAACGCTCAAATTATTATATCCCAGAAGGGAGGTATTGTACTCAGTGCCACTTTGCTTTACACTATTTTTGTACCATTCAAAGGCAGATGCTTGTTCTGTATAGTTTTCAGGATCAACGTAGGTGTAGTTACAAAGTAAATCCTGCCCGGCGGTAGGAAATTCTGGTAAAACTTTTATATTCGTCACGGAAGGGGCTTCATTGGTTCGATCACAGGTTTTATCGTTATTTTCAACAGTGGTATTTGTTTCATACACGATAAATGTTGCCGGGTTTTGCCGATTCCAGCTCACATAGGCATTTCCGCACCGATCTCCAGCATATAAAGTAGCATTAGCTGAACTCTTCTTTTTATAGTATCCCTGCACTATTTTTCCCTGGGTTGCGACGTTGTAACAATCGGTATCGCATCCGCTCGTGCCAGCATAAGGTTTACAAGCTGCCATATTTGGTGCACAAAATATAGTGCTACGTAAAGTCGCTTGTTCTTCGTACCCGGCGTCATCAGAACCGGTGTCAGAATGTGCCCGTACACTGGAAGTCATAAAGTCAACATTATCATTTACCTGATCACCAATGTATCCGGTTATTCCACTGAACCAAGGAGTTGCTCCCTGAAGCATTCCGCCAACAGATTCACTGTCACAGTCTGGGGAAGGATTCTGGTTAACTGCCATGAAAATGGTATTAGAGCCCGTCGGAGGCCCAGCATAGGTAAAATTATAACATCGTGATGTGTTTAGAGGAGTATAGGAGGAAGAACTGGCAGTTAATTCATCTTTATTGGCTTGGTTTACTCCAAACTCAACGCTAAAAACCTGAACCCCTGTAGCATTATTACAGATCAAAGCAGTGCAATTCTTGTAGCATGTTCCCCCCTTACAATATATCCCACTATCCGTATAGCCAGCGGAGCAAGCAGCAGGAGTACAGCCAGTCCAGGCAGTAGTTGAGAGAGCACCAACTAGGAGCAGTAGCACTACTATGAAAACAGCACCTGCTTTTCTCATGGTTTTTCCCCCCGTAACGTTATTTTGGAATAGATGACGGTGGCATTCTTAGGAAGCCTTACTCGAACGGTTTGATTGCCTGGAGACGTGTACACTAATCCCTTTTGAGTAAAGCCATCGGTAAAGCTCTTCTGGACGGACGTATTTTCATTGAACACAATCAGGTCAACATACTTGTAGTCCGTGAGGTTTCCATCGCTGACTTCTACAAGAATAGAGTAATTGCCGGTATCGTTTACGGTAGTTTGCCATAATCCGGTAGAGTTGAATGGAGCGGAATAGCTCAGGTTAAGGGCATTACCATCAGGATCGCTGGCATTGAGTTGAGCTGCTTTAATATCAATCAAATCGCCGGCAATGCCAGTAAGATTCAGAACTGGTTCCAGTACCGGGGGCTTATTTGAGGAAGAAACTGTAGAAAATAATGTAACCGGCGAACCAGCCCTTTTCAAGGCAAGTTCAGCCACGCCATCCTGATCCACATCGGCAATGGCAATGCCGTTGTCAATAAAACCTTCAAATTCGTAATTGAACAATTCTGTTCCATCATTCTTTAAGACAAAAACGCGGTTGCCATCGTTTTCAGCGAAGATAACGTTGTTTGTTCCATCATTATCAAGGTCGGCAACATTCGGACTCATGAACGAGGTTTTAAGCTGGTTACTCAGATTAAATGGCCATGAACCAGTACAGGCACTTCCATCATTGCCATTAAAGCAATAGACATTTCCCGGCACTGCTCCACCACTCAGCTGGCTCTGGGTAAGAAGCACAATTTCCAAATTGGCATCAGCGTCTAAATTCGCTACTGTTGGCGTTGGCCGGGGAAGCTGACTCAAGGAAACCATTGCTTCCTGTGTGCCGGTTGCCGCATCACGAACGTAAAGGCGGTTGTAACAGGTCTTTCCGGCGGCACAGCTTCCAGTGTTGGTGGTGTAGACCAGTTCATATTTATTATCCGCATCAACGTCAGCAATAACGGCCGAACTTTCGATTCTTCCATCGCTATTGCTCCACTTGAGAGATAATTTTGATGGCGCTGCCGGGTCATAATCAAAGACAGAGATGCCATACCAGCTGGGAACGACAATTTCCGGGTTATCATCGCTGTCGAGATTGGCAACAGATACGGTAGCGTATGCACCTCCATTTCCAAACGTATAATTCGCAAATTTAGTAGGCTGAACACCCGCCCCATTATCCTTGAGCACATAGACTTCTCCAGGCCAATTAGGATCTATAGCTTCATGCACATCGGCAAAAATAATCTCATTCGTTCCATCCAGATCGATATCCACTACTGCCGTGCCTCCATCAAAATAAATTCTGTTCTCCCCGGCAGCCGGAGACCATTTGGGAGTCAAGTGATACCTCCATCGTTCGGTGATGGTGTTTCCATTGGTAATGTCGTAGGCATAAATGGTTCCATTCTTTACACCGGTAATAAGCTCTTTTTCCTTATCGCCATCGATATTCGCCAGCGTCGCCGGGAAATAAACCCCGCCATTGGTCAGTCCAACCATGGTTGTATCCCATTTCTTCTTGGTGTCGTAGGTATAGCCACTGTTGAAAGGCTGGTTGCTCTTTCGTTGTGTTTCGATAGTGTGAATTTTGGTATAGCTATTGTATGACTGCTTACTAACCAAATTCACGATTTCCATGGCTCCATTGCCGTCGATATCGGCAACGATGGCTTTGACCACTTGTTCTTTGTCCGTGATGGCACCTGGTTCAAAGGCATACGAGTTTTTTTCTGTATCCTTGGCATGGCTCATGTCGCCTTTGAGTAAAGTAAACCCAGTTCTTCTAAAGTCGTGGTTTTCGGTGGGCCAGTCGATACGGACGGCATCGTCGAAGAGGCGGTATAAGCCGGCAACGGCACGCATAGAGTGGGGGATGGTGGCGTTGGCTTCTCTATCTACAGTTGCTGCATTTAAGTCCGCGCTGTTGTTAATGAAATTAGAACAACTTGTGTATCCCTCAGCAGCCCATAAATTTAAACTTCCCGTGCCACTGCATTGCCAGTTTTGGGCATTGTTATTTAAATCTCGATAAAAAGCATTTCCATTTCTATTATCTGAAGCCCAGTATTGAGTCTTTTGAGCAGTGTACCAGAAGAGACGAAACAACTCAATAGCCTGTCTATCACTTTCTGTAGGCGGGTCAACATTACTCCAAGTAAAACCATTTATCAAATTATCATAATTATATTGCTGACCAGCATAGTTTTTTCCATTGTATCTATTGAAAATGGCAGAATCCCCAGTATGTTCTTCAAGAATAGAATTTCCACCTGTTAAAGCATGACCACCATGCGGATCGTCGAGAACATGGCTTGGCTGTGCCGCGTCTTCCAATAGATGGGCTACATGACCTAGCCAGTAGTAGGATTCATCTATTTCACCTTTAACGTAAAGAGGAATTACTTTTTTTGTCCAGATTTCTCTTGCTTTAATATACGAACTTTGAGGATATTGAAGTAGTCCATAATTATAGTATTCAAAGCTGATTAAATGAGTCAAAGGATTATCCGGTTGGAAGAAGTGATTTCTGAAAAAAGCGGTGATGGTATCCATAGCTCTATCCTCTTCGGCACTTCCAGTAACTATATCATCACCAGAATCGTAGGTTGAATTGATTGACGCATTTATACTCTTACCCAAGTGCAGCTTTATTTCATATGGGATTAACGGCCATACTTCTTTAGATTCATTCGTAATATGTTCATGAACGGGTGTAGGATTTATCTTATATGCGAAAATACTATAAGTAAGTAGAATCAATATAAGTCCACTGGCAAATAAGAGTTTTACTTTTTTCATTTCTCTTGATTTATCACTTTGATTTTACGATAACAGTAGAGTGTCAACGCTCCTAACAAAGCAAAAAAGAGGGGTGAAATAATAAAAAACCAAACTCCGAAAGGATAACCGCATGATTCACCGGCCTCTATCTGGGCCATTTTACAAAAAACAACGAATTCTCTCCCAAACATCCCCCTAAGAGAAGATATATTAGAATTTTCAAAAGTTATGGACAAGAATATTTTTATAGCACCTACAAATAGGCCGATCATAAATCCTTTCTTCAAATATTCTTTAGTCTTGAACCGTTCTTTAATATTCATTGTTTTCACCCGTTCCATCCAGATCAATATCAACAACTACGGTTCCACCGTTAAAATTAACCCGGTACAAGCCTGGAGCCGGAGACCATTTTGGCGTCAAGTGATACCTCCATCGTTCCGTTATCGTGTTTCCAGTGGTAATGTCATAGGCATAAATGGTTCCATTCCGCACACCGGTAATCAGCTCTTTTTCTTTATCGCCATCGATATTCGCCAGCGTGGCGGGAAAGTAAATTGCTCCGCTGACATTCATTATCCTCCCCATGATTTCCACCCCACTAGATTCAATAGCCACATTTTAATAAGCTTGAAGATGCTGTTATCCTGCTCAACATTTTGTACTACAGAAGTATTCGTTGTTTCTTCTTCCTGAGCCGGTTGCGATTGTGTTGCAGGGAAGTCGATAGACCCAGAGAGATTGTTTTTTTCTATTTCAATAACTTCTACCGTACAGTTTTCATCTACACAGGTTTCATTCACGTCACAATCAGAATTGGAGTAGCATTTTAACACTGGAACGCAAAAGTTACGCAGACACTGAAATTTTTCACGACAGCTACAGTCTTGGCAACAGTTTTCCTTTTCATCGCAGATACGATCTCCACATACGGAAGGTTTCGGACAATCATTGAGACAGCTCTTATAAGTTTCCTCGGCATTACAGATACCGTCGCCACACCAGGGGCAATCAAGGGCACAAACCTCTCTTTCTAGAGGAACACAATATCCATCCCCGCAAGAATTGATACATTGGCCACCAGTACAATATTGGCTTTCATTACAAGTATTTCCACAGGTGCCGCAATTCTTAGTATCATGTCCTACATCAACTACGTTACCATTACAACAAGCAGCACCCCAATTAGTTTCTTTACCATCACAACAAGCATCACTTCGGCAAGTTTCACTAGTGCTGCAAATATTATCCCCACAAATGATGTGATTGGAAAAGATAGAAAGTTGAACGTCACAATTTTCATAACCACCCGCATTCTGGTATGTAACTGAATAGACTCTGATAAAATAATCACTGTCTAACTCATAAGTCTCAGAGGGATGTAGTTTAGCTATTCTCTGATCATTTATTCGTATATTCGCTTGGGATGAATGGTCACAGTATACTAAATTAAGAGTATAACTTTTTTCGAATAGATCTATTGTTTTTGGATTGTAAAGGTTGAATGTGCCATGGCTCAACGTGCCATTGAACTGCAACACCTCTGCCCTCGTTCCCCAGAGAGAACTAATAAAAAAGACAAACAACATACCAAAAAATAGATTATTTTTTAGGTTCATCTTTTCCTCTCCAGCGTAACATCCACCAGATCATACCCTTCATATCCAAAATGGCAAAAGCGCTGATTGTCACACTGATCAAATTTGGCTGAATTTACTTTGAGGGCATACTTCCCATCCAAATCAAAGTCATGAAGCTTACCGACATCAACAACATCATTAAAATATAATCTTGGTGCCAGCACCCCATTAACCCGGAATTTACAGAACTTCTCAAATTGATCACAATACACGACATGAACGGCAAATTTACTATTATTGATATTCAGGCCACGGACATCATCAAGCCTATTGCGCATACTTAAAGTGAAATCTTCCCTATCCGCCGTTATGTTTTTGTACGGTTTATCAGAGAAGTTATGGCGTAACTCCAGATATTCCTGAGCATACGCTCGATCATAGTTTAGTTTATCCTCATTAAAGACTTTGGCTAAGACGTGTTTTGGTACGCCTAGAGGTCTTCTTTGCTGTCCCTCGGCAAATCCCGCTGTGGTCGAATTTTCATATTTCAGTGTTGCTTCAATATTTATGATGTCTCCAATAAAGACTGTAACTTTATCAGCAATTAACGATAGAATTGACGTGAACTGGTTGGTGGTGTCATCTGGCTCTACAATAACTGGTTGCGTTTCAGTGGCAGCTTCCTCTTCGCTTAAAGCTGTAGAAATAAGAAGTAAAGAAATTAACAGTACAACCACCATCCCTCTTTTCATTAATTTCATTACACTACCCTTTTTTCAATTGTTCAGGAACAACTTTTATCTATTTAAATTTATTCAATCAATCCCTTTCAGTATTCTCTCCTTCCACACTTTCAATTCCCGCAAGGCAACTTCTCCCTGCTCCCTGGTCGGCGGCTTGCCGTGCCATTCAAAATCATTTTCCATGAACGAAACGCCTTTCCCCGGAACATTATGGGCAATGATCATCGTCGGCTTTTCATAAATCGTTTTTGCTTCACTACAAGCGTCAATGAAATGTTGAAGGTTATGGGCATCCACCTCAATAACGTGCCAGTTAAAGGCGCGGTACTTATCTGCCAGCGGCTCCAGGGGCATGATGTCTTCAGTATGGCCGTCAATCTGGATATTATTCCTGTCCAGAATCGCCGTGACGTTCCGCAACTTGTTCTTTCCGGCAAATAAGGCTGCTTCCCAGGTCTGCCCGGCATCCTGTTCACCATCACTGATGATACAGTATACTCTGTTTGGTTTTTTATCCATCAGAAAAGCATAAGCCCTTCCCGCGGCCTGGCTTAATCCGGAACCGAGCGGGCCGGAAGTGCTCTCTAACCCTGGTAAGCTGTTTCGATGCGGATGACCCTGTAGTCTTGTGCCAAATTTCCGCAGCGTTTTCAGCTCTGAGCGTGGAAAATATCCAGCATTAGCCATTGCCGCATACCGCACAGGACAGATGTGCCCATTGCTGAGAATCAGAATGTCGCGTTCCTCCCAGTCCGGATACCGGGGATTGTGTTTCAGGATATTAAAGTATAGTGCGGTAAAGACGTCTGCCATTCCTAAAGGGCCGGCACTATGGCCGGAGCCAGCAGCAACGAGCGAAGTAATGATATCCTGCCGGACCTGGTTGGCGAGCAGCTTCAGCTTCTTCAGGTCGGTAGTTTTGGGGAGAGGGGAGATGGTCATGGTTGTTAAATCACTCCAAATTGGCGAAGGAAAAAGTGGAGTCCCAACAAAATGAAAATCATGACAGCAACCCCAGCCAGTAACTCTTTGGTGTCTAGCATTGAATACCTCTTCGTATTACTTGAACTGCTAAAGCTACCATGGCCGCAACCCCGATAATGCTTAATACTACTGCCAGCCAAAATATCCATACATCCTCTTTTTTTGCCATTGGAATTCCCTCTCTGGTCAGGACTAATTTTTGTTAATTAATAAAGGTTTTGGCGAGGAGCTGGCAAATTTCTGAAAACTTTCAGTAAGCCGGCTGTTCTTGATTATAGAACTCTAAGAAGAGTTTTGGAAACAGTAGCTGAATTAAAGAAAAGAAAGAATAATCTAACAAACTTCATACCCCTTCGTTCTCTTTCTGGCAATACTGCTCATAAAAGGTAAGGATTTCAGCTGTTTTTCTGGGATTCAGTGAATAATGAATTTCACCAGTTTTCTTTGCCGGCAATATCCATTCCTCTCTTTCTAACTCTTGTAAAGCCTCGCGAACGAGTTTTCCTCCACGAAGATGAGATGGTAATCCACCCAGAATATTTTCTGTGTGCGAGCCGCCCCATTTTCGCCATTGCACCAACTTACGAATTATCCTTACTTTTATATCAAATACATTTAATTGCATGACCTTAGAATCTTTAGGAAACCTATAAATCTTTCTAAGCTATTGTGAGATGTTGTTGTCTCAAAATAGAAAGATTTAAATAGAGTTCTTCATTTGAGGATAACATGGAAGAAAAATCATTGTTTATAGAATTAGTAGGTGACTCTCCCACCATACGTATTTTGGACTACTTGTTAACAGAGCGAGAGTTAGATTTTTCTATTACCGATATGGCTGAACATGCCGGCATTGGTCGGGCAACTTTGTATCGGAACTGGGATTCGTTAATTAAGAATAATATTATCGTTCCCACGAGAGTGATTGGAAAAGCTAAACTGTTTAAATTAAATAAAGAAAGTTCTAAAATTAAAAAACTAATAGAATTATATGATCTGTTAATCTTAGAAGAGCTTTACCAGCGTTCCCAAAGCCAAAAGCTGGAAATGGAAATTCCGGCGTAATCATCTAACAAAACTCACAGACGTTCTTCCCTTTCTTCACTGGGGGCTTCACAGTTTTCTTTTTCCCGGCTTTTTTCTTTGTTTTCTTTGTTTTCTTCTTGGCCATAAAGATCACCTCATTCTCCTGGCAGAATGTGCTTATCCTATATAAAATTAACTTCCGGGAAAAGTTTTCCAGGCCCGCTGAAGAATTTTCCCTGCTTCCTGATCTTCCACCTGCTCAAACTCCTGATACCATTGCCCGATCGCACCGAGGTAGAAAGGCTGTTCCAGGCCGAGCACTTCATCGGCTACTTTCTTGAGCCGTTCCACTGTTTCCGGAGCTGCCACCGGGACAGCAACAATGATCTTTTTAGGCTGTTGTTTCCGGAGAATCTGGATGGCCATGAACATCGTCGCACCGGTCGCGATTCCGTCATCTACCAGGATAACTGTTTTGTGATGGATAGAATACATCTTCCTCTTCCCCCGCAGCAGGAAATAGCGTTCTTGGACTTGCCGTTGTTTTTCCTGCACTTCCTTCTTCACATATTCCTTGCTCACTTCCGGATGGCTCAAAAGTTCTTTATTGAAGTACTTCTCCTTTAAACCTACTGCCCCCAAGGCCAGCTCTTCATTGAAGGGGAAGCCGATTTTCCTGATGACCAGGACGTCCAAAGGCAGGTGCAGCCTTTGGGCTATTTCAGATCCTATCACCACGCCTCCCCGGGGAATGGCCAGAATGAGGGTATTTTTAGCATTTTTATAGGCCGAGAGCTGTTGGGCCAGTAGTCTACCAGCTTCTTTGCGGTGTTTAAACATTCTGGAGTAAAGACATACTTTACGCTTATTTAAAGATTCCCATCCAAAAGCTTTTTATACCCCAAAATATTGCTTACAGTATTATGATTAAAAGAGGTGTCTTACGATGAATAAGAAAGGTTCCCTGGAATTGTCCATTCAGGCTATTGTTATTGTCGTCATTGCCTTTGTCGTTCTGGGGTTAGGGTTAGGGTTTGTGCGGGGACAGTTCAAGTCTATTACGGAAACCTCCAGTTCCGTCCAGGAACAGATCCGGCAATCAATCCTGGAAGATTTGAGGACCGGAGATAAGAAACTTAGTTTTCCGGCCACAACATTAACGGTTGAAAAGGGGCAGTCTCAGGACATTGCCATTGGCGTTAAAAATACGTTAGCCAGCGGAGATTTGCGGTTTAAAATAAAAATAACTACGCTGACAAAACAGGGTGCTCCCGCTGGCTATGATGTGCAAAAACAGGTAGAATATTTTCTGAGCGAAGGACCTTTTACACTGAAAGTAACGGATGCCGAGGCCTATAACATCAAAATCATTGCCTCTGGTGATAAGGGGACCTACCTGGTAAGCCTGAAAGTGGTAGAACTGGATGCGGGCGGGGCAGAAGTTTCCACGCCCTATGCAGAAAAAACCTTTTTTGTAAATATCATTTAAATGGTGTGATCCCATGAGCAAAAACTCCAAGCGGCGCATGACCGATCAGCAGGAATTTGAAGTGATGAAGTTAGTGTTAGACAAATTTCTCTGGCTGGGTTTTGGCGTGATGGGTTGGGGGATGTACACGGCGATTCGTGACAGTTCTGTCCTGCCGGGCTTGTGGTACATGATTGCCGGGGCAGTCCTGCTGCTCTTATTTCTGGTGCTGATCGTGAAAGAGTACGAAATCATAAAGTAAACGTTTTAAATACAGCCTCTTTCTGTCTCTCCGGGTCAACCTGAAAAAACAGAGCTAACGTTTATATACAGGTAAATTCTTTCTTCCCTTCATGCACAAAAAAGGGGCGATCGAGTTGTCAGTCAATATGCTGGTCGTGATTATTATTTCATTAGTCATTCTGGGAGGGGGGATTGCCTTCCTCTACAAACTCATCGCCGGCGCTGAGGATATAAGAAAAGATTTAGACCGGAGAACAGAGGAAGAACTGAGACGTTTGCTGGTGGAAGAAGGCAAAACGGTCGCGCTGCCTTTCCGCCAGGCGACAATTGAGCGGGAGGAAAGCCATGTTTTTGGCTTAGGCATCTTAAACATCGGTGGCAGTGGAGAACAGTTTCAGATTCAGGTGCAGCTGGCCAAAGTGATTGATAGACAGGGAGAAGACATCACCAGTGAAGTGTCAACCGAAGAAGCGGAAAGCTGGGCTCTCTACATTAAAGAGCCGTTATTGATTAAAGAGAATGAGCACCATAGTGAAGGTATTTCATTCAGCATTCCCCGGACTGCCTTGATTGGTCAATACCTCTTTGAAGTTCGGGTGGTGGCCGAAACAGGGGAGCAGTACGGCAATACCCAGAACATTATCATTGATGTTACGTAAAGAGCCGTTCCAGGAATTCCTGGGGATTTTTTGCTTTGGCCGCGGCGTGCCCGATTAAAACTCCTTGTGCTCCCAACTGCAGCGCTTTCTGCAGGTCTTCCCGCCCCTGAATTCCCGCTCCGCATAAGACTTTAGTGGCCGGGCTGAGCTTTCTAACCAATTCCACTGCCTCTCTGATTACTTCCGGCTTGGCGTTCGTCACAGAAACATTCCCGCCAATCAGTTCCGGCGGCTCATAGGCAAGATAATCGGGATGGAATTGGGCAACTTTTTTAACTTCCGGCAGGGAAGAGGCGCAGACGACTGTAATCAGGTTATATTTTCGGCAGAGTTCTATTGTTTGTGCCAGTACTGGAAGTGAAATTTTCCGTTCCGAATGGTTCAACAACGTTCCTTTTACTCCCAGCAATCCCAATTCCTTCACGGAAATACTGCCGGTATGGGCGCCGTCTTCCACCGGATCGGCATGCTGGGAAAAAACCAGAAGCGGTAGTCCATAACTATTTGCTTTTCCCACTACTTCCTTAATCATCGGGAGCGTCGGGGCGAGGGTGATAGTGTACTTTCTACTTCTTATTTTGGCCATCTTCTCGGCGAGACGAAGTCCTTTCTCACCCAGCGTTTCCGGGTAAGTCTTGAAGTTGAGCAGGATGAGGGGTTTCATGTTGGAATGTTCTATATAGAGAAATGCGTTAATTAGGTGGCATCAATAACGCATTTCTAATATAGTGAAACGCTAAATTTATAGTAACATAATTAGCGCGTTTCACTATATTAAAGTATTTCATTCATTTCACCACTTTATATTTCACATCCACAAAGGCTTTCAGCTCTTTCCGTTTGGGCCTGGTGAGTTTATGGAAGAGATAGGCCAACAGGCCAATGATGAGAACAACCGGAATCAAAATCAGAAAAATGTTGAGGGCGATGAACAGCAGGGCTAGCAGGAAGGCTACAATAAATACGCCGATGATCAGTGCTTTAAATCCCCGCAGGCGAGCGAACATCCTAAGAGAAAAGGGAAAGCAGTATAAAAAGGCTGCTATTTTTTGATGGAAGATAGTATAAGCAGGCACAACCCCATGAAAACTGCCAGCAAAAAAATAGTCAGGCCTACTTTCACAAAAAATTCCTGCGGAAACGTCCGTATCAACAGCGACTCTTCCGGAAACAGCCAGTTCCCCTGCGGAAAAAACAGCTGGTGGAATAGGGTGAAAACAGAGGTAAAGCTAAGCAGGAGAAATAATAATACTATCCCGACTACCGCCAGTGTCGTGAGGCCGCCCCAGCGCAGAAAAGCCCGGCTGGTTTTGGCTCTCCAGGAAAAAGAAAAGAGGGAAACGACAGCAATAAGTAGTAAATAAAAAACAAAGTCAACCTTGTCCATGACTTTTTGCACGTCCCGCAGGTGGGAGAGTTCCTGCTCGGCATAGGGCACGGTCAGCATTTCCTGGCCATGAAGGAAATTGAGGGTGTTTTCCTGCGGAGGGGTGAGGGGATAGAACGCCAACGTCAGCTTGTAGGAAAGCAGCAGCAGAAATACGGGAAGGGTAAGGCAGAACAGGATGAACAATGCTTTGTTCCACAAGGCTTGATCTCTGGTCATAACAGTGGTCATGGAAAAGGAAAATTGGCTGGTAGATAAAAAGATGACGGTCGAAAAAGGATTGCTGGATTTAACGCCTGATAATTGATCTCTGTACCATTTGTAATGGGTAGATCTCACCCGGCCCATACACGCTCTTGGCCTCCGGCAGGAATTGCCTGATCGTCGGGTCAACCAGATATGTTCCTTCCGGTGCGATGACTTCGGCAATGACATGCCGCCCCCGTTCCCAGGCACTTTTTCCCGCAGGAACATTTCCATTTCTTTCGGCATATTCGAAGGAAAGAACTCTCATCCTCAAATCCGGCGCCTGTTGCCGCAGGTTGTCCTGCAGTTTGGCAACAGCAATATGGCAGAGGCCCTGGTAGGGTGAGGATGATGCTCGTAGGGCATTGCGCCGGACGGGAGGAAATCCCGGGAGGGCAATGGTGCCAGTAATGAGAATTTCCTGTTCGATTGTTCGTGCTAAGGATTCAAGGAGGGGGAGCATGGTGGTTGTAACTTCATGATGTCAGGCAACCAAAAGAATCACTATTTCATCACATACAATTGTGTCGTGGGGTTGGTCATTTTCGTTTACCTCGATACTTCCCACTATCCATTCCCAACAGGCTTACAGCTGCACCACTATAAAAGGCAAGGGCACCAGGAACTGCTTTCCGGGCATAGTCTTGCCCCTGAACAGTTCCTTGGGCGATCACGGCTCGTTCTATTTTGTTCCAGCCTTGTTCAGTTGGACGTAACGAATCGTAGGCACCGAGAGCCACTGAAGACCAGCCCAAAGCAATCAGAATAGCATCAATGGTTTGTGTCATGTTTAGTTAACCTCCTTCTTTCGATTTTTAATCGAAGATCGTTTCTTACCCCCCCTAAACCGTCCCTTCTATATAAATCTTTCGTTGTTTTATAACTTACGAGTGGTTTACTGGTCTGATGGCGGGGGCTGGATTCCATCAATTTTCCACTAAGAGAATTTTCCCCCCACTACCTCTCGTTTCAGGGGAATAACAACATTTAACATAACCTAGAAATAGAAAAGTTTATATATTACTTATACTTACATAACATTAATGAAACCACAAAACCGGGAAAACATACTGCGCCAGCTGGACGGCCTGCATACCATTGAAACGGCTGCCGAAGCGCTGGGCCGGGGCCGGCAGTCCACCCTCAACCTCCTTAGCAAACTCAAAAAAGAGGGCCATGTCACACTCTGGGCCGGGGGAGGCCGGAAAAAGCGGATTTATAAGATTACTATGACCAAACAGCGCCCCCGCTTTCCAGGCATGTGGGATATTATCAACAAATATTCACCAAACTTCCAGCCCCGACCGTGGTATGATCATCAGGTGCATGGTCTTTATGGGCCGGAAGAAGCGTTGATTGATGCACTGCAGACGCAAAGCTTTCGCATTATCCTCGCCAGTATGCGCTTATTCAATCACCTCACCGACTGGCCCAAGTTATATCGCCTCGCCAAGGAAAAAGAGTGCTGGCAGAAAGTAGGTGCTCTCTATGATGTAGCAAGGTTGTTTTTGCGGGTGAGAAGGATGCCCGAACAGTATCGCCAGCAGAAACGGTGGCTTCGGCGCTTGTTTCTCATACGTGATTATGAGACGAAAGAGAAAGATTTTTATCCCATTGAGCAGTTCTGGAATGTGCCCATTCCTTTCCGCCGGGGCGACTTCGACAAGGTGTTGACATGATTACCTCGGAAGATCAGAACAGTTTGTTCCGGCTGATTGCCGGCCATCTGCAGAGAGATCTACAGTGCTATGCTTTTGGCGGCAATGCCATGATCTTTTATGGCTATAAAGATGATACCAAAGATGTTGATTTATTATTTGAAGAGCAAGAATCCCGGGAGGAATTTATTCGGGTAATTGGTTCACTGGGATTTGAAAAATGGAATCCTGGCGGAATTTACGTCCCGGAGAAATTACGGGTTGCCCATGCCCCTCTCGTGTTTAAAGGCGAGAGTGGCCGGTTTGACCTGTTTGTCGGCAAAATTTTTCAGACGATGTTAAGCCCGAAAATGAAGGAAGATTTGTATGCGGTGCACGATTTTCAGGGTAAACACCTGCTGCGAGTTCACGTTCTACGCAAAGAGCACCTGGTTCTTCTGAAAGCGGTGACGGAACGGCAGAATGATTTTGATGATATCCGCACCATTGTGGAAAAAGATACCCGTTTCGACTGGCAGTATCTCATTGATGAAGTGCTCTGGCAGTATCAGCACGGCGATGGCTGGGTGCTGCTGGACGTGGAAAAGATGCTGCAGGAATTGAAGAAGTATCTGTTTATTGAGGAGAAATATTTCCAACAACTCTATCGGGCTTCGGGAAAAGATAAAAAGTCTTAAGGCCCTTTCTCCACCAGCTTCTTTAATTCGTCGCTGTGAGGAAGCCCACTCTGGTCTATTTTCCACTGAAGAGAGAAAAGTATTTAAATAAGGGGTATTTTAATGGAGGAATGACCATTTCCCAAACCGGCTTGTCTATAGTGCACCAGCTCGCGGAGGGCCGCAGCAGGATTGCCGAGATAGCGACCGCTCTGCACCGCAGCCAGCAGCAGATTCGGCGGGATGCACAACATCTCGAACAGAACGGCCTAGTCGAGCTGCCGCGGGGACAGATTATTGCACGGAAAATTCCCCTGACTAATCTGTTGTTACGACTCCTCTCTAACTATCCCAATCTCATCCCCCTGCTGGCTGATTCAGGCTTGCCTATTCTTTCATTGTTACTGACGCCAACAACCAGCGGAGAGATCTCGGCAGTGACGAAACTAAAACCAAGCATGATTTACCGGAAGCTGCAGGAAGCCCGGCAATTAAGCATCGTGAAGAAAGAAAAGAAGCAATATCATCTTAATACTGAAATTTGGCCGGAGTTGGCTGCTGTTCTCAACGAATGGCGTGTGTTTGAGCAAACCGTGGACTGCCGAGTTCCTGCTGATGCCATTATTTATCACAAAGCCACCACAGAAATACTCTTTTCAACGAAAGAAAAAATCACTGCTGCCAAAACGGCTTTTTCGGCTTATCAAGAGTATGGTGTCAAACTACTCTTACCTCAAGAGTATTATCTCCTTCCTCCGCGAAAATTGACCAAACAGGAGATTTTTCTTCATTCGCTGGCAGTCACGGAAAAAGAAAAAACTGTACGTCATTTGTTATTTTTGGCTATCTTTTATCAAAAGCACCGGAAAGATTTATCACGAATTGTCCATCCCCTGCTGCAGGATATTAAAGATGTTTTACGGGGAAAATCTATAAAAGGTCATCCTTCCCTAGCCGAAATCAAGGAAAAAATGGAAATTTATCAATGATTACGGCATTTCAGCAAATCCTGGACTTGTTTATCGAAATAGAAAAAAACCTTCCTCAAAAAGCTGATATTTTTGCCATTGGTGGGATGGTGCTGCTCCATCAGGGCCTCAAGCCGGCTACTAAAGATATCGATCTCGTCGTGGCGGCGAAAGATCAATTCACGCTGCTGGAAGCAACCCTGAAAGAAATCGGTTTCCACGGTAAAATTCCGACACCGCTGTATGCACGATTTAACATCAGCCAGATTTTCATGCGGGAAGATTTCCGGATCGACCTCTTCCAGCGCGCCGTCTGTGGTGAATTCTTCCTCTCTCCGGGAATGAGGCAGCGGGCCATCAGAATCATGGACAGCGACAAACTTTCCCTCTTCCTTTGTTCTAATGAGGACATTTTATTGTTTAAGAGCATGACGGAACGAGAAGGTGACCTGGACGATTGTCTGGCTCTGGCGAAACGAGGATTGCAGTGGAACGTCATTCTGGAAGAATTGCGGTACCAAATGAAACATACCGGCAATAAAGTATGGGTTACCTGGGTCGGGGAAAGGTTAGATCTCCTGCAGGAGAGAGGATTGAATATTCCGATCATGCCAGAGATAGATGCACTACGTTTTGAGTATTATGAAGAATGGGAAAGAAAGCTGAGTAAAGACAGCACTTCCAATTAAGTCTTAAAGCCCTTTCTCCACCAGCTTCTTCAATTCGCAAAAATGCTTACGCCTTTTGCGCCTCAGAAAGCATCTTTCTGAGGGCATCACTGATAAATTTCCCGGATGCTTTCCCCTGCAAGCGTTTCATCGCTATCCCCATCAAAGCCGCAAACGGCGCTCCGGCATGCTCTTTGATGATCTCCTTCAGGGCATTATGGATATCTTCCGTGCCTAACGTGGCATATTTCTTCAGGTCAAACGTCCCTTTGATCAGGTCAATCAATACGTCGAGCATAATATCCTTATGAATCTTATTTTCCTGTAAGTAGTGGAACACCTCACGGAAATTCTCATCGGTCAGTTTCTCTGGATCCAGTTGATACTGCCGTTTGATGTCGAGAGGGGTGGATATCAACGTCTCGGCGATGAAAGCCGGCTTGATCGAGGGATATTTCTCTGCCAATTCTTCAAACAGAAATACTTTATTTGATTTAGCGACAAATTCAGCCAAATCCCGGCTCAGCCCCAGCTGGTCCTGATAGCGCTGCATTTTTTCATCCAGCGTTTCAGGAAGGATAATGGTTTTGGTATCTGGAATTACCAGCGGCACATCCGTTTCCGGATACATCCTGGCCGCACCCGGCAGCGGCCGCAGATAGCTGGTCGTCCCGTCCGGATTAGCCTTGCGCACTTCGCCGGGGATGCCCTGCAGCACCTGCTGCGCCCGCTCATACACCGCTTCCAGGGCCCGGCGGGCTTGATGTTCTTCAGCGACGACGAGAACAAAGGCATCTTTCAGCCCGCAACTCAATTCCTCTTTGATGGCCTGGACTTCGTGATCGCTAATACCATAATTGGGCAATTCATCAGAATGAAATATTCCACCGACACCGGCTTTGACTTTTGCTCGGCCCGCCAGCTCGCTTCCCAGGCGATAGTGGGCACAGAGTTCCTTGCCCAGGAAGCCGGCTAACCCGTTCAATTTCATCCCTAAAACTTTTCCCTTCTGCTGCAGCGTTTTCTGAATGATTGTGGAGGAGGAACTCTTGAACAGCGCCGTAAGGTTATAGACAGCAAAGGAAACTAATTTTAACTTTTTCAATTCCTCTTTGATGGCCAGCAATTCCTTCTGCCGCTGGGCCTCATACTCGACGAGAAGAGGCAGTTGCCGTAAATCCTGTGCCCCTTTGATTTCAATCCTGGTCCCGCCGCGAATGGATACATTCACATCCTGTCGTATGGTGCCAAGACCGCGCTTGACTCCCGGCAGCGAGCGGAGCAGGTAACCTATTTTCCTGGCGGCTTCCTGGCATTGTTGGGGAGAGGTGATGTCCGGTTCAGTTCCAATTTCAATCAAGGGAATGCCTAAGCGGTCTAATCGAAATACCCGCTCTGCTGCCGTTTCTGACACAATTTTACCGGCATCTTCTTCCAGGCAGATGTTGCTGATTCTGATTTTTCCCTGGCTGGTGTCAATCGAACCCTGCCGCCCCACTAAAGCCGTTCGTTGAAATCCGGAAGTGTTCGAGCCGTCAATGACCGTTTTACGCATCACCTGAACGACCGGTGTAATAACCGCCTTCACCGCGGTACAAAATTGTAAAGTTGTATAGAGCGCCGCGCTGTTTAATTCATGCGGCGGCTCTTCATCCGCTTCCACCAGACAGGTGGTATCAGCATAGCCTTCGTAGACAAAAGTTTTATCTTTATGCTGTTCTTCTGCTGCGGCAACATCTATTTGACCACTTTCTCCGGCCACGGCCCGCAATTTTCTGCGGAGTGTGAAATCAGGTGAATCGTCCCGCAGGATCGTCGGGCAGGAACAGAACAGCTTTTTGCCTTCCAGCTGCTGGTGGATTTCAATTCCTACTTTGAGGCCTAAATCCGGCATCCTTTCCGGAAAAGGAACAAGGTTTAAAAAGGTTTAGGGGCAGTGTATAAATCATGTCTTTTCAGGACAAGTTCCGGGCCTTGCTGCAGGAAATTCAGGAGAAAGACCTTCCCGTTCTGGTCGAAGGAAAAAAAGACCAGAAAACCCTGCAAAAATTGGGATTAGGCAACATTATCACGCTGAAGAAGCCGCTCTATCAGGTAGTGGAAGAGTTGGCAGCACCGGAAATTGTCATCCTTACTGATTTGGATAGAGCCGGGCGGCAGCTTTACCGCAAGTTATATCACGATTGTGTCCAGCGGGGGATTAAAGTCAATAATCGTCTGCGCTTATTTCTGCTGCAGGAAACGCCACTGGCACATATTGAAGGGTTGGATACTTATTTAGAAAATTCTGCTAATAAGTAAATGGACCCAGCCGGATTTGAACCGGCGATCCCCGCCGTACTCAGCATGGTGATGCTGGGCGCCCAGCAAAGCTGTGCATGTGAAGGCGATGTCCTCTGCAGTTCCTTTTTCAGGAAAAGCCGCTAGACCATGGGTCCTTGGCACAGGATTGTTGTAGCCCCCTTTAATAAATTTATGGGGAAATTCTTATAAACTGTCCTCTATCCTGAACTTCCACTATGACACTCGTCGAACGGTTGTTGGAAGAGATTCCTGGCGCAGAAAAAGTCATCCAACTGCTCGCAGAACAACTATCAGATCTGCATATTCCTGAAGGGCCGAAAATACGTGGTCTTTCTTTATGTGGCACGGAAGATTTGGAATTAAGCTGTGAAGTTGCACCCCCTGCCGAAAGATACCGAAATAGCCCGTATGTCAATTACCAGTGGCCGCATCTTATTATCCAGGCAACAACAGGATTGATCCAGGGAGTTCGAGGATCGGCAGGGTATTTTTCGGACTCTACTATCCTGGAAACTACTGCCTCCAGAGCTCTTGTGAAAATTGTTTCGTCCGCTTCGGAAGGTGTCAACATCGGGCGGCCCGGACCACGGCAGTATGAAGCGATAGTAGAGATACGCTATGCTTCAGGAAGTGGGAAAAATTAAGAGCAGTGCCCGTCACCGTCAAGCTCGGGCGTGCCGTCCAAAAAGCAGGAATGGCTTTTTGAGGCACCAAAATGCTCGTTGTCATTTTGCGTGCTCTGGTGATCCAGGAGGAGTTAGTAAGTCGTATTAAGAGGTGAATCAATTTTCTAATCAGACTAAAACCTCTTGTTATACGAGGATGAGGAGCGATGGCGACGAAAGCGCAGCGCTCCCAAGGATTTTCGCAGAAAATCCGCAGCGTGTGACGCAGGACGACATACTAATATTTTTTTGAATTTTCTACATTAATTAAAGCCATCGTGATTGCTTGTTTTGTATATTCTTTTCTGAGCAACCTACCATGAGTAAGAATTCCAATTGCTCCTTCAGCGGAGCCGACTTTGGGATTTTCTGTCAAACCAACTCTATGAAATGCTTGATTGATATCCAATTCCTCTTCAAAGACAAGTTTAGTTACATCATTAGGATATTCAAATGCAGAAGACAGGCCGATATGATAGTTTTGGCCGTCATAAATTGCACACGCACAAACATTCATATAGCCAGTTTTTGTATTGGGAACTTGCATTAATCCATCTTCGAGGCCAAAACTATAATTACAATTTTGAAAAGCATTTCTTGCTCTGTTCATGGCTCCACGAATAGTTTCATCAACAGATTTTGGTTGCTCAGAAATTTCTGAACTAACTTCTAATCCAGAAACCTCAGCATTTGATAGAAAACCATAATCACGAATGGCTTCTCTAACAGCACCAACTTTTATATAATTTTGTGATCCTACATTAATTCTCATAATATAACTGTGGAAAATTCATTTATTAATAAATGTGTCGTCCGAGTAATATGTCGTATAACAAGGGGTTTAACGAAAACCACGCGTGCTTGGCTAATGAATCCTGTATTATCTCCTAAATCCTTTTAAAGAATAGGTCATTTTCTTCACTTCTCGCAGACGTGCCGGAGTGGTCAAACGGGTACGGTTCAGGGCCGTATGGTTCAGTACCTACGCAGGTAATCGGGAAGAACTCTTTCCGGTCTGCAATCGAATCCTGCCGTCTGCATTTTTTCTATACAGCTATTCAGATAATCACTCTAATTGCATTTTGCTCCTATCCCAGGATCTGGACTGCAACCATTTTGACAAGAATGGGGGATTAGTATGTGCTGTTGATTACCACTATCATCGTTACTATTTAGGGCACAGACTTGTTCATGTAAAGTATTGCCGCTGCAGAAATCTGTAAACAATAAATATTGAGGTAGAATAACTCCACCCCGAATACTGGGATAATCTCCTCCATCGTTGTCCTGACATTTACAGGTGGCGCCGCAGCCATCCGAGTTGACAGTGTTACCATCATCACAAATTTCACCGAAAGCAGAAGCGCTATCTATTATATCATCACCACAGCGGCGATTTTTGCAATCGGTACGACAGGCAGCATTAGGAGCATTGCTATTGGCACTGCCTTGATCACATTGTTCCCCTAATTCCGGTTTCTCATTCCCACATACGGGGGCAGGAGGTATAATACTTATCAAAGGTTTTTCAGAAGGTGTTTCAGATTTTGCTTTGGCAACTTTTTTCGCAATTTTTTCTACATCCATTTTATACTTCCCATAAGAACTGTAGTAAGCTTCCCCCACGATGTTTCCTTCCTCATCCACGATTTCTACTGTAGAATGAACCTGAAAGCGCAGGACGATAATAACGGAGGCAATCAGCGCGATGACCACTAGAAATGTCAGGGCTTGAGGAGAAAGTTTTGGTTTATCTTTAGGTCTTTTTGCCATAATCTGCCTCTTCTGTAATGGTATGAAAACGTGGAAGGATATAAAGGTTACGCTTGGCAAATTTCTGGGGGAAAACCTTTTAAACTGTTCGTCTTCTTTTCTCATCAACGGGGCCGTAGTCTAGCTTGGTCTCAGCAAGGCAGCTTGCTTGGGGGCAATAGGATTCACCCTTGGGGTTATTTAACCATAATGGGTGCGACCGGAGTTCGAATAGTCTCCGACTATCAACCGAGAAGCGGAGCATCGAATATCTTCGCGGCCCCAGTTTTTTTCTTTGTCTAGCGTTAGCTTCCGGGGTTGATAAGGGGCAGAGCCCCTTATATCTTAGCGGCCCCAGTTTTTTTCTTTGTCTAGCGTTAGCTTCCGGGGTTGATAAGGGGTGTGCCAGTTGATAAAAGGCAAAACCTTTCACACAATAGTAAACGTCACCGCGCCGCCCATCGCCGCATAGCTGCCGATGACAATCATCTTGATTAACGTAGCCGCATCAGCAGGAATCGCTGCAAATAGCCACAAAGCAATCAATTCTACCATGGCGGCAATCAGGTAAAGCAGAATCAGCTTTCTCCAGATGATGGTATAGCCTTTCTTCTTCACAAAATCTTTCTCGTTCTTATAGATTAACAGGCCGGAGATAAACAGGACAAACAGCAGAATGCCCAGAATGTTCCACCAGGGCAGGCGTAGAGCCAGCTCTTCCAGGTTGAGAAGGTTTCGGCCGATGCCTACTCCCAGGAATGCTCCGGCCGTCCCACGGATGAGTTCCAGGACATGCTTCCGCCGGAAAGTGAATGTTCCCAGTTGAAATA